>JAXHTH010000022.1:0-10897 GCA_034211115.1 Planctomycetota bacterium | reverse complement strand
CGTTGCAATCCGTCTCGCAGTTGTCGGGAATGCAACGGGAACGGCATCCCCGACGATTGCGACATCGCCGACGGCACCAGCGAGGACTGCAACGAGAACGCCGTTCCCGACGAGTGCGACATCGCCGACCTGACGAGCTGGGACTGCAACCACAACGGCATTCCCGACGAGTGCGACATCGCCTCCGGCTACAGCGAGGATCTCAACGGCGACGGGATCGCCGATGAATGCTACTGGCCCGGAGAGACCGGCGTGGTGCCCTTGCTCCAGACCCGCACGCTCTGGGCGAAGGCGGCGAACAACTACACGGGGTGCGAGGAAGAGGACTTCGATCAAGCGCCGGACTTCTCGCCGTACGACAACTTCATCAGCGCCCACTGCGGTAGCGGCAACGCCACCGCATCCCAGCATTCCTTTGTCGAGCACACGGACGTCCGGGCCGAGGGCTCGGCCCACGGGGCCGGCGTGGGAGGCTACTACAACGATTCCCATGGGATCGGAGAGAGCATCTACGAGCTCGTGCTCGGCGCGCCGTACGATGAGTCCGCGCTCCTGTCCGGACAGGTAGCGATTGAGATGCCCCTTGGCGGCGATCCGTATCCGGTCAAGAGCCGCGTCGAGCTGCTTGACGTCGATCAGCAAGTGCTCTTCGAGGTGGAGCTGTACAGCGAGGAGGAGGCAACGGTTCAGTTCCACGAGCCCGTCGATCTGGAGCAGTCCATAATCTATATCCTTCGCGCGGAGGCGTACGTGGTTGGGAGCACCTGGGGCGGCGCCGACGGCGATGCCGAGTTCGACCTCCAGTTGAATGCCCTGGGCGATGTCGACGGTGACTGGGACGTGGACACCGCCGACCTGCTCGAACTGCTCGGGGCATGGGGGCCCAACGAGGATCACCCGGCCGACTTCGATGGTGATGGCGTCGTCGACGCCGCCGACCTCCTCGCCCTGCTGGGCAACTGGGGGCCGTGATCGAGTCGGCGGCGGACCCGCGTCGCCTCCCGCTCATCCGCAGGAAGACCGCAACGCCCGTCTCCGGACGGGCGTTTTCACGCGCCCAAAGCACCGCGCGGCCACTTCCGGGGGCGCCGAATGCCGGAGGAGGGACTCGAACCCTCACCCCCTTTCGGGGACCGGATTTTGAATCCGGCGCGTCTGCCGATTCCGCCACTCCGGCTGCGGAGGTCCACCATCATCACCCCACTTCCGGGGGAGGTCAATCATCCCGCGGGCGGGGCGCGGCCGATTGCCGAATCGGCGACGGGCCGACGCGCCCGGCGCGTCCCTTGCTGACCGGCGACCCGCGTGCGGCTATAGTCTGGCGGGGACCCGCAAGGAGCCGTCAATGAATCACTTCCGCAGGACATCGTCTCGGCCGGGGGTCAGTGCCGGAACATCGCTCGCCCTGCTGGTGGGGGCGGTTCTTCTCCTGGCCATCGGGTTCGTGCTCGGCTGGGGAATCGCGGGGGAGCTGGGCGAAGACGAGGGCGAGCCGGACGCGGTCGGCCTCGCGCCGGGCGCGGGGCCGCCCGCCGGACGCGAGCTGGCCCCGCAGCAGATCGATCGGATCGCCGAGGTCGTCGCCGATCGCCTCCGCGCGGAAAGCGAGATGGAGAACTGGGAGCAGGCCGAGCGGGTGGCGTCGATCGTGGTGGACACGCTGCGCGAGCCGGCGCGGAGCCGCGACCTGCCCAGGCGGCCGGAGACGGAGGCGGCGGAGAAGCCGCCCGTGGTGTTCGACCCGCCCCAGCTCGACTTCGGCACCATCAGCCCCGACACGGAAATGCGCGGCACGGTGCGGATCAGCAACACGGGCGACGAACCGCTGAAGATCCTCGCCATGCGGCCGGACTGCCAGTGCACGACGGTCGAGGATCTGAGCGGCCGGACGATCCCCGCCGGTGAGAGCATCGAGCTGACGGCGGTGGTCGACTCCGGCTCGCCGCAGGGCACGCGGCGCAACGAGATCCGATTCCTCTTCGAGGGGTACCGCGCGTACGGGCCGATGGCGGTGAAGCTGATCGCCGACGTGGCCGGCCCCATTCGCGTCGAGCCGCCGTTCTTCAATCTCTCCGAACAGGTGACGGGCGTGGTGGGCGTGCACGCGCGGGACGGCCGGCCGTTCCGGGTGCTGGCCGTCAACGGCGAGCCGCCCGTCTACGCCAACGACTTCGACCCGGCCTCGAGCGGGCCGCAGTCCGGCTACCTGCTCGACTGGGACATGTCGATGTACGACCCGATGACGTGCGAGGATGCGGAGGGCAACCGCATGCCGAAGTGGTGGGTGATCGAGACGGATCATCCCGACGCGCCGCTGGTGGATGTCTTCGTGCGCCATTATCCCTGCACGCTTCCGGAGCCGCTGGGCGATCGGCGGTGGCTTCTCTCCAAGCAGCGGGTCCTCCTCGGCGAGCTGCGCCCGGGCGAGTCGGCCGAGTTCGACGTCGAGCTGGAATGGCTCGGGTCGCAGAAGCCCAACGACACGATCGGCGCGGTGCGTTCCGAATCCGGGCAGTTCGAGGCGGAGCTGACCTCGCTGGATCGGGTGGAGGATCGCATCACCTGCCGTGTGAAGGTGACGCCGCGGGCGGAGGTCCGGGGCCTGCTGTACGGAGAGGTCCGGTTCTTCGCCGCCAGCGAGGCCGATCATTCCCAGCCTCTGACCGTGATCGCGCGCGTACTCCCGCCGGGGGGTTCGGCCGGCGGGGAGCGGGCGCAGCGGTGAGGAAGCAGGCGGCCCGTTGGGGTCAAGTCATCGACGCGCCTGGACGATAACAAAACGAGCGTTCCGGCCCCGGCGCCGAGCGGGGCCTCGACTCCGCCATGATCGCGGGCGACTTATCGGTCGTGTCACTTCGGCCCCGGCGTCGACGCGGGCCGTGCGTCGGCTCAGGAGGCGCAGCATGCGGATCATGCTTGTCGACGATTCGCGGACGATGCGGCAACATCAGCGGGAGATCCTGCGCCAGGCCGGCCACGAGGACATCGACGAGGCGTCCAGCGGGGCCGACGCCCTGAGCAAGGTCGCGTCCTGCCCGCCCCAGCTCATCATCCTCAGCGGCGACCTCGCCCCGGATATGGACGCCATCACCTTCGTGAGAACCTATCGCGAGCGGGGGCGGAAAACCCCCATCATCATGGTGTCGTCGACGGCGGAGCGGTCCAGCGTCCTCGAGGCCATCGAGGCCGGCGTCAATCATTACATCGTCAAGCCGTTTACGCCCGAGACGCTCAGCGAGCGGGTGGCCGACATGCTCACCCGGTTCGAGGCGGCCTGAGCGGCTCCCCCGCTCGAGTGGCGCCCCCGATCCCGGCGCCCGATCACGTTCCGCAGGCACACGGCATGAACTCCACGCCGGACGACAACCCGCCAGAGGTCGATCAGCCCCGGGAGCGCCCCGAGTCCGCCGGCGCGCCGAGCATCGACCTGAAGATCTCCGCCGATCGGTCCGAGGCGTCGGTCATCATCCCCGAGCGGTTCGATCCCGATGCGCTGGAGGTCGGCCTGGTCACGCGCTGCATCAGTGAGCGCGGGGTGATTCTCGATGAGGAGAACCACGGGCTGGTCGAGCAACTCGTCGAGAGCTTCCGGGACGATCCGCGCCGGATCGAGGAGATCATCGCCCGGTCCACGCCGCCCGTCGACGGGAAGGACGGGCGCCTGGAGTGGATGCCCGGCTTCGATCCGAACGAGGAGGCGGTGCCCGCCGAGCCGGACGATCCGAAGGCGCCCGTCGACTTCTACAGCCAGGTGTCATATATCGGCGTGCGTGCCGGGGATCATGTCGCCACCCTCATCGCGCCCACGACGGGCGAGGATGGACAGGATGTCACCGGCGCGGCGCTCACCGCCCGACCGGGGAAGGCGGTGGACGTGCGCATCGACGAGTCCCTCACCGTGGATGACGACGGCCACGTGATCGCCCAGACCGCCGGCGTGCTCGAGTTCAACGATCGCACGCTCGCCATCGCGCGTCTGATGGAGGTTCCCGAGTACGTCGACTTCTCGACGGGCAACATCGACTTCGACGGTTCGGTGCACGTGCGTGAAGGCGTGCGGGATCGCTTCGTGGTCAAGGCCACGGAGAATCTCGCCGTCGATGGACTCGTCGAGGGGGCGACCGTCATCACCGGCGGGGACTTCCACTGCCGACGAGGCATGGCGGCCAAGGACCGAGGACAGATCCTCGTGGGCGGAGACGCCCACGTGGGCTACCTGAACAATGTCCGCGGGCGCGTGCGCGGCCACCTTTTCGTTCGTCGGGAATTGATGGACTGCGAGCTGATCGTGGGCAAGAGCCTCAGCAGCAGCCAGGGGGCGATCGTGGGAGGTCGGGTCATCGTGACCGGGCCCGCGGAGATCGCCACCCTCGGCTCGCCGGGCGGCACCCCCACCCTGCTCGTGCTGGGCGAGGTACCCCTCGTCGCCGTGCACGTGCATCGGCTCGATCAGATGATCCTCGCCTTCCGCGCCGAGCTGGAGCGACTGCGCGAGGGCGGCGACGGGAGCGGCGCCGGCGGGGCGATGAGACACGTCACCGCCGTCCAGAACAGGATCACACGCCTTCAGCACGCGATCGACCGGTGCGGGCAGAAACGCGCCGAACTCGCGGAGCGGATTCCCGACGCGCGCACCGTGCAACTGCTGGTGAACAAGGCGATCTGGTCCAAATCGCGGCTGCGGATCGCCGGCCGCGAATTCGCCTTCGACGGGGACGTGAAGGGGCCGCTGCGGATCGAGTGGGGCGGGCGGCGGCAGATCATCTGCCGACGCGGCGACGGGGCCGAGACGCCCCTCTTCGACCTCGCCCGCGAGACGGGGATCGCCGCGTGAGCCACCGCGGCCGCTGATCCCGCCCGGGCCTCGCCGCACACACTACCATTGACGACTTCTGCCGAAAGGGAGTCTGTCGATGAACGTGTGCGTGATCATCCCCGCCGCGGGCCGGAGCCGACGCTTCGGCGAGTCCGACAAGCTCGCCCAGGACCTGGGCGGCCGGGCCCTGCTCATCCGGACCGTCGAGCTGTTCGCCAAGCGCGATGAGGTGCGGAAGATCATCGTGGCCGGCCCGCCCGAGCCGCCGGAGGAATACAACGCCTTTCGCGAGCGCTACGGAGCCACCCTGGGCTTTCACGGCGCGGCCGTCGTGCCCGGCGGAACGACCCATCGCTGGGAGACGGTGAAGGCGGCCCTGGAGAACGTCCCGGAGGATGTCACGCACATCGCCGTTCATGACGCGGCCCGGCCCGGCGCCGACAAGGCGCTGCTCGATCGCGTCTTCGAGGCCGCGGAAGTGCTCGACGCCGTCGTCCCCGCACTCGAGATCAACGCGACCATCAAGCGCCTTTCCGCGGACGTGGAGGAGATCACGCCCGAGGAAGACGATGCCATCGCCGATGCCATCCTCGGCGATGTCGGCAAGGCGACGGTCAAGGCCCGCCAGGTCGTCGAGACCATCGATCGGGAGAACCTGGTGGAGATCCAGACGCCGCAGGTCTTCCGCGCCGATCTGCTGCGCCGCGCCTACGCGGCCGACGATCTCTCAGGCGTTACGGATGACGCCTCGCTCGTCGAGCGGCTGGGCGAGCCGGTGCACGCGGTGGAGGGGGACGTGCGCAACTTCAAGGTCACCACGCCGGCGGATCTGAAGCTGATGCGGGCGGTGATGGGCGTCAAGCCCCCCGCCGACCGACCCGTGCACAAGCGGTTCTGACACCCCTCTCAGGAGCATGTGCCACAGCACTCCGCGCCGGCGGGAGCAGCGCGGTGGCACGGCCGCCCGGCCGTGCGTCACGCAGCCGGGCGGCCCCGACCTCCCGCGCGCAGGGGGCGGGGGCGATGTCCGTCCCCACCGTCTCAGCGAGGACGTCCGACATCACAGCGACCCTCCCTCGATCGTCAGCGTGGCGCGCTTGCCCTTTGTCCTGCGTGACCGCCTTGTCGGGATGAACAGACGGGCCAGGCGCCAGGCGCTGAGGGCCATCAGGGCGGTGACGAGCCAGAATTGCCAGTCTCGGAAGGGCATGTCAGCCGCCGCCTCCCAGGCTCAGATAGGTGATGAAGGCGGCGAGGTAGGCCACGCCGCTCATGTAGCCCAGTTGCAGAAGCGCCCAGCGCCAGCCGCCGGCCTCGCGCGCGGTCACCGCCAGCGTGGGCAGGCACTGCATGGCGAGGACGAAGAACACGAGCAGGCTCGCCGCCGTCGCCGTCGTGAAGAGCGGCGATCCGTCCTCGCGCTTCGCGCTGCGTATCCGCTCCAGCACCGCCGCATCCTCCACGTCGTCGGCGCCGGCGAAGAGCACCGAAAGGGTCGAGACGAAGACCTCGCGCGCCGCGAAGCTGGTGATGACGCCCACCGTCAACTGCCAGTTGAGCCCGATGGGCTCGAACAGCGGCGCCACGCCGTGGCCGATACGACCGGCGAAGCTGTGGGCCAGCGCGTGCTCGGTCGCGATCTGATCCGCCTCTTCGATCATCGCCCTCGCCTCCTGCGGTTCGGAGTCGATCAGCGCCTCGCCCCGGTCGCGAAGCGCGGTCGCCTCGGACGGCTCGGGCGCCTTCGGATACGCGCTGAGCCACCAGAGGACGATGCAGATGCCCAGAATCACCGTGCCCGCTTTGCGCAGGAACAACCATCCCCGGTCGACCATCACGAGCAGGGCGGTGCGCAGCGAAGGGATCTTGTAGGTGGGCAGTTCGAGGACCATCGGCCGCGACGGTCCGCGAAGGACCGTGTGCCGTGCCAGCAGGGCGGTGAGCAGCGCCGCCGTCGCTCCCAGCACGTAGCAGCCGGCGAAGGCCAGTCCCGCCGCCAGCGGTCGATCGCCGAACAGGATCCCCACCAGCAATACGTAGACGGGCAGGCGCGCCGAGCAGCTCAGGAACGGGGCCACCAGTACCGTGGCCAGGCGATCACGCCGATCGGGAATCAGTCGCGCCGACATGATGGCGGGGATCGCGCACGCGTGGGCCGACAGCAGAGGCACGAACGCCTGCCCGGGGAGCCCGAAGCGGCGCATGATGCGATCGAGGACGAACGCCGCCCGCGCGAGGTAGCCGGTGTCCTCCAGCAGGCTGATGAGGAAGAACAGCAGGCAGATCTGGGGGAGGAAGACGAGCGTGCCGGCGATGCCGCCGATGATCCCGTCCACGACCAGATCGTGAAGAGCCCCCTGCGGCAGCAGCGCGCCGACGGCGCCACCCAGCCGTCCGAGCAGAAGCTCGATCAGCTCCATGGGCACGCCGGCAAGGGAGAAGATCGTGTAGAACAGCCCGGTCATGACCGCCGCGAAGACGAGCAGCCCGAGCACGGGATGGGTGAGCACGTGGTCCAGTCGGTCGGTCAGGGCATCGCTCGCCGCCGACAGGGCGGGATCGCGATGCACGCAGTCCTCGTACACCTCCTCCGCCCAGTTCCACGCTCCCAGCGAATCGCGGGGGTCGGGGAATGACATCGTGCTGCGCACCGGCCGCCGCATCGCCTGCACGAGCCGATCCACGCCGCGCCCGGACCGGGCGCTGACGGAAACGACGGGGCAGCCGAGCCGGCCGGCCAGTTCGTCGGTGTCGATCCTCAGGCCGGCGCGGGCGGCGAGATCCGTCATGTTCACCGCCACCACCGCGGGCAGGCCTTCCTGCAGCGCCTGGGCGATGAACACGAGATTGCGCTGGAGATTCATCGCGTCGGCGACGATCACCACCGCCTCCGGCGGGGGGCCGAGGGAGATGTCGCCCGCGAGATACTCCCGGCACACCCGCGACTCGGGACGATCCAGGTGCAGCGCGTACACGCCGGGCAGATCGACGATGCGCCCGAGCTGATGATCGATGGTGACGTTGCCGATGCGCGCCTCGACCGTGCTGCCCGGGAAGTTCGCCGTCTTCGCCCGGATGCCGCACAGGCGGTTGAACAGCGTCGTCTTGCCCGTGTTGGGATTGCCCAGCATGCCGAAGCAGGCCGGGGCGGCCGCGACCGGGGCGGGGTCGTGGGCGGGCGCGGATGCGGTGGCGTCGTTCGGCGCAGCGGTCATCGCGTGATCGGCCGGCGGGGCTCGGACTACGGTTTGCTCGCGATCGGCGACACGAGAATGTTCCGCGCGATCGCGTTGGAGATGCCCAGTCGCGTGGCGTTCACCTGCACGATACATCGCCGGCCGCGCCGGCACATGCGCAGCCGGCAGTGTTCGGTCACGCCCATCGCGCGGAGCAGTTCACATTCCTCGCAGCGGCAGCAATGCTTGTGACAACGCCCGCCGCGACCGCGGTGAGGGCATTCGTGCAGGGCGCAGACCATCCCGCAGTCGCCTTCCCGAAGCTCGCAGAGCGGGACGGCCGGGGGGTGGTTCTCGAGGATGCTGGTGTTGTGTTCCGACACCACGCGCTCGCTCCTGACTCCGGACGCTCCGGTGGACGGGGAGGTCCTGAGATCGCGTCTCAATTACGAGGCGCAGAATGGTAGCACAGGTTTAGGGCGTGTGCGCGGGGGAATTGGATTATCTTGTCCAATTCCTTGGCCCGCCCCCGACGCGGCGCAATCGGCCGCCCCGCGGGGCCGTTCGTCCCGATCAGGCGGCCTGTGCCAGGCCCGCAGACCATGCGGAAGGCGGATTTTGTCTCTACCCCGATTTGCGGTTGCGGTCCGCGGCCGCCTTCTCGACGATACACCAATGGGCCGCGGCCCGGAGGGGCCGCCCGGCGAGTGGAGGTAAGGGTCCATGTCCGATCGTCTCAGGGTGCGCTGCATACTCGGCGGGCTGTTGCTGCTGGCGCCGGTGCTGGCCGTCGTCGTCGACGCCGGCCCGCCGGGCCCGGCTCGTTCGCAGGTCTCGCTCCTGGCCCTCGCCCCGGCCATGCCCCACGAGGGCGGGGGGGACAACGGCAGCCAGGCCGATGAGGAGCAGACCCTCTCCTGGGGCGATCCCGACGCCCCCGCACCCATTCCCGTCCTCACGCTGCTCGACGGCGCGGGCGTCGCCCCGTTTACCGTGCACGTGCACGCTTTGGACTCGGACCTCGGCGTCGGCGACCCGCTCACGGCGCACTACGAATGGGACTTCGGGGACGCGGGCAGCGCCTACAACGAACTCGTCGGCTTCAACGCCGCACACGTCTACGACGAACCCGGGCAGTACACGGTCACGCTGTGCATCACCAACGAGTGTGGGCGGCAGGCCGAGCTCACCGCTCCGATCACCGTCTTCCCGGATACCCGCCCCCGGCTTTACGTCGCCGGCGACGGGAACGACAACAACGACGGGCAATCGCCGGCCGCGCCGATCCGCACCTTCGCCCGCGCGATGGAGCTGCTCGAGGATGACATGGTCGTGCTGCTGCGCCGCGGCGACCGGTTCGGCGTCCCCGGCGCCCCGTCTTCGATCGCGCGGCGCAACTGGGCTCTCGGCGCCTGGGGCGAGGGCGATCGTCCCGAACTGTGCTGGGTGGGCGGCATCGACGGCGGCGCCATCCTTCCCCTCAGCGCCGATCAGTGCGCCGCGGCCCTCATCGAGGATGTGCATTTCACCTCCAAGTACGCCGGCTATCCCGATCGCGACATCTGCACCGCCATCTTCGTGGGCGGAGAGAACATCACCGTTCGCCGCTGCTCGTTCGGGCACGTCACCGACGCCCTCAACTGCAATCGCCAGCCGCGCGGCGTGCTGTCCTGCGACAACGTCGCCACCGGCCTGCGCGCCTATTACCTCTGGGGCGAGGGATGGGATCACACGCACCTGGGGAACGTCGTCCTCGGCTCGACGCACGAGCACAACATCCGCTTCGGCGGGATTCATCGCGTCCTCATCGCCGACAACGAGCTGACCAACTCGCCCAAGCGCTGCCTGTGGGCCATGCTCGGCGAGTACGCCTGGATCACCGGCAACACGATGTCCGACGGTCGCCTGACCATCGGGCCCGATCACACCGACGGCGGCGGCGCGCCGAGCGATCGGTTTCGCCACTGCGTCGCGGAACGCAACATCATCGACAAGGTCGGCTTCCCCGAGACCGCGGCGGTCGAGGTCGAACACGGCGCCGAGCACGTGATTCTCCGCAACAACGTCATTTCCATCGCGGGCAATTCAACCATCGCCGTGCGCGGCTACAGCGAGACGAAGCAGCGCACCACCGTCGATCTGCGCATCTTCAACAACACGGGGATCTGCCCCGGCACGTGCGGGCGTTTCGTCCGCTGCGGGACCGATACGGAATCGCTTCACATCGCCAACAATCTCTTCATCGCGCCGGAGCTCATCACGGGCGATTACCAGAAGGCGATCCTGTTCATTCTCGACGAGGATCTGTCCGGCTTCGTGCAGATCGGCCACAACCTCTGGCCCATCCCCGCCGGCTGCGACTGGGGCGAAGACGTCTACCACTACCTCTGGCCGTACTGGGCGAACCTTGAGGGATGCAAGGACATTGCCGAATGGGCCGCCTGCGGAAGAACGCGGGCCGAGGCCTACGAGAACGTCACGCTGGACGATGACTATCGGCCGGCCGTGGGCAGCGGCGCCGAAGGGCACGCGGCGCGCGTGCCGGGGGTGTTCACGGACCTCACCGGCGCGCCGCGCCCCGCCGACGGAGGCTGGACCGCCGGCGCGGTGGAAGTGCCCCAATAAGGATGACGAAACCGGTTGCACCGGCGCGGCCGCGCCCGGCGAGGCGCGATCGGGCAGCCGGCGCGTCGCGGCCCCCGCAACGAGCCGATATGCGCGTTGATGAGCACGAGCAGCGCCGTCACGCCGGCCGGGGCGGTCGATCCGCGTCTATCGGACGGGGCCGTCGTCGCCCCGGTCCGGGCCGCCGCCCCGCCCTCGCTGAAGCGCCTCGCCCTCAGCGGGACGGCGTGGACGCTCTTCGGTCACGCCGCCGGCGAAACCCTGCGCTTCGCCAGCCACC
>JAXHTH010000021.1:0-10862 GCA_034211115.1 Planctomycetota bacterium | reverse complement strand
CGAGGTGCTGCTGCACGGTCTCCATGAGATCGGTGCGGGTGTGCCACGGCGTCGGCTTCTGCCACACACGGGGGTCGGGCCGCCTGCGGACGTCGTTGCCGGGGCCAATTCCGGGGGTCGGGGCTACTTCCGGGGGCTTATCATCAGGTGATGTCCGTGCAGATGAGCCCATCACCTCCCGGTCAGCATCGAACCGACCGGCCGATCGCCGAGATCGCCCGGGGGTGGGCGGTCGATGAGCGCCTCCGTCGGCTCGTGCCGGGCTTCGATGCCCCGTTCTTCCAGGCGGGCCTCGCCGGGTATTCCGATGGGGCGATGCGGCTGGTCGCCCGCCGCCACGGCTGCCCCTATTGCGTCACCGAAGCCCTGCTGGATCAGACACTTATCTCAGGCGGCAAGGGCCGCACCCGCGAGGATCCGGACCTGCTGGCCAGCCGCGGCGGGGCCGGCGGCCCCCGGAATCGCCCGGAAGCGGCGGGATGCGAGGACGCGGAGACGACCCGCGCTCTTCCCGGAGCGGGTCTGCACGATCACCCCATCGCCGGCCAGATCATCGGCTCCGACCCGGGCCAGATGGCCGAGGCCGCTTCGATCCTCCTGACCATGAACTACGACGTGGTCGATGTGAACCTCGCCTGCCCCGTGCGGAAGATCCGTCGGCGTAATCGAGGCGGGCACCTGCTCGCGGCTCCCGACGAGGCGATCGCGATCCTCGAGGCCGTGCGGCGCGCGGTGCCGGAGGATGTGCCGCTGACGGTCAAGATGCGGCGTGCGTACGACGATTCGCCGCGTCAGGCGGAGCACTTCCACCGCATCTTCGATGCAGCCTACGACCTCGGCTACGCCTGGGCGACCGTGCACTGCCGCACCGTCGTGCAGAAGTACGAGGGCCCCAGCCGCTGGGAGTTCCTGGTTGATCTCGTGAAGCGTCACCCGGACCGGCTCATCCTCGGCTCGGGCGACATCTGGACCGCCCGCGACATCTTCGCGATGCTCGAGGTGACGGGCGTGTCGGCGGTGGCCGTGGCGCGCGGCTGCATCGGCAACCCTTGGATCTTCCGCCAGGCGCGGCAGTTGATGTCAGGCCGGCCCCCGGAAGGGCCGACGCTGGCCGAACAGCGCCGCGCGCTGCTCGATCACTTCGATCTCTCGATGCGGTTGTGGGGCGAGCGGGCCGCGTCGCGCATGATGCGCAAGTTCGGCATCAGGTTCGCAATGCACCACCCGGATGGCGAAGCCGTCAAGGCCGCCTTCATCACCTGCCGCACGGCCGCAGAGTGGCGCGGGGTGATTGAGCGGCATTACTCACAGTAGTCGCTGCCGGCATCGCGGGAGCGCATCCCGCGCGGCGCTGGCGCTCTCGCACTGCCGACTCCTTTCAGTCGCTGGCAGCGGCACCAGGTCGATCGTCACGGGCGACGATGCAGGCTGCTTGCATTTCGAGGACAATGCCGCCGTGCCCAGACGGAATCGAGAAAGAACGGCGCCGGCGGGGGCGGGGGCTGAGCGGACCGCAGATGGAATGCAGCTCCGCCGGCGGTGGCTCAATGCGCGGCACGTGCTGGCGGTGCCGTTCGCGGCGGTGATGCTCTTCTTTGCGGTCGCGCGGGTGGCGGGGCCGCTGGCGGGGTCCGGACCAGTGTCGGTTCATCGGTACATCACGTCCGGGATCCTCGCCGCGACGGCCGTCCCGGTGGGGTACTTCGCCCTCACCGGGCTCGTCAACGTGCGCAGGATCACGCTGACGCGGGACGGGCTGCGGATTGTGGACGGCCCGCTGCCCACGCCGCGCTCGCGCCGCTTCGCCGGCCCGGCCGTCAGGACCGTCCGCTTCGAGACGGAGTCGGTGCGCATGATGCGGCGGACGATCCAGCGCTACCGCATCGATGCCCAACTCAGCGACGGGTCGCGCACGTGGATCGATCGCATCGAGGACAACGAAGCGCAGGCGCGGTTCATCTACGAGCAGGTTACGGCGTTTCTGAAGAAGCGGTGAGGCGCGAAGCGCTCGCGCGTCCGGGTGCCATCGCCAGCGACCGAAGGGAGTCGGCGATGCGCCCGGCTGATGAGAATACTGCACTGCCGACTCGCTGCGCTCGCCGGCAGCGGCACCCGACCCTCGGAAGTGCGGCACGGCCGACTCCCTTCGGTCGCCGGCCGCGGCGCCCGACCGGTCGGCATGAGCCGAAGAAAAAGACCCGGAGGTAGACTCCGGGTCTTGAGGAGGGGGGTGAACCGTCCGGCCGATGAGGGCCGGGAGGCGGGGGCTTACTGATCCTCTTCCGGGATGCCCATGCCGCTGCGGTCGGGATCCGGCGGGCGCTGGGGCCAGGTGAAGACGTTTCCGGCCTCGATCTCTTCGAGCATGAGCTCGATGGCGGCATCGAGCTGGGGGTCGCCGCCGTCGACCATGAGGGCGGGATCGTCGATGACCTCGAGATCGGGATCGACGCCGTGTCCCTCGACGGCCCAGGTGCCGTCCGGCTCGTAGATGCCGAAGGTGGGCACGGAGGCATACCCGCCGTCGATGAGGCCGGGGTTGCCGGAGATGCCGACAAGGCCGCCCCAGGTCCGGGTGCCGATGAGCTTGCCGAGCTCGTTGAGGCGGAAGAGCCAGGGGAAGTGATCTCCACCGGAGCCGGCGTTGCCGTTGATGAGCATGCACTTGGGCCCGTGATGGGCGTCCGGCGGCCACTTCCAGTCATGGCCATCGCGCCGCGCCCAGTAGTTGGTGATGGGCCGGTTGAGCATCTCGATGAAGCGGGTGGGGATCTGTCCTCCGCCGTTCCAGCGTTCGTCGATGATCAGGGCGTCCTTGTCGAGCTGTCCGAAATACTGGCGGACGAGATCGTTCTGCCCGCCGCGCGAGGTGTTGGGCACATAGATGTACCCGACGCGGCCGTCAGTCATCTCCTCGACGTGCCTGCGGTTCCGCTCGATCCAGTCGCGGTAGCGCAGCTCCATGTCGGAGCGCATGGGCTCGACGACGACGGTTCGGGCGTCGTCGTCCATTTCGGGTTTTTCGCTGACAGTGAGGGTGACTTCCTTGCCGGCGAGCCCGATGAAGGCGGCCCAGGGATCGACGGACGTGTCGAGCGGCACGCCGTTGACGGCGAGAAGGTAGTCGCCCTCCTTCACGTCCACGCCGGGCTCTTGGAGCAGGTTGCGGGCGTCGACGTCCCACGGCGCGCCCTCGTAGATCTTCGCGATCTGGAAGGCGCCCTGATCGAGGGCGAAGTCGACGCCGAGCAGTCCGACGCGCCGGAACTCCTGCTCTTCGACGTCTCCGCCGAAGTAGTAGGCGTGTCCGACGTTGAGCTCGGAGATGAGCTCGGAGATGACGTAGCTGACATCCTCGCGGGTGACGCAGTCATCGAGCATGGCGGCGTAGTGCTCGCGCATGGCGGGCCAGTCCACGCCGTGCATGTTCTCGACGTAGAAGAAGTCGCGGTAGATGCGCCAGACGTCGTGGAAGAGCTGCCTCCACTCGACGGGGGGATCGATGATGACGTCCATGGGATCGTCGACGACGGGCTTGCCGGAGGCGCCGGAGGCGGCGTTCTGGATCTGCGCCCCGCGGGGCGTGATGACGAGCAGCTTCTTGCCGTCGCCGGAGATGGCGAATCCCATCGCCATGCCCGCGACGGACTTTTCGGCCTTCTTCTCGTCGTCGATGTCGAAGAGCTTGATGCCCTTGCCCCGGCGCACGTAGATGAGCTGGTTCTTGTCGTTGACGGCGAGCTGGCCGAAGGTGCCGTTGGGGACGCCGAGCTGGATGGCGCGGGCCTCGAAGCCCTCGAGGTCGATCTCGACGACCTCGGCCGCCTCTTCCTCGACCTCCGGTTCCTCCTCGGTCCGGGTGACGGTCCAGGTGCCGGAGCCGGTCATCATGCCGGTGACCTCCCAGGTTCCGGAGAGGGTGTCGCCCTCGAGCGTGCCGCGCATGACGGACCGGTTGCCTTCCTCTTCATCGATTTCGAGATACTCGCCGGTGTCCTCGTTGAAGGTGACGTCACCGAGCTCCTCGGTCTGGGACTGGCCCATGATCTCGATGGTGCTGGTGCCGGAGATGTTGCCCTCTTCATCGACGACGATGTTGAGGGTATAGGGAGCGGTGTCCGAGATCTCGATGCCCGCGTCGGGGGGCACCACGCTCTCGAGCATGTCCTTGAGGCCGGTGACGGAGCCTTCCCAGACGCCGTGCAGGGGGTGGCGCGGGACGTCGGCTTCTTCTTCGTCCTCGTCGCCTTCGCCGTTGTCGGCGTCCTGTTCGTCGCCTTGTTCATCGCCTTCGGCGTCTTCGTCGTCGGCTTCCTCGTCCCCCTCGGCTTCTTCGCCTTCCTCGGCCGCTTCATCCTCGTCCCATTCCTCCTCATCGCTTTCGAGCAGGTAGGGCGACTCGACATCCTCGCGGAGGGGGACGGCGACAAGCACCTCGCTGTCATCGTAGATGAAGTTGCTGTCCACCTGCGAGTAGGTCGGGCTGAAATGCCGCTGGCTGGCGAAGTAGAGGTAATCACCCTTGCGGTCGAAGGTCGGCTGGCTGTCGTTGAACATGCCCGCGGTGACCTTGTGATGCTCGTCGTTCTCGACGTCGTAGAGCCAGACCGCCGTCATCGCCCGCTCCTCGTGGGAGCGTGCGTAGGCGATCCATCGGCTGTCGTGGGACCAGCTCATGCCGCCGAAGGTGCCCCAGGGATCCTTGCCGAGGTAGCGGGTCTCCTCCGTTTCGACGTTATAGAGATACGCCTCGAAGGCCTTGGTGAAATACAGCAGCCACTCCGAGTCGGGCGACCAGCCGACGCCGAAGTAGAACGTCTTCGAGTCGCGGGTGATCTGCTTCGTCTCGCCGTTGCCGTCGGACTGGGTGACGTACAGCTCGTACTCGCCGGTCTTGTCGGAGAAGTAGGCGATCCACTTCCCGTCGGGGCTCCAGGATGGGCTGCGCTCGGCCACGCCGTCCGTGCGGGTGAGATTGCGCGGCGAGCCGTGCTCGGCGGGCAGGGTCCAGATGTCCCCCCGCGCCTGGACGACGGCCCGCTTGCCGGTGGCGGAGATGTCGTACGCCTGCATGAAGTCGGAGGCGTCGATGCGCTGGGGCCGGATGGTCGGCCGGTCGCCCGGGATCTGGACCTTGATCTCGCGTGAGGATCGTCCGCGCAGGTCATAGAGATACAGGGCGGCGCCGTTCTGGAAGATGATCTCGCCCCCGCCGCCCTTGCCCGGGCCCATCGAGGGCCACTTCACGTCGAAGTCGCGGAAGCGGGTGATCTGCTCGCGGTCGCCGGTCTCGGTGTCATAGCACCAGATATTCAGGCGATGGTTCTCGCCGGCGTCGGAGAGATAGTAGATCTTCTCGCCGTGCCACATGGGCAGGGCGTCCGTGCCGGCCCAGTCGGTGATCATCTCGCTCTCGTGCGTCTGGAGGTTGAAGAGCCAGATATCGGTGGCGAGGCCGCCCATGTAGCGCTTCCAGGTGCGCTGCTCGCGGGAGTTGGGGGTGTAGGCGAGCCAGGCGCCGTCGTCGCTGATCGAGCCGAACGAGCCGTAGGGGATGGGCAGCTCTTCCGGCAGGCCGCCGGCGGGATCGACGAAGTACATCTGCCGCGCGCGGGGCATCCCGCCCTGGACCATGCCGTAGAACAGCAGCCGCCCGTCGGGGGTCCAGTCGGACAGAACCTCGCCCGTGGGGTGATGGGTGACGCGATGCGGCGCGTTGCCGTAGATGGAGATCGTGTAGATGTCGCGCCCGCCGTCGTAGTTGCCCATGAACGCGATGGTCTGGCCGTCATCGCTGAATCGGGGCAGCACCTCCGAGCCGGGAGGACTGGCCAGCGGGCGGGCCATACCGCCCTCGCGGTCGACGATCCACAGATCGTTGGCGTAGGCGAAGACGATGTGCTCGCGGCTGACGTCGGGGTAACGAAGCATTCCCGCGTGTGGAATGACCTCGGCGGACGTGGCGGCGGCCGAGCTGAGAAGGGCCAGAGCCCCCAGCCGGGCCGCCCAGTGGGCTTGATGGTGCATGATGCCGGATCTCCTGAAAACTGATCGATGCAAAGGCAGCGTTGAGCATGGGCTGCGATTGGGTTATACCGCCGATCGGCGTCTCGTTGCTCCCCGGGCCGAGGATCGCCGCTCGCGGGGCCGGATCGGGCCGTACCTTTCACGCGGCAAAGGCCTCGCCCGGCCCGCGTCGTCCGGCGAATCTTCCGGCCGCGGCGCCGAAGCGTGGCGGCCGCGGGGCGGCTTCGAACCCGCCGGGAAGCGCCTCCCGCGCCCGCCGGCGCGGGCCCTGACCGCCGCCGGCGCGGCCGGCGACCCGCCGCTACACTCTCTCCATGCCCAGCGCGAAGAGAGCCGAAGGGGGCCTGACCTACGCCGAGGCGGGCGTGGACGTCGAGGCCGGCGACCGGCTGGTCCAACTCATCGGCCGCATGCTCCGCCGCACCCACGGCCCCCGCGTGCTCGGGGAGCACGGCGCCTTCGCCGGCATGTTCCGCCTCGACTACAACGAGAAGCTCTTCAAGCGCAACTACCGCGATCCGGTCCTCGTCTCCTGCACGGACGGCGTGGGCACGAAGATCAGGCTCGCCGTCACGATGGGCGTGCACGACACCGTCGGCATCGACTGCGTGGCCATGAACGTCAACGACCTCATCGTGCAGGGCGCCGAGCCGCTGTTCTTCCTCGATTACCTCGGGCTGCACAAACAGATTCCCGAACAGACGGCGAGCATCATCCGCGGGGTGGCGAAGGGCTGCGAGATCGCCGGCTGCGCCCTCATCGGCGGCGAGTGCGCGGAGATGCCCGACATCTACGCCGAGGGCGATTTCGATCTCGTCGGCTTCGCCGTCGGCGTCGTCGAGCTGAAGCGCGCCATCGATCCCATGCGCGTCGAGAAGGGCGATGTCATCATCGGCCTCGCCTCGGACGGCGTCCATTCCAACGGCTTCACCCTCGTGCGGAAGATCATCGACCACGCCGGACTCGACCTGGACCGGCGCTATCCCGAGCTGGAGGCGTACGTCGATGATGACGGTCGGCCGCGCCCGCTGGGCAGCGTTCTGCTGACGCCGACGCGCATCTACGCCAGCCCGATCGTGAAGGTCCTGCGGCACTACCGCGTGAAGAAGGTCATCTCCGGCATGGCGCACATCACCGGCGGCGGCCTGCCGGGCAACGTCAATCGCGCCCTGCCCGATGATCTCGATGCGAGGATCAGCCTCGACGCCTGGGAAGTCCCGCCCATCTTTCCGTTTCTCCGGGAGCACGGCGACGTCGCCGACGATGAGATGTTCCGCGTGTTCAACATGGGCATCGGCTACGTGCTCATCGTGCGCCCGACATTCGCCGACTCGATCGTGCGGCAACTCAACCGACTCGGCGAGGACGCTTTCGTGCTCGGCAGGATCATCAAGGGGAAAGGAAACGTCAGGCTCGAATAGTCGCGACCTGACAGGTCGCGGATGCTCCGGGAAAGAGAGGGGGCCTCATGCCGTGCTATCTGTTTACGTTCCACGCGTACCGGAGCTGGATGCCCGATCGCCCGCAGGGCTACGTCCGTCGTGGCAAGGGGCCGCTGCCGCCGGACGAGGAGCAGGTACGGTGGTACGAGCAGCACGCAGCGCAGCCGCCTGTTCTCTTCGATGAGCACGTTCAACGGACTCTGATCGACGCAGCGCGCGAAGCCACACTCCACCAGGACTTTCGCGTGCACTGCATCGCGGCGGAGCCGACGCACGTGCATGTCCTCGTGAGCTGGAAGGATGATCGCAGGTGGCAGAGGATGCGGACGGGCGTGAAGCAGTCGCTGACGCGGACATTGAACCGGACGCTCGAACCGCGGGCAGGTCTGCCCGCGGCTATGGAAAGCAAGCGAGATCGGTGCCGCAAGTGGTTCTCCGGAGGCGCGAGCCGCAAGCGCGTGCGCGATCGCGGGCACTTCGACTATCTCATCGACGAGTACCTCCCTTCGCACCGCGGCGCCTTCTGGCGCGAGCATCCATAATCGCGACCTGACAGGTCGCGGTGTCGTGTTCCGCGTACGCCTCCGACCCCGATGGCAGCCGCGGGGACTGGAGGAGCGCACGCAGCCTGTGCTAGAATGGGCTGAGCTCCGTAGGAGCCGAGCGTGGCGCACAAAGCGACCAAGATGCAGCTCTCATGGGTTCGACTGTTGATCTGTCTGATCCTCGGGCTTGTAACAACCATCCTGGCGGCGATGGTTGCGCACAACACCTGGCACTTATCGGCACCACCAAGTGACTCTCCGTCTCCTGAGCAGTACTGGTCATCCATCGATGCCCCTCACTGGTCCTTCATGAAGTGGGAGAGAATCGGTGCGGTCCTGATCCTCTCGCAATGCGTCAGCGGTTCATCTCCGTCGATGACGCTGGACGATCCTCGTTTGCCGTTCTGGTGTCGACTGAACCGGTTGCCTCCACGCGGGGAGGATGGGCCCGATTACATCCGGCATGAGGGCGCGTTTGGATGGCCGTTCACGAGTCTCTCCTACGGTGTCGAGAGGAGGACAGACCCCGCCGGCGGGACGACAACCTCCGAAGTCCTCGCGGAAGGCACGATCCCGGGGCTCGGTATCCGGCCGATCTGGCCGGGGCTTGCCGCCGATGCGTGCACGTTCGCGGCGATATGGTACGTCCTGACGCGACTGCCGGGCATGCTTCGGTCCCGTAGGAGAAGACGAAGAAGACTCTGCCTGGCCTGTGCGTACGACCTGCGCGGCTCCGCGGGCGACGTGTGCCCCGAGTGCGGAGGCGATCAACGCCGACTGGCTGAGTGCGTGACACGAGCGCGCTGGCAGGTTCTCGCGTTCATCGCGGTCGCCGCATGCGTTGTCGTGGTCCATGTGGCCGCCATGTCGATCTGGCAAGCACACCGACAGAGGGCATTCGAAGCCAGGTCAACCTGGATCGACGAGTTGCTGCATTTCCCGACGAATCCTCTCCACATGGACGAGAAGGAGGGGATCGAGCGCTTCGTCGCTCGCGTCCAGCGCGATCCGAACCACGTGGCCGTTATCGCAGACCGTCTCGGCGAAACCGATGAAACCGACCGATCGGAAAGCGCCCAACTTGTCATGCTCCTGGCTGCCCGCGACGCACGGGTCGAGTACCTGGACCTTGCCGATCAGTTGAGGGAACTGCCCGGAAGATTCAGCTTCTCATACGCGACCAACATCTACCGGCAATATCCCTTCAGGCAGGTCGAGGATCGTCTCCTTCCGGTTCTGAAATCAAGTGAGGAGCCGCTGGATGTGGGGTCAGCGTTTCATGCCGCGTGCGATGCCTGGGAGATTGAGCCGGCCCCGGACTCCCGAGCCGATCTGATCGAGGCGATGAATCGCGTCCTCGATCTTGGAGAGCAGCCGAACCTGGCCATCTCGGCGCTGCACTGGCTGCTCAAAAACGCGCTTATGGATCCGACAGAAGGCAGGGCGCATCTGGATCGTCTGCTTGAGCTCAATCCCGTCCTGCGTGAGAGCGACTGGCTGTCAGAGTTCGAACAGCTTCTCTCAGTCGAGCGCAACGGTCAGGACGAAGACCCATAGCCGCGACCTGACAGGTCGCGGAGGATGCGCGCCTCCCGGCGCCTTCGTTCGTTCGATCGCACCCGGGGCCGAGGACGGGCCCGGCTCGCGCCTTCGTGCCTTAGTGCCTCCGTGCCTTCGTGCCTTTCTTCTTCCCGCCCGGGACGTACTTGTGCCCTTCCGGCGTTCTGATGTCGTGCTCGGTCATGAAGGCCCGCACCTCGTCCAGCGTCGACCAGAGCCGGTCGAAATCCTCCGACCAGATGGTGAGGTTGAACTTGCGGAACGTGCCGTCCTCCTGCGGCACGCCTTCCACGATCTTCAGGCACGGGTTGCCGTTGGAGGCTTTCTGGATCTGCACGGCGTACTTGCGATCGCCCTGCGAATCGAAGGCCCAGGTCCTGACGATCTCGCGCTTGGGCGCGGGCCGCTTCCTTGATGTCTTGCGCTCGCTGCTCATGGTGTACCTCCCGGCGGCCGCGTGAATGGATGGGTCGCCCGTTGACGGCTCATATACCAAACAGATCCCGATCAGTCAATGCCTTCGAGAAGAAAGTGCCCGATACGGATGCCCGGTCCGGACCGGATCCTCACGTTGTAAATCATTTGACTGCAGTGTCTTACGAAAAACATTCCGCGGGCCGGTCTTTGCGCGCGATTGGTCGAATGCGCCGACTTCGCCGCGCGTTGATTCTCTGGCTCGGCCGGCGCGATGGATCGCGCCGCCCGGGCCGGCAGTGGTCAGGCAGCACGGAGATGACTCATGGCGACGGCAGAGAAGATCCTGGCGGAAAAGGGAGGCGACGTGGTCTGGATCGGCCCGGAGGCGACCGTTCTCGAAGCGGTCCGGCTCATGAACATCAAGCGCGTCGGCGCGGTGATCATCCTCGCCGAGGGCCGGCTCGCCGGCATCTTCACCGAGCGCGACGTGATGCGCCGCATCGTCGGCGAGCAGCTCGAGGCGACGAAGACGCGCGTCGGCGACGTGATGACCACCCCCGTCGCCTGCGCGGCAATGCACACCACCGACCACGAGCTGCGCGAGGTCTTCCGCAACAAGCGCATCCGCCACCTGCCCGTCGTCGACGCCGGCCGGGTGGTGGGCGTCGTTTCTATCGGCGATGTCAACCGCGTGGAGAAGAAGGTGCAGGATCAGACGATCAACTACCTTCAGCAGTACATGTCGGTGACGTGATCGGCGCCCGCCGGCCTTCGTGGCCGGCCGACCGATGCGGATCAATCGAGCTCGTCGCGGCGCGGGCGCCTGGCCCGGCGCCGGCGTTTCTTCTCCGACTGCTTGCGCTTGGCGGCG
>JAXHTH010000020.1:0-24097 GCA_034211115.1 Planctomycetota bacterium | reverse complement strand
CCGCATCGTGAGCTGGGTGCCCGGTTCGCCGATGGACTGGGCGGCGATGGTGCCCACGGCCAGGCCCTCCTCCACCAGCCGACCCCGGGACATGTCCATCCCGTAGCACAGCGCGCAGACGCCGCGGGGCGTGTCGCAGGTCAGCGACGAGCGCACCTGCACCGAGTCGATTCCCAGCGCCTCGATGCGGATCGCGATGTCGGTGGTGATCAGTTCGTTCTCGCGGACGATGACCTCGTCGGTGATGGGGTTGATGATGTTGTGTCGGCTGGTGCGGCCGACGATGGCCTCCCGCAGGGGCACGTCGACCTCTTCGCCCTTGTAGATGGCCCGCTTGGGGATGCCCATCCTCGTGCCGCAGTCGTGCTCGATGACCACCACCGACTGGGCCACGTCGTACAGCTTGCGGGTGAGGTAGCCCGAGTCGGCGGTCTTGAGGGCGGTGTCGGCGAGGCCCTTTCGCGCGCCGTGGGTGGAGGAGAAGTACTCCAGGACGTTGAGGCCCTCGCGGAAGTTGGCGCGGATGGGGGTCTCGATGATCTCGCCGCTGGGCTTGGCCATCAGGCCCCGCATGCCCGCCAACTGCTGCATCTGGCTGATGTTGCCCCGGGCGCCGGACGTGCTCATGAGATACACGGGATTGAGGTAGGACTCGCCGTCGGCGGAGTCGATGGGCACGTCGAGGCCCGTGTCGGCCTCCCGGCGATCGGAGCGCAGCGTCTGCACGAGCTGCTTGGTCACCTGCTCGCGGCAGTGCGCCCAGAGATCGAGCAACTGGTTGTGCCGCTCGCGCTCGGTGATGGCGCCCGCGTCGTAGTTGCGTTCGACCCGGTCGACCTTTTTCTGGGTCTCCTCGATGAGCTTCTGCTTGCCGGCGGGGACGCGGAGGTCGGTGATGCCGATGGACAGGCCGCTGGTGGTGGAGGCCTTGAAGCCGATCTCCTTCATGTCGTCGAGGAGTTCGAGGGTGGCGGGACGTCCCAGGCGGGCGTAGGTGTCGTCGATCACCCGGCTGCACCCCTTGCGGCCCAGGGTGCAGTTGTAGAAGGGCATGCCGTCGGCGAGGACGTCGGCGAAGAACACCCGGCCCACGGTGGTGAGCACGCGTCGATTCTCCGGCGGCGCCTCGGGCTGGCCCGTCTCGCGCTTCACGAGTTCCGAGTACTTCACCAGCCGCACCACGATCCGTTCCTGGAGGCCGATCTGCCCGTGGTCGTAGGCGAGCATCGCCTCCTCGCCGCTGCGGAAGTGGCGCAACTGCTCGATCGGCCGGTCGTCCGCCTCGTTCATGTACGTGGTGAAGTAGACGCCCATCACGATGTCCTGGCTGGGAGAGACGATGGGCCGTCCGTGGGCGGGCGAGAAGATGTTGTGCGTGGAGAGCATGAGCACGTGCGCCTCGGCCTGCGCCTCCACCGACAGCGGCAGGTGGACGGCCATCTGGTCGCCGTCGAAGTCGGCGTTGTAGCCCGTGCACACGAGCGGGTGGATCATGATCGCGTTGCCCTCCACCAGCACCGGCTCGAAGGCCTGGATGCCCATGCGGTGCAGGGTCGGGGCGCGGTTGAGCAGCACCGGATGCTGGTAGATCACCTGCTCGAGGATGTCCCACACCTCCGGGTCGCGGCGCTCGAGCATGCGCTTGGCGCTCTTGATCGTGTCGGCGAGGCCGTGCTCCTTGAGCTTGCGGATGATGAACGGCTGGTAGAGCTCCAGGGCGATCTTCTTGGGCAGGCCGCACTGGTGCAGCCTCAGCTCCGGGCCCACCACGATCACCGACCGGGCCGAGTAGTCCACCCGCTTGCCCAGCAGGTTCTCGCGGAAGCGGCCCTGCTTGCCCTTGATCATGTCGGTGAGTGACTTGAGCGGGCGGTTGGACGAGCCGAGCACGGGGCGCCGGCACCGGCCGTTGTCGAACAGCGCGTCCACCGCCTGCTGGAGCATCCGCTTCTCGTTGCGGATGATCACGTCCGGCGCGTTGAGATCCATCAGCTTCTTGAGGCGGTTGTTGCGGTTGATGATGCGGCGGTAGAGATCGTTGAGATCGCTGGTGGCGAAGTTGCCGCTCTCCAGCAGCACCAGCGGCCTCAGATCGGGCGGGATTACCGGGATCACGTCCAGCACCATCCACGCCGGGTCGTTCTCCGAGCCCCGGATCTGCTCGACGATCTTCAGCCGCTTGGAGAGGTCCTTGATCTTCTGCTTGCTGCGGGTGTGGTTCAGCTCCTCGCGCAACTCGACGGCGATCTCGTGCAGATCCATCTGCTCGAGCAGTTCGCGGACGGCCTCGGCGCCCATGCGGGCCTGGAACGCGCTGGCCCCGTACTTCTCGACGGCGGCGCGGTAGTCGTCCTCGGTGAGGATGAGCTTGTAGTCCAGGTCAGTCGAGCCGGGATCGGTGATGACGTAGTCCTGGAAGTAGATGACGCGTTCCAGGTCCGCGGTCTTCATGTTGAGCAGGGTGCCCAGTCGGCTGGGCAGGGCCTTGAAGAACCAGATGTGCACCACGGGGGCGGCGAGGTTGATGTGCCCCATCCGCTTGCGCCGCACGCGGGAGTGGGTCACCTTCACCCCGCACCGGTCGCAGATGATGCCCTTGTACTTCGTGCCCTTGTACTTGCCGCACGCGCATTCGTAATCCCGCTCCGGGCCGAAGATGCGCTCGCAGAAGAGCCCGTCCTTCTCCGGCCGGTAGGTGCGGTAGTTGATCGTCTCGGGCTTCTTGACCTCCCCGAAGCTCCAGGACCTGATGTCGTTGGGGCTGGCCAGGGTGATCTTCACCGAGCCGTAATCGTTGACACGATCGTAAACGCTTTCAGCCATTTCGCTCTCCAGCCGGAGTGTCAAGTCCAGCGGTCATTCAGTCCGTTTCCGTCTCACCTCGCGCCAGGCGCTCGCGTTCAGCCTGCAATCCGCGCAGGCGCTGCTGGTGCCTGCTCCTGCGTTCAGACCCGGTGGGGAGCCGCTCGAGAAGCCACCACGAGACAGGCATCAGCAGTCCGATCACGGCGCCGAGGCCGGCGTCAAACCACAGGGAGCTGTTCGAACCGAAGATCCAGTTCCACAGGGAACAAACGGCGACGAAGCCAAGCGCGAACACCGCGCCGAAGAACAGCGACCTGTGCATGCCGGTGAGCATTCGTTCAGCCGTCACGGCAGATCCTCCTCATCACAGCAGGCTTCCGCCTTCGAGCTGCTGTTTCTCGAGGGTGATGTTCATGCCCAGGCCGCGGATCTCGTGGCAGAGCACGTCGAAGACCACGGGCATCCCCGCCTCGAGAGTGTTCACGCCCTTGACCATCGAGTCGTAGATCTTGGTGCGGCCCTCCACGTCGTCGCTCTTGACGGTGAGCAGTTCCTGGAGGACGTAGGCGGCGCCGTAGCCCTCCAGGGCCCAGACCTCCATCTCGCCGAAGCGCTGGCCGCCCGTGCGGGCCTTCCCGCCCAGCGGCTGCTGGGTGATGAGGCTGTAGGGCCCGGTGGCGCGGGCGTGGATCTTGTCATCCACCAGGTGATGAAGCTTGAGCAGGTACATGTAGCCGACGGTGGCCCGCTGGTGGAACGGCTCGCCGGTGCGGCCGTCGTAGAGCTGCACCTTTCCGCCGAAGGGGATGCGGGCGAGCAGCTCCCGGGGACGGCCGGGGTCCTGGCCGCTCTCCTCGAAGGCGGCGAGGCGCTGGTCGACGTGCGCGTTGGCCTCGTCGATCGCGCCGAGCACCTCCTCCTCGTTGGCGCCGTCGAAGACCGGGGTGACGGCCTGGAAGCCGAGCACCCGGGCCGCCCAGCCCAGGTGGGTCTCCAGGATCTGCCCCACGTTCATGCGGGAGGGGACGCCGAGGGGATTGAGCAGCACCTGGATGGGCGTGCCGTCCTCGAGGAAGGGCATGTCTTCCTCGGGGACGATGCGGGCGATGACGCCCTTGTTGCCGTGCCGGCCGGCCATCTTGTCGCCCACCGCCAGTTGGCGCTTGATGGCCAGATAGACCTTGACCATCTCCAGCACGCCGGAGGGCAGTTCGTCGCCCCGCTTCATGTGCGCCAGGCGGCGCTGCTTCTCGCGGATGAGGGCCTCGATGCGCGGCCAGAACTGGCCGTAGGCGATCAGCGCCTGTTCCTTGGCTTCCTTGTTGCCCTTGACCCAGCGCTTGTCGAAGTTGTCGATCTGCTCGAGGATGACCTCGGGGATGTCCGAGGCGCCGACCTTCTGGCGGGTGGTGGGGTCGACCATCTCGGTGCCCAGCAGGTCGTTGATCTGCGCGATCATCTGGCGGAAGAGGATGATCGCCTTCTCGTTCATCTGGCTCTCGTAGGCGGCCATCTCGTCCTTGAGGCGCTTGCGCTGCTCGTCGGTGAGGTGCATGCGCCGGCTGAACTTGGTGGCGCCGATGACGATGCCCTCGGTGCCCGCGGGGACCTCCAGGGAGTCGTTCTTCACGTCCTCGCCGGCCCGGCCGAAGATGGCGTGCAGCAGCTTCTCCTCGGGGGTGAGCTCGCTCTTGCTCTTGGGGCTCACCTTGCCCACGAGGATGTCGCCCGGGCCCACGCGGGCGCCGATGCGGATGATGCCGTCCGCGTCGAGATTGCGCAGCATCTTCTCGGAGACGTTGGGGATGTCGCGGGTGAACTCCTCGCGCCCCAGCTTCGTCTCGCGGATCTCCACGTCGAAGCTCTCGATGTGGATGGAGGTGAAGACATCGTCCTTGACGAGCTGCTCGGAGATGACGATGGCGTCCTCGAAGTTGTAGCCGTCGAAGGTGTTGAAGGCGACGAGGACGTTCTTGCCGATGGCCAGCTCGCCCTGCACGGTCGACGCGCCGTCGGCGATGATCTCGTCGTCCTCGACGACCTGGTCGAGGAGCACCACCGGCTTCTGCGTCTGGCAGGTGCGCTCGTTGAGGCCGACGAACTTCTTGAGGGGGTACTCGTCGGCGTTGTCGATGATGATGCGCTCGGCGTCGACGTAGGTGATGGCCCCGCCGCGCCGGGCCTGCACGGACATGCCGGAGTAGGAGCCGGCGACGCGCTCCATCCCCGTGGCGACGAGCGGAGGATCGGCCTGGACGACGGGAACGGCCTGGCGCTGCATGTTGCTGCCCATCAGCGCGCGGTTGGCGTCATCGTGCTCCAGGAACGGGATCAGCGCCGCGGACACGCCGACGATCTGCTTGGGGGAGATGTCCACGTACTGCACGTCGTCGGGTTCGACCTGGGCGAGGTCGCCGCTCACCCGCGCCAGCACCTGCCCCTCGGCGATGCGCCCCTTCTCGTCGAGCACATCGCTCGTGGCGAGGATTCCCTTCATCTCCTGGTCGGCCCGCAGGTATTCGATGTCGCCGGTCACCCGGCCCTTCTCGATCTTCTGATAGGGCGTGAGGAGGAAGCCGTACTCGTCGATCTGCGCGTAGATGCCCAGCGAGCAGATGAGGCCGATGTTGGTGCCTTCGGGGGTTTCGATGGGGCAGACGCGGCCATAGTGGCTGATGTGCACGTCGCGGACCTCGAAGCCCGCCCGCTTGCGGTTCAGACCGCCGGGCCCCAGCGCCGAGAGACGCCGCTCGTGCACGAGCATCGACAGGGGATTCGTCTGATCCACCACCTGCGACAGCTCGCTGCGTCCGAAGAAGAACTCGATGGCGCTGGAGATGGACTTGCTGTTGACGAGATCCGCCACCCGGGCCAGCTCGTCCGGGTCCTTCACGCTCATCCGCTCCTGCACCGTCCGGCGCAGCTTGAGGAAGCCCTTGCGCATTTCCTCGATGGCCAGCTCGTCCAGCGTGCGCAGGCGGCGGTTGCCCAGGTGGTCGATGTCGTCCACGTGCGCGCCGGACTTCTGCCCGCGGAGATCGAGCATGTACCGGACCACCGCGAGGAAGTCCTCGGCCCGGATGTGCATCACGTCCTCGGGCACCTCCATGTCGAACTTGCGGTTGATGCGGAAGCGCCCGACCTTGCCCAGTCGGTATCGATTCTCATCGAAGAACTTCTCGATGAAGAGCTGGCGGGCCTTGTCGACCTGGGGCGGGTTGCCCGGCCTCAGCCGGCCGTAGATCTTCAGCAGCGCCGCCTCGTGCTCGGTGACCTCGGCGAGGAAGTCCAGCCGCTCCTCGGCGAGCGTGTTGAGGATGAGCGGGTCGACGGCCCCGGTGATGACGCGGACGGTCTTCAACTCCGAGGCCTGGATGGCCTCGATGGCGTCGCCGATCTGCACGCCGACGCGGCAGAGTTCCTCGCCCGTGTCGGTGTCGATGATGACTTCCGCCGAGTAGTGCTGGGGATGCAGCTTCTCGACCTTGAGCTCCCGCACCTCATAGAACAGGTCCAGCAGGGCGTCGGTCGAGCTGTACTGCTCGTCGAGGGCGCGGAGGAAGGTGGTGGCGGCGATCTTTGTGGACTGATCGATCCGCATCGCCAGCACGTCCTTCTTCGTCACCTCCAGCTCGATCCACGAGCCGCGCTCCGGGATGATCCGGGCCGAATGCAGCGGTCGATCGGCGACGGCCGACGCGATGCCGAAGTCCACCCCGGGCGAGCGGTGAAGCTGGCTGACGATGACGCGCTCGGCCCCGTTCACGATGAACTCGCCTCCGCCCATCATGATGGGGATCTCCCCGAGGTAGATCTCCTCCTCGGGGATCTCGTCCACGCCTTCGCGCACGAGCCGCACCGCCACGCGGAACGGCATGCCGTAGGTGAGGCGCAGCTCCTTGCACTCCTCGGGGGTGTAGCGGGGCTCGTCGAGCTTGTAGTAGAGGTACTCCAGCTTCATCGTGCCGTCGTAGGACTCGATGGGGAAGACCTCGCGGAGGAGGGCCTCCAGCCCCATCTCCGGCTCCCGCTCGTCGTGAGCCTTGACCAGTTGGAGGAAGCGCTCGTACGCGTCGCGCTGCACGAGGGTCAAGCGGGGCACGGGGATCGCATCGCCGCGCTTGGAGAAGTCGCGAACCGTCTGTGAAACCATGAAGTCACCTCAAGAACCGACACACACAGCGTGCCGCCGTTCGAAGTGGGCTACCTCGATCAGGGTTGTGGATTTACCGTCGCTGCCGCCAAGCTGATGATGATAACCGGCCCATATCAAGAGAACAACCGGGGAGCAAGGGCTTCGTTCAGAAAAAGGCAACAAAATCGGGTCCGGGCGGCCGATCGGCATGCAGCCGCGGCCGGGGATGTTATCGGACCAAGCCCTCCTCCGACCCGGAGGATTGTGCCTCTGAGGACGATTGGCACGGGCGTTGCACTGCTTATTCGCATCCTGTTCGGGTCAGGCTCCGCGCCGCACGCCACCGCGGCCGCTCCTGCCGCGCACGCCCCGCCGGGCGTGAAGAAACGGCCCGCGGTCCAACGCCGCGGGCCGTCCTGTTTCGGCTCCGCCTCCGAAGGCGGGGGGCGAGCGGCACGCCGGTGGGCGATTACTTGATGGTGACGGTCGCGCCGGCTTCCTCGAGCTTGTCCTTGAGGGCATCGGCTTCGTCCCGGTCGACCTTCTCCTTGACCGGCTTGGGGGCGGCGTCGACCAGCGCCTTGGCCTCCTTGAGGCCCAGCCCGGTCGCTTCGCGCACGGTCTTGATGACCTGGATCTTCTTGTCGCCCGCCGCTTCGAGCACGACGTCGAACTCGGTCTGCTCCTCGGCGCCGCCTTCCTCGGCGCCGCCGGCGGGCCCGGCGACCATCACCGCCCCGCCCGCGGCGGGTTCGATCCCGTAGGTGTCCTTCATATAGTCCGCGAGGTCGACGGCTTCCTTGAGCGTCAGACCCGCGATCTCGTCGCCGAGCTTGCTGACCTTCTCGTCAAATGTCTTGGTGGCTTCTTCGGACATGTCCATCGTTTCCTGTCTTCGCTTCTCGCCTGAGAGGAGCCGTCCACGCGGCTTTTAACCCGAAGGGCCAGTCAGGCGGGGAGTGTCTCTAAGTCGATGCCGGCTCAGGCCGACCTGGTGATCGTCTGCCCCTCCTCCAGCCGCTTCTCGATCTCCCTGATGATGCCGAGGAGGTTCGATCCGGGCGCGGTGGCGGCGGCGAGGGCGCGGCCGGCGGGCGAAAGGACCAGCTGCACCACCTTCGCCTGCGCCTCCTCCCGGGTGGGGAACTGGCTGAGGCGCTTCACGCCCTCGGCCCCGTCGTAGTACTCGCCGTCGAGGACCGCCCCCTTCAGTTCGAGGTTGTCGACCTTCCTGGCCCACTCGACCAGCTCCCGGGCGAGATCGACGACGGACTCGGCGCCGTAGGCGAGGGCCGACGGCCCCTCCAGGGCGGGGGTGAGGCGCTCCAGCGCCGTCTCCGCAAACGCCTTCTTCGCCAGCGTGTTCTTGATCACCGTGATGCGGATGTTCTTCTCCGCCAGGCCGAGGCGCATCGCGTTGTTGTTGTTCGCCTCGATGCCGCGGATGTCCACGACCAGCGCGCCGGTCAGATCCTCGAAGCGGCGCTTGTAGTCGGCCATGATCATTTCTTTGACGGGCTTGCTCATCGGTCGATCCCTTCTGGCGTCTGTCCCGTGTCCGCCTCTGGCTCGGTGCGGCCCCGATTCCAGGGGCCGGGGGCTCAGACGGCGATCTGAATGCCGGGGGTCATGGTTCCGCTGATCACGAGTTTCTTGATGTACTGGCCCTTGGCCGCGGCGGGCCGGATCCTGTTGATCGTGGCCATGAAGTGTTCGAGGTTCTCGATGAGGTCGGCCTCCGAGAAGCTCGTCTTGCCGATCACGCAGTGGATGTTGCCGCCGTCGTCGTTGCGGTACTCGAGCTTGCCCGCGGCGTACTCGGTGACGGCGTTGATGATGTCCGGGGTGACGGTGCCCGCCTTGGGCGAGGGCATAAGCCCCTTGGGGCCGAGCTGGCGGCCGAGTTTGGAGACGACGCGCATCATGTCCGGGGAGGCGACGGCGACATCGAACTCCATCCAGCCGCCCTGGATCTTCTCGACAAGCTCCTCGCCGCCCGCCTCGACCGCCCCGGCGGCCTTGGCTTCTTCGACCTTGTCCTCGGGGCAGAAGCAGATCACGCGGGCCGACTTGCCCACGCCCTTCGGCATGGCGATCGATCCGCGAAGCTGCTGATCCGCCTGCCGGGGATCGATGCCCAGATGGACGGATACCTCCACCGCCTGGTCGAACTTGGGGCCCTTGAAGCTCTTGACGGCCTTCACCGCCTCCTGCATCGACTGCGGGCCGGCGTATTTGGCCGCGATCTCCGCATTCGCCTTGGCGCGCTTGGTTGTGCCTGCCATCGCCTCAGCCCTCCACCACGGTGATGCCCATCGAGCGGGCGGTGCCTTCGATCATCCGCATGGCCGATTCGACCGAGCCGGCGTTGAGATCCTTGATCTTCTCCTCGGCGATCTGGCGAACCTGCTCGGACGTGATCGTGCCGACCTTGTCCTTGTCCGGCTCGCCGGAGCCCTTCTCCACGCCCGCCGCCTCTCGAATGAGCACGGTGGCGGGGGAGGACTTGATCTCGAAATCGAAGGAGCGGTCGTTGTAGACGGTGACCAGGCAGCCGACGACCTTGCCGTTCAGCTCACGCGTGCGGTCGTTGAACTGCTGGATGAACTGACCGGGGTTGACGCCGGCGGCGCCGAGGGCGGGCCCCAGCGGCGGGGCCGGCGTCGCCTGGCCGCCCGCGGCCATGATCTTGAACTGCTTTTCGATACGTTTCTTGGCCATGGATGACTCCTACCTCCCACCGCGCCCGAACTCGGGGGCTCGGAGCGGGGCCCGGCCAAGGGGCGGCCCGCGACGCAGTGGTGCCTGCGGTCTGAAATGTCGAGCCGGGCAGTATAGCAGCCCCGCCCGCCGCGGCAAGCAGGTGGTCCGACGCTCCGCGTCGGGCGTCCAGCTCCGGCTCCCCGGGGAGGTCCGATGCTCCGCGTCTGGCGGCTCCCGCCGCACGCCGGCCAGGAGCCGGGAGATCTCACTCCGGCCGCCGGCCGGTCACTTCACCTGCTCCGTCGGCAGCGCGAGGGATTCCTGGGAGACCGGCGCATCGTGCAGCGGCACGCGGCCGCCGCGCGGAAGAAGGCCGAACAGCTCGTAACCCAGCGTCCGCAGCAGGGCCAGCAGTTCGGCGGTGCGCGCCCGGTGGCGCGTGTTCCCGCGGTCCGGCAGCGTCTCGAAGACGATCCGCGGCCGGAAGGTGCGCAGCGTGCTCTGCCCGCCGCGGACGACCTCCAGCTCCATCCGTTCCACGTCGATCTTCAGCAGGTCCAGGCGGGGCAGTCCCGAGCCGGCGAACCAGGCGTCGAGGGTGGTGACCTGGACCCCGGTGCAGCCCGGCCGCGGTTCGCTTCTCAGGCGCCCGTTCCCGCCGTCCTCATCGGGGTCGTCGAGCGGCCGCCAGAAGAGTCGGCCGGGCGCGCCGGCCAGGCCCAGGGCGAGCACCTCGATGCGCGGGGCGAGCGCGGCGTTGAGATCGGCGTTGCGGCGAAGCCGATCGCAGTTGCCCGGGCACGGCTCGAAGGCGACGACCCGGCCGGCCGGCCCGACCCGCCGGGCCAGCGGCAGCGTCCACGTCCCGACGTTCGCCCCCACGTCCAGGCACACATCGCCCGGACGGGCCAGGTCCATGAGCGTCTCGAACAGACGCGGTTCGTAGGTTCCGGACAGGGCCGTGCGCTCGATCACGTTTGCGGTGCGCCCCTCGAAGACCAGATCGCCGCAATAGCAGTCGATCCGCACCGTCCGTCCCGGCCGGAGCATCCACGTCAGTCGCGGCCGGCCACGCACCGCGCGCAGCGCCAGCGATTCGGGAAGCAGAGCGCCCGTGAGGAGGAGCGATCGTTTAGCGATGCGTCGGATGATGCCGGACTCCTCGAGGGTTGGCGCGCCAAGGCGTGTCTTCGAACCGCCGCCGCGCGTCAGGTCTGCGTTTCGTGCTCTCTCAGCGCCAGGCGGCAGAACAGCTCCACCCCCGTCGCGATCGCCTCGTCGTTGAAGTTGAACGTCGGCTGATGCAGGTCGGGCATGCGCTCCGCTCCCGCGGGCCGCAGGCCGAGGAGGAAGAAGCAGGAGGGTACCTCGCGGCAGTAGAAGGCGAAATCCTCCCCGCCCATGAACGGATCGGGCACCTCGACCACGCGGTCCTCGCCCAGGACCGCGCGGGCCGTCGCGTTGAATACCGCAACCGCCTCGGGATCGTTGACCGTGGGCGGATAGCCTTTGCTGTATTCGACCTCGATTTTGCAGTCGTGCGCGCGGCCGATGCCTTCGCCGATCTCCTTCAGGCGGCGGATGGCGAAACCCTGCGTCTCCTCGCTGAGGATGCGCACGGTGCCGTGCATCTCGACGCGGTCGGGGATGATGTTGTGGGTGGTGCCGGCGTGGACCTGGGTGATGGACACGACGATCGCATCGAGCGGATCGACGTTCCGCGATGCGACCTGCTGGGCGGCCTGGATGAAGGCGGCGGCGGCGAGGATCGGATCGCGCCCCTGGTGCGGCCACGCCGCGTGCGAGCCGGTGCCGGTGACGGTGACATCGAGGAAGTCGGCGGCGGCGAGGAGCGGCCCGCTCCGCGTGCCGACGACACCCACCGGCAGCCACGGCCAGCCGTGCAGGCCGAACATGTGCTCGATGGGCTCGCCGATGACGTTGCCCGTCAGGCAGCCGTCCTCGACCATCTTCCTGCCCCCCGCGCCGCCTTCCTCGGCGGGCTGAAAGACGAACGTGACCGGGCGGGGCAGATCCTGCTCGGAAGCGATCTTCGCGAGGAGGCGGGCGGCGCCGACGAGCATGGTGACGTGCCCGTCGTGGCCGCAGGCGTGCATCACGCCGGGGTTCGTCGAGCGGTAGTCGAGGTCGTTCTCTTCTGTAATGGGCAGGGCGTCCATGTCCGCGCGGAGGCCGATGGTGATATCACCCGCTGCGGGCAAATGGCCCATGACGCCGGTTCCGCCGGCGAGGTTCCGCGCGAAGTCGATCCCCGCCCCCTCCAGCTCGCGCTGGATGACCTCGCTCGTGCGATGCTCCTCATAGCCCAGTTCCGGATGGGCATGCAGATCGTGGCGGAGGGCGATGAGCTCGGGCAGTTCCTCCGCGATCAGCGCGCGGAGACGGTCGGTGGCGATAGTGGTGGACATGCGGAGATTGTAGAGGAGGCCTGGAGGCCTGGAGACGTGGCGGCTTGAAGGGGGAACAGAGCCCGGCTCTGCTCCTCCGCGCCTTCAAGCCTCCAGGTCTTCAAGCCTCCAAGCCTACTTCAACGCCGGCAGGCCGCGCTTCGTGCGGCCCTCGTTGACCAGCGCCAGCGCGTGCTTCTCGTGCCGTATGAGCTTGGCGAGCTGGCTCATGGAGATCTTGAGCACGCCGGCCGCGCCGGCGACGTCGAACTTCCGCGCTGCAACCACGTCCAGCGCCTCGGCGAGCAGGGCGGGGTAATCCTTGTGCTTCGGATTGATCGACATCTGCCGGCCCTGACGACGACTCTCCCACAACTCGCTGGGGCGGTGGCGGGCCGGATGCACGCTCGTGCGCACATGCACCGCGAGCTTGAGGCGCAGGCGGCGGAGGGCCATGCGGCGATTGTCGTACTGCCTGCGCCGCTCGGTGGCCTGGCCGATCACGCCCGTGGGGCGGTGGGTGATGCTCACCGCGGTCTCGACCTTGTTGCGGTGCTGACCGCCGGGTCCGGCCGTGCGGCCGAACTCGGTGTCGCACTGCTTGAGCAGCTTCTCCTCGGGCAGCGTCGCCGGGTGCGGCGGATCGGCGAATGCGAAGATGTCAGACGGTCGAGACGTGAGCATTTACATCAACACATTAGCACATTGGCACATTGGCACATCGGTACATGCGCACAGGGGCAGTGGTGAGAGGTGCCGCCCTCGTGCTTCTCTGCTGCCTTGATCCCCTCGATGCCACGATGCCATGATGCCTTCTTCACAAGCTTCTCGCGGCGGCGGAGAGGGTGAGGTCATCCTGTTCGCCGCGCCGGAAGCGGAGGGCGGCGAGGCCGGCGATCATCGCCGCGTTGTCCAGGCAGTACTCCATCCGCGGCAGGCGGAGATCGAGTCGGCGCTCGTCGGCCAGCGCGGTGAGCTCGGCGCGAAGGCGGCGGTTGGCGGCGACGCCGCCGCCCACGAGCAGGGCGCGGCAGTCCGCATGACGATCGAGCGCGCGTTGCACCTTCTTCATGACCGCGCCGATCGCGGCGCGCTGGAACGACGTGGCGAAGTCGGCTTTCTCTTTCTCGCTCAGTTGCGAAGCGTCACGCTCGAGATGCGCCTCGCGGCCGCGGCCGACGGGGACGCCGCAGACGGCGTAGAGCAGGGCGGTCTTGAGCCCGCTGAATGAGAAATCGAGACTTTCCTTTCCGAGCGTGGAAACAGGCAGATCGTGGGCATGCTCGTCGCCGCGCAGCGCGAGGGCGTCGATCGCCGGCCCGCCGGGGTAGCCGAGCCGGAGAATGTTCGCGGCCTTGTCGAACGCCTCGCCGACCGCATCGTCGATCGTGCGCCCCAGCCGCTGCACATCGAGCGGGCCGCGGACGAGGAACAGGCTCGTGTGGCCGCCGGAAACGACCAACCCCAGCGCGGGATACTCAATCGGTTCGGCGTCGAGGAGGCCCGCGTGGAGGTGCGCGTGAATGTGATCGATCCCGATGAGGGGAAGCGACAGCGACCACGCCAGGGCCTTGGCGCTGCTCACGCCCACGAGGAGCGAGCCGATGAGGCCCGGGCGATGGCCGACGGCGATGGCCTCAAGATCCGCAAAGCCGATCTCCGCCCCGCGCAGCGCCTCCTCGATGACGGGCATGATGCGCTCCAGGTGCGCCCGGCTGGCGATCTCCGGCACCACGCCCGCGTAGCGCTCGTGCAGCTCGTGCTGGGTGGCGATGACGTTGCTCAGCACCCGCACGCCGCCCGCCACGACCGCGGCGGCGGTTTCGTCGCAGCTTGATTCAAGGCCGAGGATGAGGGGGGGAGGAGGCATCAGGGATCAGGGGGAGGGGTGATGAGTGATAGGTGATGAGTGATGAGGAGTGATAAGCGATGAGCGACAGGCGATGAGGAATCAGAGATCAGGCGTCGGCAACCGCCAGGAGCCAAGAGCTGACGACCAACAGCCAGAAGCCCACAGCCAGGAACCAAGAACCGGGAGCCTCTTCGCTTACCGAGCGCCGAACACGGGGATGAACCCCGTCGCGAAACGCGTGTACGTATCATTCATCTCATCGCTCATCGCTCATCGCTCATCGCTCATCACTTCTTCCCCCACCGGCGTGAGGGCGAGGGTCTCGAGGGCGAGGTTCACGGCGCCGCCGTCGATGTGGTAGGTGCCGACGAGGTTGCCGTGCCTGTCGTGAAGGGTGATCGTGCCGTCGACGAGATCGACCTCGGGGGGCAGGAGCGGCTCGCGCCCGGCCTCCTCGCCGAGCTGCTGGAGGGTGTCGATGCGATCCTCGAGGGCGGCGAGCTGGTCGATGAGGCGGGTGCGGCGATCCATGGCGCGGGCGAGTTCCTGGTCGAAGGCGATCTGTCCCGCCTCCGCCTCGCCCGGCTCGGGCCACGCGGCGCCGCGCAGGCGGCTCTGCAACGCCTCCACCGCCGCTGCGAGCTGCTCGTCCAGCAGGTGCTCGCGGATCCAGTCCGCGCCGGTGCAGAGGTCGGCCGGCTCCTCCGGCTCGCGGATGACCCCGTACTCCCGCCGGGCCCGGAACATCTCCAGGTAGTCCTCATCGCTGATGGGAACGACGAAGCCGGGATCGGGATCGACCCCCCACGCGACGCTGCTGTCGGGCGTGCGATTGAGATTCCGCCCGCTGGGCAGGTAGTAATGGGCGGTGGTGAACTTGAGCGTGCCCTCGTTGTAGGGAAGCGTGCGCACCTCCTGGACCGACGCCTTGCCGAACGTTCGCGTGCCGAGCACCTTCGCCCGGTCGTTCTCCTGCAGGGCGCCGGAGACGATCTCGCTGGCGGAGGCGGACTGTCCGTTGACGAGGACGATCATGGGGAAGTCCGGCAGCGTGCCCTCGGCCTCGGCGCGGTAGGTCACCTCCTCGCCCTCGCGGGGCCGGACGCTGACGATCGCGCCCTCTTCGAGAAACAGGTCGGCCATGGTGACCGCGGTGGGCAGCCCGCCGCCGGGGTTGTCGCGCAGATCGAGGACGAGGCCGTTCAGCCCCCCGCCCTGGAGATGATCGAGGACGGCCTTCAGCTCATCGACCGTCGCATCGTTGAACTGCGTGATGCGGATGTAGCTCAGCCCCAGCTCCCCGTCCAGGCAATGGCTCCACGCTTCGCCCACGCGGCGGAGGCCGCGCACGGTGCGGGTGACGATCCGATCGCGGATGACGGTGATCGTCTCCTCCGTGTCATCGAGGTGGCGGACGGTGAGGTCGACCTCGGTTCCGATCTCTCCGGTGAGCTTTTCGACGCATTCGTTGAGCTTTCGGCGATAGTTGGCGGGCTTCTCCTCGAAGGTCGATTCGCCGTCGATCTCGAGGACGACATCGCCGGCCATGATTCCCGCGCGGAGGGCGGGCGAGTCGTCCATCGGCGTGATGATGACCAGGTGGCCGTCGGCGAAGTTCACCTCCGCCCCGATCCCCGCGTAGGTGCCGCGAAGCTGCTTGTTGAACTCGTCCGTGTCGTCGGGCGGGACGTACTGCGTGTAGGGATCATCCAGCGTCTCGATCATCGCCCCGATCATCGCCCGCTGCATGGCCTCCTCGTCGGGCGGTCGGACGAAGTCTTCCACCAGCACGTGCCGGACGTCCTGGATCGTGTTGTACCACTCGTAGATCGAGGTGCGCTCGGCGATGGCCAGCGGAAGCTGGACGAGCAGGGCGCCGAACAGCGCAACCACGAGGGCGGGGGCGATCACTCGCTTGGCTGGCACGGTGAATCTCCTTGGCGATGAACGGGCGAGGGGACGGGGCATGATAGCGGGGGCGTTCGGAGGGCCGGGCGGGACCCGGGGGTGGGGCACGGGTGGGACGGGCGTCTCGCCCGTCCGTTCCGCCCCGGCGTGAGCGACATGGCGCCATCCCGCCGGGGGTCCCAACGCCCCCAAAAGCCGCTTTCTTGCCCGCTTGGGGGCTGCGAGGGCCGGGCTTGTCTCTTCGGGCCGGGAACCTCCTGGGCCGCTCTTGCCCTAACCCGTCGGTGCGGATACACCTAGGATGCGGGGCGGGTGGTTCGTCGCGACCCGACCCCGCCGGGCGCGGCCGTCGGTTTGTACCTCATCCCGCGCCCCGGGATGCCCGTTCATGTCGCAGATGGCCCGTGAACAACTGAAGGTCGCCGCGGAACGGACGATCCTCGTCCACGTGCGGCTGCCCGGTGCGTACATGGACCAGGTCGATCCGTTCGGCGAGCTCGCCGCCCTCGCCGAGACCGCCGGTGCCGTCGTCGTCGGCCGGCTCGAGCAGAAGCGCGACAAGCCTTCGGGAAAGACGTATCTGGGCAAGGGCAAGGTGCAGGAACTCGCCGAGCTCGTCCGCATGACGGAGGCCACGCTCGTCATCTTCGACAACGATCTCTCCCCCGCGCAGATCCGCAACCTCGAAGAGGTCGTCGAGTGCAAGATCATCGATCGCAGCGAGCTGATCCTGGACATCTTCGCCAACCGCGCGGCGACGCACACCGCGAAGCTGCAGGTCGAGATCGCCCAGCTCGAGTACACCTATCCCCGCCTCCGCGCGATGTGGGATCACCTCGGGCAGATCGTGGGCGGCGCGCCGGTGGGGATCGGCACCCGCGGGCCGGGCGAGAAGCAGATCGAGATCGACCGCCGCCTCGTCAATCAGCGCCTGCGCCAGTTGCGGACCGAACTCGCCGACATTCAGGCCCGGCGCAGCCGCGAGGTGCAGCAGCGGAACCTCGATCACTACACGATCGGCCTCGTCGGCTACACCAACGCGGGCAAATCGACGCTCTTCAATCGTCTCACCGCGGGCGGGGCGTTCGCGCACGGCAAGCTGTTCGCGACCCTCTCGGCCCGCGTCGAGCGCTGGGAGCTGGGCGGGGGCAACGCGGCCCTGCTCTCCGACACCGTCGGCTTCATCCGCAACCTGCCCCATCACCTCGTCGCATCCTTCCGCTGCACGCTCGAGGAGACGATCTTCGCCCGGCTTCTCATCATCGTCGTCGATGCGGCCGACCCGAACGCCGAAATGCAGCTCGACACGGTCTTCGACACGCTCGATGAGATCGGCGCGACGACGCAACCGCGGCTCATCGTGCTGAACAAGATCGATCTTCTCTCCCATGCCGAAGACGTGCTCCTCTGGCTGAACCGTCATCCGGAGACGCTGCCCGTCAGCGCCGCGCGCGGCGACGGGCTCGAGGAGCTCACCCGCATGGCCCGCGATCACATGCTCGGCGGGACGCGGCAGGTGCTGCTCAGCGCGCCATGCGGGACGGCCGCACCATCGCCTTCCTCGAAAAGCGCACGGACGTCCTCGATCGCGCCTACGACGGCGACCGGGTGCGATTCACCACCGTCATCGGCCGAAGGCAGGTCGATCAACTGCTCGCCCGCGGGGCGGACATCACCATCGACGGGCTCCCCGCGCGCGAGGCGCTTCAGCGCTACTGGGACGAGACGAAGGGCGATGCGCGAAGGACGCCGCGCATCCCTCCCCACGTGCGGTTCCATCCCGGGTAGACGCCGCCGCGAACGGGTCAGGAGTCCTATGGCAGACACCGGCGGTCTGGAACAGTTCGCCCCCCGGCTTCACCCGGCGATCCTCGCCGACATCGAGGCGTGGGCCGCGGACGAGGAGCTGGCCAAGCTGCACGCGGCCCTCACCGCCCACCGCACGGCCAAGGGCTTCCGCGATGCGCTCGCCGAGGCGATCGTCGCCCGCCAGCTCCTCCGCCGAGGCTGCGAACTCAAGGTTGAAGTGCCGACCCCCAGCGGGAAGGCCTGCGATTTCCAGGTCAACGGCGATGCGCTGGAGTTCTTCCTCCACGTCAAGCGCCTCAAGACCGACAGGCCCGGGCGGAAGAAGCTCACCATCTCATCCCGACTGCGCTACCTGGAGCGCATCAACCGGCCCTACGTCGTCGGCGTGCGCTGGAGAGACGGCGCGACCGACGAGGACATGCAGCGCCTCGTCCGCGAGGCCAGCGGGTTCATCCAGCACGCGCGGCTGGGCGACGAGCTGGTGGTCAAGGATGACAGCGGCGAAGAGATCGGCGGGGTGCTCATCGTCGCCCCCTGGGAGGGGCCGCACGTCTCCCTCGTCATCGGCCTCCCCTCCGGGTTCATCGACGAGGCGCCGCGCATGCGCAAACTGATGAAGCGCGCGTACCGCCAGTTCATGCCCCGCGCGACGAACGTGATCCTGATCTGCTCCTCGCACGCCGATGACGATCAGGATTTCCAGAACGCCCTGCTCGGCTCGCACGTCGAGCGGTGGGACGCCTTCCCGCCCCGGGGGCGGCGCATCGCGCACGGCCGCGCCGCCGACGGCTTCTGGCAGGGCCAGACCTACGCCGACTCCGCCGTCGCCGGCTGGTTCCGATTCGCGCCGGAGCAGCCGCGTCCGGGCGTGCGGCTCTGGTTCCGCCCCGGCGCCGAGCCGGGCGCCGACGTGCGGCAGGCGCTGCAGGATCTCTTCCACGGGTCCGAGGATCAGAGCGGTTGATCTCCGGCCGGGGTATTTGCGTTCATTCGGACTGATGGGTGCCGTGGTCTGGAGCGAAGCGAAAGGCCACGCGGCCCTCGCCGACCCGGACCGCGGCGCCCGACCGGTCGTCCTGGCCCGCGACATCCGGCCCGCATTCGCGATAGAATGCCGATCCGCCTCGCCGGGCCCCGGACGTGTGTGCTTCGATCCCGCGGCGAGGCGAACTCGCCCGCTCGCATTCCATCACAGACATAAGGGAAGGAACGGAACCCATGGTTGACCCGCGAATGACCCGCCTCGCCGAGCTGCTCGTCAATTACTCCACCCGCGTCCAGCCGGGCGAGCACGTGCTCATCGAGATGTTCGATGCTCCCGAAGAGATGACGGTCGCCCTGGTGAAGGCGGCCCGCAAGGCCGGCGGGCATCCGCACGTCATCCTCCGCGCCAACCGCGCCATGCGCGCCCTCGTCGAGAACGCCGATGAGGAGCAGCTCAAGGCTTGGGCCGACTACGACCGCCATCGCATGAAGCAGATGCAGTGCTACATCGGCCTGCGCGGCGCGGCGAACGTCAGCGAACTGTCCGGCATCGACGACGAGCAGATGAAACGCTGGGGACGCATCTACATGAAGCCCGTCCACTTCGACCAGCGCGTCGAGCACACCAAGTGGTGCGTCCTCCGCTGGCCCACGCCGAGCATGGCCCAGCTCGCCCAGGTGAGCACCGAAGCCTTCGAGGATTTCTACTTCAACGTCTGCACCCTCGATTACGCGAAGATGGCCCAGGCCGCCGAGAAGCTCGCCGACCGCATGCGCAACACCGATCGCGTCGAGATCAAGGGTCCCGGCGACACCGATATCAGCTTCTCCATCAAGGGCATCCCCGTCGTCCCCTGCTGCGGGCAGATGAACATCCCCGATGGCGAGTGCTTCACCGCGCCCGTCAAGGAATCCGTCAACGGCGTCATCCACTTCAACACGCCCACCATCTTCAACGGCATCAGTTTCGAGAACGTGCGGCTGGAGTTCAAGGACGGCAAGATCATCAACGCCGATTCGGACCAGAACGCCGAAAAGCTCGACCCGATCTTCGACACCGATGAGGGCGGGCGCTACGTGGGCGAGTTCGCCATCGGGTTCAACCCCCACGTCGAGCACGCGATGAAGGACATTCTCTTCGACGAGAAGATCGCCGGCTCCCTGCACCTCACGCCCGGCCGGGCCTACGAGGAGGCGCACAACGGCAACGACTCGGAGATTCACTGGGACATGGTGCTCATCCAGCGCCCCGACTACGGCGGCGGCACGATCGCGTTCGACGGCGAAATCGTCCGCAAGGACGGCCTCTTCGTCAGCGACGATCTCAAGGCCCTCAACCCCGATGCGCTGAGGGCGTGAGTGCACGCGGCACCACGCCGTTCCCATCCCATAATCGATCCCGGCCCCGCGCTCCCACGCGGGGCCTTCTTTGGTCGGCGAGGGTTCAGCCGGGTGCCGTGGTCTGGAGCGAAGCGGAAGGCCCCGTGGTCTTCGAAGACACAGGCCACATCACTCGGCCGATCCCGCACGGGCGGGACGCCCGTGCCACTCTTCTGTTGGGCATTCGCAGAAGCGTCCGCTCACTCTTCCGGCGCCGTCCTTAGTCTGAGCAGCGCCGGGAGGACGGTGTAGCAGGCGAGGAGGGTGACGCTGAGGCCGGCGAGCATGACGAAACCGAGCGAACGGATGCCGCGGTGCTCGGCCACGAGCATGCAGCCGAATCCGACCATCGTGGTGATCATGGTGAGCGTGATGCCGCGGCCGGTCCCGCCGCTGAGGCCGGCCGGGCGGCCGAAGGGCTCGGCCCGCCAGCGGTGGACGATGTGCACGCCCGCATCCACGCCGATCCCGAAGATGAGCGGCATGACGATGATGTTGGCGAAGTTCAGCGGCGCGCCGGTGATCCCCATCAGGCCGAACACGCCGATGAACCCGATCAGCACCGGCGTCATCGCGCACAGCGCATCGGCCAGCGAGCGAAAATCCAGCAGGAGGAGAATGAGGATCGCCGCCACCGCGTAGCACGCGGCCTTGATGTACTCGCGGATGATGAGCTGCGTCGATTCCCAGATCTGCACGGGCGGGCCGAACGTGGTCGGCTCCACGGCCAGGAGCGTGTTGACGAATTCTCCCAATCGATCCGGATGGAGGATCGACCGCCCCTGCGGATCGGCCGCGGGATAGATGCGCAGCAGCCAGGTGTCGCCGTCCGTCCACTGCTCGCGCAACAGGGCGGGCAGGTCCGCCGGCGCGGGCGGGATCGGCGCCAGCGCCTGCTCCAGCCAGTCGCTCAGCGCCTCGCGTGCATAGCCGAACGCTTCCTCGAGCCGGGCCAGGCGCACCGCCTGCTCGTCGGCCGAGGCGTCGCGATACGCCTGGAACGCTGTCTGGATGTCGGCCTGCACATCGCGCAGGCGGGCGGCGACACTTCCGGGGGCCGTGCGGGCGCGGTTCGACACGCCCACGCGGACGAGCTGAAGCTGCGCCAGCAGCGCCTCTTCGCCGGTCCGCGCCTCGATCGGCTGCACGGGCTGCGCGCGCAGCGCGGCGATGCGCTGCCCGCGTTCCTCGCGATCGGGCGGCAGAAGCAGGCCCATCGCCCCGACATCGTGCACCCCCGGAAGCGCGCGGAGATCATCGGCCAGGTCCGCCGCGTTCTCCGGCGTCGTCTGCACGAGAGCGGCCCACACGCTGCGCGCATTGTCCTCGACGATCCGCTTCTCCCACTCGACGGACTCAACGCCCGGCGGCTGGAGGTTCAGCACGTTCGGGTCGTACTGCACGCGGTACATCGGCGCGGCGAGGAGGATGACGAGCACGCCGGCGACGATCAGCGTGCCCCTGGCGCGGCGGTCGACGATGTCGAGTCGGCCGTGGGCGAAGTGGGCCGTCTCCCCGCCCGGCCGGTGGCGGATGACGCGCTTCCACTTCCCGGTCGCGGCCAGCGAGGCGGGGAAGCAGCTCAGCGTCGCGATCAGGCAGAGGATGATCCCCCCGCTGGCGATGAGGCCCATCTCCGCCATGCCCTTGAACTGCGTCAGGGCGGTGGCGCCGAACGCGGCGGCGGTGGTCACGGCGCCGGTGAGCATGCCCGGCCCGATCCCGCGGAAGACGCGCGAGATCGCCGAGTGCAGGTGTTGATGTTCATCCTGCACCAGCTCCAGGCGCGCCACGAGATGCACGGCGAAGTCGACGCCCAGTCCCAGCAGGATCACCGAGAACACGACCGACAAGAGCTGAAGATGCCCGACGGCGAGGGTCAGCCAGCCGAAGCTCCACGCCATCCCGATGAGCAGGGCGGACGCGGCGAGAAGCGGAACGATGATCCCCCGGAACACCGCGAGCATGAGGGCGGTGATCAGGGCGAAGGCGAGCAGGGAGGCGATGGTCGAATCGTGGATGGACTGGGCCGTCTCGTCCGCCTCGATGGCGGGGATGCCCGTCACGCCCCATTCGAGCTCGGGAAGAGCGGACGCGTCGATGAGCGGGGCGATCTCCGCCCGCAGCCAGGCGATGTCATCGGCGGTCGAGGCGATGCCCTCATCCGCCCCGGCGAAGTGGACCTGGATGAACCGCAGCCGACCCGAGCCGAACTCGCTCACCAGCGGCAGCCAGCGCGACTGGTCGGGGCGGAGGAAGGCGAAGTCCGGCGGCCGGCCGCGCAGGGCATCGAGGTACGGCTGGAGGAACTCGTCCATCTCCGCCAGCGTCGATTCGCCTTCCGGGGCGTCGGAGAACTCGGCCAGCGCGGTGGCAAGTGCGGCGTTGGCGTGCGACGCCGCGGCCAGCCGACGCGCCCGCGCGATCCGGTCCATCATCTCCTCGAACAGCTCGGGCGGGGCGGCGGCGAACAGCCGCGGACCCGTCTCCGAGACGTTGAACCCCGCATCGGCCGAGCCGATCCGCTCATCGTTCATCAACTGCCGGGCGATCCGGCGCGCCAGCTCGTCGATGCGCTGATCGTCGGCGGCGCCCTCGATGCAGACGATGACATCGTCCCAGCGCGGGAACTGGTCCTTGTACTCCGCGTAGCGCCGGTTCCAGCTCAGGTCCTGGTCGATGAGCTCGCTGCGGTCGGAGACGAAGGACAGGTGCTGGACGGTGAGGACGATGGAGGCGGCGGCGAGGAGCACGCACACGAGCAGCGTCGGCCAGGGCCGGGAGGCGACCAGCCACCCCCAGCGGCTGAGCAGGGCATCGCGGATCCGCTCGTGCATAGGCCGATAGCGTAGTCATCCCGGGCGGGGAAGCCGCTTTTCGGACGCGGAAAAATCGTCGGCCCCCGGAAGGGCGACATGAGCCCGTGTCGCCGGATTCATGGCGGTCCTGGCAAACTGACCGACCTGCGGGGGGCAGCGAGAGAATGCGGCCGGGCCGGTGCAGCTTGCCACGGTCGGCCATCTCGCACAGCCGCGTTCTCCCGGGCCCGATTGCCCGCCGAATCGCACTCGGCGCATCAAGACACCGCCCGCCAAGCCGATATCGCCGCCGGAGGCGAAAGGAGGCGGCTTGATATGGAGCTGCGTCTGGGTGAACTGCTGATCGAGAGCGGCGTGCTCGACGAGCGGCAGGTGCAACACATTCTTTCTCGCCAGCAGCATACGGGCGAGCCGTTCGGGCTCCTCGCCGAGCGGTTGTTCAGCGTCGATCCCGCGATCATCGAGGCGGCCTGGGCGCAGCAGTACGCCGCGCTCACCCGCACCGTCGATCCGGACGTTGAGGCGTACGATCCGGAGGCGCTGCGGCTGGTCACGCGGCGTCAGGCGTGGCAGTTCCGCGTGCTGCCCATCCGTTTTGAGCCGGGCGAGCTGATGATCGCGACCACGCAGATGCATCTGCGCCGGGCCCTGCGGTTCGCGACGAACGTGATCGGGATTCCCGTCTTCTTCGTCATGGCCGAGCCGGAAGCGCTGGGCCGGGCGCTGTGCCGGCACTATCCGCTCCCCGGGATGAAGCCGCATTCGGTTCTGGATGACGGCATGGCGCGGCTGCTGGGGCGCGATGCGAACCGCGCGGCGTGAGGCGCGGGACGCGGCGCCGGCCTCTCGTCCATCCTCCGCCAACGCACAACGCCCGCCTCATCTGAGGCGGGCGCTGCTCCTCACGTATGGCTAGGGGCGGACTTGAACCGCCGACACCCGCATTTTCAGTGCGGTGCTCTACCAACTGAGCTACCTAGCCCGGTCGGCCGGCGCAGGGCCGGATCGCGGAATCGTACCGTCGGACCGGCCGGCGCTCAATCGCCGCCCCGATCCATTTCCCGTTCATTCATCGGCCGCCGGGGCGGGCTGTGATCGATGTCGATCCGCCCGAGCAGGGACTTTTTGAGATCGCGGAGGGCGGGGAACTCCGCCCGCCAGCGGCGGAGGCCGTCCGGATCGAGGTCCGCGGCGAGGACCGCCTCCGCCTCGCCCGCCTCGGCCAGCACCTCGCCGGTCGGGGAGACAATCATCGAGCCCCCCGAATAGCTCAGATGCGGGTCGTCGCCCACCC
>JAXHTH010000019.1:0-11245 GCA_034211115.1 Planctomycetota bacterium | reverse complement strand
CGGACGCCCGCTGCTGCAGCGTGATGCCGAGAAACTGCGCGAGCAGGTCAACCTCGGCGGGCGACTGTCCGATGCAATCGTCACCTGTGAGTACGTGCCGGCGTTCGCGCGCCGGATGATTGCGGCCGGCGAGGAGGCCGGCGAACTGCCGAGAATGTGCGAAATCGTCGCCCGCAATTACGATCGCGAAGTCGTGCACCTGACCAGGAACGTGACCACCGTCATCGAGCCGATCATGATCGTCGGCCTGGCGGCCATTGTGTTGCTGATTGCGCTGGCCATCTTCCTTCCCATGTGGAACATGGCGGCGTTGATTGGATAGGGCTTCCGGGGCTCACGAATGAGTCGCGGGGCCGGATGGGCCGGTTCCGCCTGGAACGTGGCGGAAGAACCCGCCCGGAGCTGGAGAAGAGGACAGGAACCATGATGAAACGAATCACGCGAACGCGCAAAGGCTTCACGCTGATCGAACTGATCGCGGTCATCGTCGTGCTGGCGATTCTCGCGGGCGTGGCGCTGCCCAAGTACTTCGATTACGCGGCGCAGGCGAAGGAATCGGCGTGCAAAGGCGTGCTCGGCGGCGTGCGGGCCGGCATCGCGAACTTCTATGCCAACGAGGCCATCACCGGCACCGCCGCTTACCCCACCCTGGTCCAGCTCCAGACGCTGGGCACAGTGATGCAGGAGGCGATCCCGGAGAATCCCTACAACGGCGACGCCACCATCGCCGCCGCGGTCTGGGACGCCGACGATCCGCCCGTCGCGGGCACGAACGGCTGGAACTATGACGCCGGCAACGGGAAGTTCTGGGCCAACAGCGACACGATCGGCGAGAACGAGTTCTGAGCCGCTCGAGATGCCGGCCCACGCGACAGGTCTCGTGGCCCGCCGCCCGAAGCAGGGCGGCGGGTTCACGCTCATTGAACTGGTGGCGGTGATGGTGATCGTAGCCATCCTCGCCGCCGTCGCCGTGCCTTCACTGGATCGGCTGGGCGAGACGAGGGCGGGGATGGCGGCCAAGCACCTGCTCCGCGATCTCACCTTCGCCCGCCAGCGGGCCGTCGCCACCGGCACCGTGACCTGGGTTGTCTTCGATCCGGACGCGGAGACGTGGTCGGTGTTGGGGGAGGATCCCGACGCCCCGGGCCGCGCCGGCGCGGCCACGCTCACCGATCCCGCCACCGGGCGCGCGCATGTCCAGCAACTGGGCGCCGGCTCGTTCGTCGGCGTGCAGATCGTCAGTGCCGCCTTCGACGATGATGTCGAGGTGGGATTCGACTGGCTGGGCCGACCGCTCAACGCCGCGGAGGACGCGCTGGGCGCGGACGGAACGGTGACCCTCAGCGGCGGAGCGGTGATCCGGGTGACGGCGACGACGGGATACATCACGCACACGGCACCGTGAATCGGCCGGGAAGGAGCAGCGCGATGTCCACCGCACGCGGAAACGGCTTTACGCTCATCGAGACGATCGCGGCCATCGTGATTCTCGCCGTCGCCTTGCCGCCGATGCTCTTCGCCATCCGCGATGCGCACGTGCAGCGGGTGAATCCCGTGCTCGCCTCGCAGGCGCGGTGGCTGGCCACGGAGAAGCTCGAGGATGTCCTCGCCGATCGGCACAGCGACACCCGCGGCTGGGATCATCTCACCGCGGGCAACTACCCGGCCGAGCCGACCGTGAGCGGCTTTCCCGCCTTCAGCCGAACGGTGAGCCTGACGGAGACGGGCCCGGATCTCGTCACGGCCGGCGAGGGATACATGACGGTGACCGTCGCCGTGTCGTGGGAGGACGCGACGTCGACGGCGCGAACGCTGTCAATCTCCACCGTGGTGACGGAGTATTCGCCGTGACCGGCCGTCGGCGAGTTCGGCGCGCCGCCCGGCGCGGGTTCACGCTCATCGAGCTCGTCTCGACGATCGCGGTGCTCGCCGCGCTGGCCACCGTCGGATCGGGGATCATCTTCGCGGCCACGGACGGCTACGTTCAGGCCGCGACGAGCGCGCAACTGCACACCGAGCTGTCGATCGCGCTGGATCGAATCGTCCGCGAGCTGCGCAGCGTCCCGCTCGATGACGAGGCGGGCGGCGTCGCTCCCGACATCGACAGCCTGACCGATGAATCCATCGACTGGGACGGCGACAACCGCCTCGCCCTGTCCGGCAGCGATCTGCTGCTGACGATCGAGGGCGGGGGGGCGGCGGTTCTGCTCGCCGACGTCACCGCCCTCAGCCTCCAGGCGTATGACGAGGACAACGACGCGATGAGTCAGCCGCTCAGCGGCGCGGCATGCGATGACGTCCGACGCGTGTCGGTGACGATCACCGTCCAACGGTACGGCGTGAGCGAGATCCTGCGCAGCCGGGTGTTTCTCAGGTCGACGATGCAGGGCGCGGGAGGGTGAGCGATGAGACGAACGCGCAGAAAGGCCCGGCGGGGCGTCGCCGCCATCGTCATGATCGTGATGCTGCTCATCCTCGATCTGGTGGTGATGGTGATGGTGCTCGGCGGCGCGCGGGACCAGGATCTGACCGTAAGGCGGGTGGAGACGGTGCAGGCGTTCTATGCCGCCGAGGCCGGCCTGAACATGGCCGTCCGCGAAGTCATGCTCGATGACGACGAGGACGGCGACGGCACGGCGGGCGCCATCTCCGACGATGACGACGAGGGCAACGACCCGACGTTCGGCAACGCCGCGGTGCACGTGGCGATGGCGATGGAGGCGGAGGGAACGGTGCTGACCAGCCACGGGCGGGCGGGGCAGGCCCGTCGCCGGCTGGAGGCGACGTTCAGCGGCTCCGCCGGCGCCGGCCCCAACGGACTCGCCGCCTCTTACTTCATCGACGACGGCTCGCCCGCCGCGCTGGCCGACATCGACTGGACCGCGGATCCGGACGCGGTGGGAGTGGTGTCCGTGCTCAACTGGCCGCGGACGAGTGACGCCACCCCGTTCTGGGTCGGGGGGCCGAACAACAACTACGGCGCCGAGTTCGCCGGGACGATCACCATCCCCGACACCGGTTCCTGGACGTTCTACACGGAGAGCGACGACGGTTCGAAGCTGTGGATCGACGGCAGCGAGGTGGTCAACAACGACGGCCTGCACGCGATGCGCGAGCGAAGCGGTGCGATTTCGCTCGCCGCGGGTCCGCACGACTTCATGGTGCGCTTCTTCGAACGCAGCGGCAACCACGGCCTGATCGTGTCCTGGCGGGGACCCGGCGTGCCGGGCCGGACCGTCATCCCCGCCGAGGCGCTGTCTCACTGATCGAAGGGCGAAGAGGGAGAAAGCCGGATGAACACTCGCCACGAATGGAATCGGCCCGCCGGAGCGTTTCCCGGCGCGATCGCGTGCGCCTTCGCCTGCCTGTTCACCGGTGAAGTGCGGGCCGACGAGTACTCGGACAAGATCATGGACCTGAACCCGCTCGCGTACTGGCGGCTGGGCGAATCGTCGGGCGCCACCGCGGTCGACGCCGCCGGGGGATACAACGGAACCTACCGGCGGGGCGTGGACCTCGGTCTGCCGGGTGTTGTCGACGAGAACACCGCCGCCTCCTTCGACGGCTGGAACGACCACGTGGAGATCCCCCACGATGATGCGTTCCTCATCGATGAAGGATCGGTGCAGCTCTGGTTCTACGCGGAGGATCTGGGGGGCAACCAGGGCCTCTTCTCGAAGGACTCGACCAACTACGACACCGGCGGTCACCTCACGGTCTATCTCGATTCCTCGCGCCTGAAGGTGCGCCTGCAGAGCACCAGCCGCAGCTACACGCTCCAGGCGCGCGACATCGCCGAGCAGACGTGGTATCACGTGCTCTTCGTGTTCGGGCCGGACGGGATGAAGCTGTACCTGAACGGCGACCTCGCGTCGGACGACGACTACGACGGCGGGCTGGGCACGAGTTCCGGCGGCGCCGGCAACTACGAACCGATCGCGCTGGGCGCCAACAGTTGGGGCAGCCGCGACCGGCGAATCGCGCCCCTCCGTTACGAGTTCGAGGGCCGCCTCGACGAGGTCGCCGTCTTCGATACGGCCCTTCAGCCGGCGCAGGTCCAGGCGCTGGCCGATCCCGGCTGGCTGTTCACCGACGTTTCCTCCGACACCGGGTTCGACGTGCAGAGCACGACGGACTACCACGGCGGGTCCGGTCTGCACTGGGGCGATCTCGACGATGACGGCGATCTCGACGCCATCATCACCGGCAACAGCACCTCCCGCCTGCTCATCAACAACAACCTCGGCGAGAGCTTCTTCGTCAGCAACTTCGGCGGCGGGGGACGCGATCGGCAGGGGGCGCTGCTCGATATCGACAACGACGGCGATCTGGACTTCTGGCACATCGACGAGCGGCTCTACGAGAACAACGGCGCCGCCTCGTTCACCGATCGCGGCAACCTCGGCTTCAACGAGCCGTCCAACAACGAGGCCGTGGCGGCGGTCGACGTCAACCGCGACGGCTGGTGCGACATCGTCATGTTCAGCGAGAACGGCAACTGGATCGGACATCACCAGGGCGCCGTCCCCGTCATCCTCGAGGGGACCGACGATCGAGACTACGGCCTCAATGACTGGGGCGATGCGGGCAACGGCGACTTCTGCAGCGCCGGCGACGTCAACAACGACGGCTGCCTCGACTTCTTCTACCACTTCTTCTTCGGGCGACTCTTCTCCTCCAACGGAAACGGAACCTACAGCCAGAGCAACGGCGGCATCCTCGTCGTGACCGGCAACAGCGACAAGATCGGCTCCGCCTGGGGCGACTACGACAACGACGGCGACCTCGACCTCTTCGTGCCCCGCTACGATGACAACCGCGACGGCTACCTCTGGCGCAACGGCGGCTCGACGTTCTCCGACGTCGCCTCCGCCGCCGGCCTTGACAATGATGACCGCCAGCGCAGCGCCTGCTGGGGCGATTACGACAACGACGGCGATCTCGACCTCTACCTCACCACCACCGAGGGCGGCAACGTCCTCTACCGCAACGAGGGCGACGGCACGTTCACCGCGGTCAACGAGGGCGCCGACGCCGCGGGCAACGGGCACGACGCCGTCTTCGTCGATTACGACAACGACGGCGATCTCGATCTCGCCGTCACCCGCGAGGATTCGACCAACATCCTCCTCCGCAACAATACCGATAACCGCGACTACCTGAAGGTGCGGCTCATCGGCTTCGGCGAGGGCGGGACGAACAGGGCGGCCATCGGCGTGCGGGTCGAACTCTACACCGCCGGCGGAGCAACGCTCCTCGCCCGCCGGGACGTGGGCGTCGCCCGCGGCTACGGCGGGACCGAGCCCCTCTGGCTGCACTTCGGAGGCGTCGACAACAGCGAGACCTACATGGTCAGGGTCCACTTTCTTACCGGAACCAGATCGGTCGCCGTCGTCCCCGGCGAGGTCGAGACGACCATCGGGGCCACCACCGTCCCCCAGATGCTGACCATCGAGGAGCAGGGGGGATCCGAGCGGCGTCTCATCCGCTGGGTGGAGGTCGATCCCGGCTCGTCCTGAGGCCGGGCCGGCGTCGCCGAGAGGTGCAAATGCGCGAAAGTGCGCCCGTGAATTCGACGAAGTCCTACCGGGGATCACCCGCGGTCCCAGACGAGATCATCGCGTGAAGACGAGACAGGTCGTTGTTGAGCTGCTGCCGGGCCGCCTGGACGTCGTCGTGTACGACGGGAATCGGCGCGTCGACGCCCGGCAGCTTCCGATAAACCCGGAGAGCGACGCGGGGGAATGGGCCAGGCTCGTGCGGCGCAGCGCCCCCACGGTTCGAACGCTCATCGAGGAGATGAACCTCACCGGGAGCGGGGCGAACGTCCTCTATCGAAGTCCCACCCAGGCCGTGGACCTGGCGGACTTCGCGGTGCGCTCGCCCGGCCAGGCGGTGGAGGCGGCGACGCTCGCCTGCGTCGACGCCCTGCCCTATTCGGCGCTGTCGGCGGTCTGCGAGGGGGCGGTGATCGGGCGCGACGCGGCCGGGGAGCCGCGGCGCACGCACGTCCTCGTCGCCGCGGAGCGCGAGGACATCGCCGAGGCCATCGTGGACCTCGTCGAAGAGGCGGGATTGAAGCTCGTCTCGATCACCCCCTTTGATGCCCTGGTGATGGCCGGCTTCGTCAGCCGCGCGCTGCGCGACAAGGCCGGCCGCCGGGGTCGGCTCTACATCGGCGAGCACGCCTCGTTCTTCGTCATCACCCACGCCGGTTCGCTGCTGTTCAGCCGCCGCGTCGACCTGGGGCTCCAATCGCTCGTCGCCAGCCTGACCAAACCCATCTGGGTGGCCGGCCGCGACGAGCCCATTGAGCTGGACGAAGCGACGGCGCGGGAGATGCTCCATCGGCACGGCATTCCCGAGCGGGGCACGGTCGTCGACGAGAAGACAGGACTGACCGGCGGCCAGGTGATCCCGCTGCTTCAGCCCGTGCTGCAGCGCTTCACCGTCGAGCTTCGCCAGTCTCTGCGCTTCGGGCTCAACGAGGAGGATCGCGCCGAACTGGCCATCGGCGTCAGCGGTCCCGGGCTTTCCGTCCCCGGCCTCATCGAGATGATCGGGGAGGAACTGAACGTCGTCGCAAGCCGGGAGACGGCGCCACGCGAAGGGGGGGAGGCCGCCGCGCCGTCCGCCGCGGACGAGCTGGATGACGCCCTGGCCGACCGGCGGTTCCTGGACCAGTTGAATCTTCTGCCGCGCGAGGTTGCCCGCCGCCGCGACGCGGGCCGACTCCGCCGCTGGCTCTGGACGGGCGCCGCGGCCGCCCTCGCCGTCATCGCCGTCGACGGCTGGCGCTACCACGCGCGGGTCAACGATGCCCGTGGCGAAGCCGATGCCCTCGCCTCGCAGATCTGCGATCAGGAAGCGCTGCAGTCGACGGCGGATCGGCTCCGCACCACGCTCGGCGCGATGAACGAGTTGGAGGGAACGATCGCCGGGGAGATCGGCGCCGGCGTCGACTACCGCGCCCTGCTCCAGGAGCTGAGCCGCATCACGCCCCGGACGATCCGCTTCACCAGCGTGTCGTTCCATCGCCTGTCCCCGCACACGATGGGGACGCTGACCGGATACGCCTTCCGGGGCGAAGGCGAGGGAAAGAAGACGGAACTTCAGCCCTTCGTGCAGCGCCTCCGCGAGAGCCCGCTCTTCGAGGACATCGTGCTGGGCAACGTGACGATGGGCTCGATCGGGACGCTTCAGGGCCAGCGGTTCGAGGCGACCTTCACCGCCGTCGCCGTGCCCGCGGACGGAAAGGAGGCCGCTCCGCATGTCGCCGCCGTCGAGGGAGATGGAAGGCCATGAACGGACCGCTCGATCGACAGCTTCTGGCGCAGCTCATCATCATCGTCGCCGTCTGCGCCGGCGGATGGATGGCGATCGTTCAGCCGCAGATCGATGAACTGCACGAGTTGCAGGCGACGATCACCCGGGCCCGCAACGTCCAGACCTCGGTGGGGGAGGGGACCATCGAGCAGATGGCCGACGAGCTGACCGCGGTCCGTGATCGGTTCCGCACCATCCGGGCCCGGAACGACTTCGCCGACGACTCGACGCGCATCTACGGCCTCATCATGGATCTGGCCGACGAGCACGGCGTGACCGTGCAGCGACTGAATCCGGGCGCCGACCAGCGCGCCGCCGACGAGGAGGAAGCGGTACACCTCACCACCCTCGACATCACCGTCGAGGGCACGTATGAGCAGGTGGCGAGGTTCCTCGAGGCGGTGGGCGCGCTGGACGGCTTCATTCGCCCGATGACGCTGACGATCACGCCCCGGCAGGATGAGAACCGTTCGTTCGTCGAGGCCCGCTTCGCATGCCAGGCGCTGCGGTTCGCCCTGCCCGAGGCGCTGACCGCGCTGGTGGGAGAAGACCATGCCGACGAGTGAGACCAAGCGACGCCTGGCCGCGGCGGGCATGTTCGTCCTCCCGCTGGTGCTCGTGAAGGCGACGGCGATGTTCCTGGGCGGGACGGGCCCGGCGGAGGTGGCCGCGGCGCCCACCCCGGCCATGCCCGCGGTGACGCCGCCCCCGATCGAGCCGGCTCGGGAGATCGCCGGTGCGCGGACGGACGGGCAACAACAGGCCGCCGAGCACATCGCGCGCCTGCACGCCGAGGACTTCGGATCCACGCCGCTGTATTACCAGTCGCGCGACGAGGAGGCGGAGGTGGTGTTCGAGCATCCGGACCTGCCCCCGCCGCCCGAGTTCATCCTCCAGGCCGTCCTCGCCTCCTCCTCGGGCAACACCGCCCTCATCGACGGCGAAGCGCTGCGCGTCGGCGACCGCCTCGGCGACACCGACTGGCAGCTCATCGAGATCGACGTCGAGGCGCGAACGGTCACCGTCCTCGATCCCCGCACCGAGCGCACCGAGAAGCGCTCGGTGCGCGGCCTGCCGTAGCCGCTTCAACCGCAATGATGGCACAGGCGCGGTGCGGGTGGCACGGGCGTTCCGCCCGTGCGGTAGCGTTCTCCTTGGAAGCCGATCGTCGCGGCGCAGCGCGCCCCCGCCCGCGCGGCCGACATGCTGGTATTCTCAGAGACGAGACGTTTGCCGTACCGCACGGGCGGGACGCCCGTGCCACCGTTCACCGGTTGCGGGCCGCCGGTGATCGCGGGCCGTGCGGCCGGCGACCCGCACCGTGCGGGTCATCGCCGGTCGTCTCCGCGTGTCGGGTCGAAGGAGGCTTATCATGCGCCCTCATCATCGCCGTGGCTTCATCGCGTTCCTCTTCGTACTCTGTTGCCTGTCGATGGTTCCGCCGCCGCTCCTCGCCCGGCCGCCGGCGACCGGGGCGCCGCCGCCGGAGCCGCGGTTCGATCGCCTCATCGAGGCGCTGGACGCCAGACGCGAGGCCCTGCACGTGCCGGGCATGTCCTTCGCGGTGGTGATGGATGATCAGGTCGTCCTCGCTCGCGGGCTGGGGTTGCGCGATGTCGAGCGCCGACTGCCCGCGACGATCGAGACGATGTATGCCGTCGGCTCGACCACGAAGGCGTTCACCGCCGCGCTGATCGCGACGCTCGTCGATGAGGGCGCGATGGACTGGGACGACCCCCTCGTCAGGCACATCCCCGAATTCGCGCTGAAGGATGAACAGCGGACGAACAACCTCACCGTTCGCGATGCGCTCTGTCACCGCAGCGGGTACATGAGCCTCGATCTGCTGTGGTACGGCGGGGGCGCGACGTGGGCCGACATGCTGCCCTGCCTCGCCCGCGCCGAGCCGACCGCGCCGCGGGGGGAGAAGATGCAGTACAACAACGCGATGTACCTCGCCGCGGGGATCGCGGCGGGCAACGCGGCCGGCTCCGACTGGAACACGCTCCTGCGCGAGCGCCTCTTCCGGCCGCTCGGCATGAACCATTCCAACACCTCCGTGCGCGACGCGCAGCGGGATGAACATCTCGCGCTGGGGTATCTCTGGGACGAGGACGAGCAGCGCTACGAGCATCTGCCGATGCGGCCGCTGGACAGCATCGCCCCCGCCGGCGCGATCAACGCCGATGTCATGGACATGGCGAAATGGCTGCGCCTCCAGCTCAACCGCGGCGAATTCGAGGGGAAGCGCCTCATCGCCGGGAAGCAGTTCGATGTCATGTGGCGGCCGCACATCGGGCCCGAGGGGCAGCAGTACGGCCTGGGGTGGGTCATCGGCACGTGGAACGGGCGTCGCATGCTCTCCCACGGCGGGGGGATCGACGGCTTCTCCTCGTACGTCGCGATGCTGCCGGAAGAAAAGATCGCGTGCGTCGTGCTGACCAACGCCAACGGCAGCCAGCTCGCCACCGCGTCCGCGCCGCTCATCTTCGACGCCCTCCTCGCGGAGCCGGACAAGGACGAGGAGATGGAGAAGGCATCGGGCGAGGAAGGCGACCTCGACCGCTACCTCGGCAACTATCACTTCGCGCCCTGGGATGCGGACTGGACGGTGCTCCTGAAGGACGGCCGTCTTGCCGTGGATGTGCCCGGGCAGATGGCGTATGAGCTGGCCGATCCCGATGAGCAGGGACAACGCGCGTTCAAGGGCTTCGAGTTCGCGAAGGTCTCGTTCACCGAGGATGAACAGGGACGCATTACGCACATGACGCTCTACCAGGGCGGCCAGTCGTTCCGCCTTCCGCACGAGGGCGTCGAATCACCGCGGCCGGCGATGGACGAATCATCGCTGGCGCCCTATCTCGGACACTATGACTGGCAGATCGCCGACAGCGAGATGACCGTGCTCATCGACGACGGCCGCCTCGCCGTGGACGTGCCCGGCCAGACCGTTTACGCGTTGCGCCCCCCGGACGAGGATGGCAAATGGCGATTCGAGATGACCGATGACATCGCCGTCTCGTTCGCGCGCAACGAGGCCGGCGCGGTCACCGAGATGATCATGTACCAGGCGGGTCAGGAGTTTCGTCTGCCGCGCCTGGACGTCAAGCCCGTTGCGCAAATGCCGTCTCTCGATGAAGTGCGCGCGCTGCTCCGCGAGGCGTACGGCGCCGAGGCATTCGAGAAGATGACGACCCTGCGCTTGAGCGGCACCATCGAGTTCGTCAACCAGGGCATCCGGGGGACGGTCACCCAATGGATGGACGGGCGCGACCGCAGCGCCGGTGTCGTCGATCTGGGGGTGTTCGGCTCGATTCGATCGGCCATTGACGGCGATCACGGCTGGCAGGCCTCGCCCTTCGATCCGAGGGGCATGACGGAGCTCGAGGGCGCGGCGCTGGAGCAGGCGACGCTGGAGCATCCCGCCGCCCTGCTCGGCGACTGGGATGAGCTGTTCCAAACGGTGGAGGTGCTCGCCGTCGAACAGCGCGACGGCGGGAAGCGGATCGTCGTCCGGTTCGAGCCGCACGAGGCGCCGGCGATGAAGATCTTCATCGATGCCGAGTCCGGCCTGATCGCGCGCATCGAGTCCCGGCGTTTCCTGACCGAGTCGGTGAAGGTGCCGGTCAGGACGACGCTGGAGGATCACCGCAAGGTGGCCGGCTTCAGCCTGCCGTTCCGTACCGTCACCGAGGACGGCACGACGGGCCGGATCATCATCGAGTTGCAGGAGGCGGAGGTGGATGCCGCGGTGCCCGCCGATGCGTTCGACCCGCCGGAGGCGAAGCGGTGAGGAGCGGCCGCGCGGCCACCCGCGTCCGGAACGGAAAACGCATCCGACAGCCTGCCGCATTCGGCGGTGTGGCCTACGATGTGTGATTCCGACGAGCGGCTCCTGATTCGCCGCCTCGTTCGGCCG
>JAXHTH010000018.1:0-4032 GCA_034211115.1 Planctomycetota bacterium | reverse complement strand
TAGAGATCGTGGATGCGGCCGCTGATGTGCTTCTCATGTTCCAGCGCGGTTTCAAAGACCTTCAGCGGCGGGCCGAAGTCCTTCTCCGGCTGGTCGATGGTCTTGAGCACCACCCGCCCGCCGCGATCGTTGACGAACTCGAACAGCCGCATCGCGTGGGCGACCTCCTCCCGCGCCTGCTGCCTCATCCAGCCGGCGGATCCGGGCAGGGCCTCCGCCTCGAAATGCGCGGACATGGCCAGGTAGATGTACGCGGAATGCAGTTCCGCCTGGATCTGGTCGTTGAGGGCGTCAAGCAGTTTCTCGGTCATCATGCGTCGTGGTCTCCGTTCTTATGAGGCTGGCAGTATAGACCCCACCGGAGGGGCAATCCCACGCGGCAGAACACCGCGCTTCCACAGCAGGCAAGTGGATGATCGGATCAGGATTACTCTTCCGCCGCGCGCGTCGTCTCCGGCTCGCCGGATCCCGTCTGCTCGGCGCCGTTGGGCAGGAAGATGCAGCCGCAGGCGCCGCAGGTGCGAGGAGAGGACGCTTCCGCGGACACGTCATCCAGCCCCGCGCCGCAACTCGGGCAACGGCTTGCGGTTAGAGACCTCCGCGCGAGGGCGCGCTGCACGATTGCCAGCAGCCGGCCGACGAGCAGCGCGACGACGAGCCCCACCAGTCCCGCCCAGACGAGGGTGATCGTTCCGATCGGGTACATGAACATCAGCGCCACCGCCACGAGGAATGCGGCGATGTACAGCCAGAGCACCGTGAGCGCGTAGGCGCGATTGATGGCGCGGATGACGCGGTAGAAGCGCATACCCAAATGTACCTTCCCGGCGCGCACCTTGCCATCGATGACATCAACCCGGGCGCGACGAGCCGAAAACACCGGCGAGTGACGGCCTTTTCGGCCCACCCCGGCCGGCCGGATTCGGCTCCGTTTCTGACCGCGGGCGGCGCCGCCCGACCTCGTCGGCGGCCCTGCGATTATCGGCGGTGAGACGCATTTCCAGACTGCCGTATCGTCTCAGACAGACGGGGCCGCGGCCCGCGCCCATCCGTCGAAGAAACGCCCGAAACCGGGCGTGGCCGCGGGTCGATGGCGCTGACGATGACCCGCCTTGCTCCATCTCGCGTGCCGGAGGCGACGGTTTCGGCATCTTCGGAGGCCGAAGGGGCAGAGCAGACCCCGGGCACCGGAACCGGCGGTCCGCCGCCGCCCGCGGCCCCCTCGCCGGAGCAGATGCAGGCGATTGCCGCCGCCCGCCGCCGGGCACGGAAGATTCATCGCGCGGCCGTGGTCGCCGCGATCGGCGGCTGGACGCTGGCGGTTTTCGCCGGTCTCACGCTGCTCAGCGGCCTGCTGAGCCCCTCGGCCCTGCCGGCCGGTGCGGCCCTGGCCGTTCTGGCATGGCTGGAACTGCGGGGATCGCGAGGGCTGCGGCGGTTCGACCTCGCCGCCCCCCACCGGCTGGGATGGAACCAGCTCGCACTGGCCACGCTGATCGTCGCCTGCGGCGTCTGGGGCATCATCGGCGCGTTGACCGGCCCGAGCCCGTATCAGGCGCAGCTCGCGGCGGGAGGGCCGGTGGCCGAGACCCTCCAGCCCATCGACCGCCTTCAGCGGGGGCTCACGGTCCTCTTTTACGCGGTGGTGATCGGGGTGAGCCTGTTGACGCAGGGCGGGCTGTCGGCCTATTACTTCACTCGACGCCGACATCTGTCGGCGTATCTTTGCGATACGCCGCGCTGGATCGTCGACATGCTGCGGGTGGCGGCCGGTTGACTTGACCGCCCCCGCCGGCCGGCCGCTCGGGCGAGGACGCGTCGCGCCGATCGCCTTCGCGGCCGAGGTGAAGCGCCGACACCGGGAGGGCCGGCTGGTCGGATGCCGCCTCCATCCTTGAGCCCGCAACGACAGGCCGAGTCACCCATGGATTACATCAGGACGGAAGAAAAGGAACGTCTGGAAGCGGAGCTGCGCGAGTGCGTACAGAAGCGACGCACGCTGTCCAAGCGCCTGGAGCGCGCCCGCGAGCTCGGCGATCTCCGCGAGAACGCCGAGTACCACGCGGCGCGCGAGGATCAGGGGATGAACGAGGCCCGCATCCGCGACATCGAGCAGCGCCTCGCCACCGCGGTCATCACCGGCGATCAGGCACTGCCGGAGGACATGGTCTTCATCGGGGCGACGGTGAAGCTGCGGGACGTCGCGTCCGGCGAGGATCACTTCTACCGTCTCGTCGGCGAGCCCACCGCGTCCCTGGACGACGACTGCATCGAAGTGACGCCCACCTCCCCGCTGGGCGAGGCGTTGATGAAGTCCCGGGTGGGCGAGGTCGTCCGCGTCAATCTGCGCCGCGGACCGAAGCGGTTCGAGATCGTCGAGATCGTGGCGTAAGCCACCGCCCGCTTCACCGGCCGAATCGCTTCAGCAGCAGATCGCGAAACGCATCGTAGTCGGTGGACATGGTGGAGAAGTCCTCGGGCCTGTCCTCGAGGCCGGCGAGGCTGGGGGGCGTCTCGGGGACGATCCCCAGATTGGCCTCGATCTCCTCGGGGAACTTCGCCGGATGCGCCGTCTCCAGCACGATGCAAAGCGTCTCCCCGCCCTCCGCCTCATCGCGAACATAGCGCTGCAACCCCGCCCAGCCGACGGCACCGTGCGGCTCGAGGAGCAGGCCGTATCGCTCATGGGCCTCGCAGATCGCGCGCCGCGTCTCCTCATCGTCGATGCTCACCGAGAAGATGTCGCGCCGCATGCGATCCATGTCCGGCGGCTCGTGCAGCCGGCCCGTCTCGTCCATCCAGCCCCCGTAGACGTCGATGAGCCGGGCGAAATTCGAGGGATGGCCGACGTTCATCGCGTTGGAGATGCACACCCGCGAGGGCGAAATGGGGTCGTAGACGCCTCTGCGGAGGAAGTTCGGCACCTCGTCGTTGGCGTTGGTGGCGATGACGAAGCGCCGGACGGGCAGTCCCATCTGCATTGCGATCACGCCGCCCATCATGTCGCCGAAGTTGCCCGACGGTACGGCGAACACGACCGGCTCACCCGCGGCCACGTCGGCGAGCCGCACGTAGGCGTACACGTAATACACCGCCTGGGGCAGCAGGCGACCAATGTTGATCGAGTTGGCGCTGGTGAGGCGGATACGGACCAGCCGCGGGTCGGCGAAGGCGCGCTTGACCATCGCCTGCCCGTCATCGAATTTCCCCTCGATGCCGATCACCTGCACGTTCCCCCCCAGCGTGGTCATCTGCCTCCGCTGCCGGGCGGAAACCTCCTCGAGGGGGAAGAGGACCACGACGTGCACGCGATCGACGCCGTGATAGGCGTGGGCGACGGCCGAGCCGGTGTCGCCGGACGTGGCAGTGAGGATGATGAGCTGTCCGTCCTGCCGCTCCATGAGCACACCCATCCAGCGCGCCATCATGCGGGCCGCGAAGTCCTTGAACGACGCGGTCGGCCCCTGATCGAGGCGCATCACGTATTGCCGGCCGCTGACGTGTTCCAGGGGCACGTCGTAGTCATAGGCGTCCCCGCAGAGGCTCCGGAGGCGATCGTCGCCGATCACCCCTTCCGTGAAACGGCGGAGGATCTGGAAGGCGACCTCGGGATAGCTCCGCCCCGCCAGGTCGCGGAGTTCGCCGGCCGAGAGCGGCGGGCAGCGCTCGGGCAGGTACAGCCCGCGGTCGCCGGCCTGGCCCCGGAGCAGTGCCTCATCCAGCGTCGCGCGCGGCGCCTGACGATTGGTGCTGTAGTAACGCATCGATCCGGTTCCGATATGAGCGCTGCGTCTTTCCCCGGGGCTTGAGGTCGGGGGGGGTCGAAGCCGGGACTGCGGGCCCCTCTTCCCGCGGCCGGAGCCTGGACCCTGGAGGCGGCCGATTGCGGGGGCCGAGTCCGGGGACCCAGTCCGGGGGCCGAATCCGGGGGCCGAGTCCGGGGACCCAGTCCGGGGGCCGAATCCGGGGGCCGAATCCGGGGGCCGAATCCGGGGGCCGAATCCGGGGGCCGAATCCGGGGGCCGAATACGG
>JAXHTH010000017.1:0-9795 GCA_034211115.1 Planctomycetota bacterium | reverse complement strand
CTGGATGATCCGGCCTTCGTCGTCGACGAGTCGGCGATCGGCGAGTTCGGCGACGAAGGCCGGATCATCCAGCCGGCCACGAAGGACGAAGGCTGCGATCTCTACATCTCCACCTCCAGCGCGGGCGGGGGATTGCAGATGATGGTCGCGGGCGTGGTGGCGGAGATGACCGCGGCCAGCGCGAAGCGCGCGGCCCTCGGCGCCGGGGCCATCGTCATGGACGTCATCGCCTCCAACGACAAGCGTAAGCCGCACGAGCAGATTCAGCGCATCCGCGAGCTGCGGCCGGACATGCTGCTCATCTCCGGCGGCACGGACGGCGGGGACGTGAAGAAGGTGACGGAGATCGCCGAGCTCATCGCCCCGGCCAAGCCGCTGCCTCGATTCGGCGGCGCGTACCGCATGCCGGTCATCTTCGCGGGCAATCAGGACGCCCGGCCGGCCGTCGAGCGGGCGTTCGACGAATCGGTCGATCTTTCGGTGGTCGAGAACCTGAGGCCGGTGCTGGAGCGTGAGAATCTCGCCCCGGCCCGCGACGCGATCCACGATGTGTTCCTCGAGCACGTCATGGCCCACGCCCCGGGCTATCACCGGCTCATGGAATGGACGGACGCGCCGATCATGCCCACTCCCGGGGCGGTGGGCAACATCCTCCAGACCATCGCCGAGCAACTGGGCATCCACGTCGTGGGTGTCGACATCGGCGGGGCGACCACCGACGTCTTCAGCGTCTTCGACGGCACGTTCAACCGCACCGTCTCCGCCAACCTCGGGATGAGCTATTCCATCTCGAACGTCTGCGCGGAGGCGACGATGGCCAGCATCCTCCGCTGGATCCACTTCGACATGGACGAGCGTGAGCTGCGCAACCGCGTCAAGAACAAGATGATCCGGCCGACCACGATCCCCCAGTCGCTGGAGGCGCTGGTGTTCGAGCAGGCGGTGGCGCGGGAGGCGCTGCGGCTGGCGTATCTCCAGCACAAGGAGTTCGCCACCACGCTCAAGGGCGTGCAGCAGCAGCGCACGGTGGGCGACACCTTCAGCCAGGAAACCGGGGGCCAGACGATCGTCGACAACATGAAGCTCGACCTGCTCGTCGCCTCGGGCGGGGTGCTCTCGCACGCGCCGCGCATGCATCAGACGGCGATGCTGCTCATCGACGCCTTCCAGCCGGAGGGGTTCACCACGCTGGCCAAGGACAGCATCTTCATGATGCCGCACCTGGGCGTGCTGGCGCAGGTGCATCCCAAGGCGGCGATGGAGGTGTTCGTGCGCGACTGCCTGATTTACCTCGGCACCTGCATCGCCGCGAAGGGAATCGGGCGCGAGGGACGGCCGTGCTTCTCCTATGAGATCAAGGGCGAAACGCTCAACAACGCCGGGGAGATCGCCTTCGGGGAGATGACCCTGCTCCCGCTGGGCCTGGGGGAGACGGCGACGGTGACCGTCGAGCCGGCCAAGGGCTTCGATGTGGGCAGCGGGCCCGGGCGGCGCGTCGTCCGCGAGGTCAAGGGCGGCACGGTGGGGCTGATCCTCGACGGCCGCGGCCGCGAGCTGACCCTGCCGGAGGAGCGCGCCGAGTGCCGCCGGCGCGTCGCGGGCTGGGTGGAGTCGATGGAGCTGTACCCGGCCGCCGCCGCGGCCACCGCGTGAGGAGGCCGGCGAACGGCGCCGGCTCGATCCCTTCTTGTGACCTGAACGCTTTCACTTCACGGCAACTGCGATGGGACAGGCGTACACACCCGGATTGAAGGTCACCCGCCGATTGACGCACCGCTGCCGGCGCGTCCTGCCGATCAAAGGCGACGTGCTCGTGAAGAAGGGCGATCGCGTGCAGGCCCGCGACGTGGTCGCCCGGACCTTCATGCCCGGCGAGATCACCCCCCTGAACATGTCCAACCTCCTCTCCATGCCGCCCAGCGATGTCATGGATTGCATGCTCAAGCGGGAGGGCGAGCGCATCGAGATCGGCGAGCCGCTCGCCCAGACCAAGGGCATCTTCGGCCTCTTCAAGAACACCTACCGCGCCAGGGACGAGGGCGTGATCGAGACCATCTCGCCCGTGACGGGCCAGGTCATCATCCGCGGCGAGCAGATCCCCGTCGAGGTCAAGGCCTACCTGGCCGGGGAGGTGGTCGAGGTCATTCCCGGAGAGGGGGTGGTCATCGAGGCCGACGTCACGTTCGTGCAGGGCATCTTCGGCGTGGGCGGGGAGCAGTACGGCACGATCCGCATGGCCGCCAAGTCACACGAGCAGGAACTCGTCGCCGACATGATCAGCGCCGACATGAAGGACTGCGTCGTCGTGGGCGGGGGCCGCGTGTGGCACGAGGCGATCGAGCGCGCCCAGGAGGTGGGGGCCGCCGCCGTCATCGCCGGCGGCATCGACGATGAAGACCTCAAGGAGGTCCTCGGATACGACCTGGGGGTGGCCTTCACCGGAACCGAGGAGATCGGCCTGACCGTGGTCATCACCGAGGGGTTCGGGGACATCGCCATGGCCGAGCGAACGTTCAGCCTCCTTCACTCGCGGCAGGGCGATGTCGCCGCCGTCAACGGCGCCACCCAGATCCGGGCCGGCGTGATGAGGCCGGAAATCGTCATCCCCCTCGGCGAGGACGAGAAGACGCGGGGCCCGGAGGACGAGCACTACGGCGGCCTGCTGGAGCCGGGCCGGCCGGTGCGGATCATTCGCGATCCCTATTTCGGTCTCATCGGCGAGGTGGCCGCCCTGCCGCCGGAGCCGCAGGCGCTGGGATCGGGGTCCCGCGCCCGCGTGCTCGAAGTGAGACTCTCCTCCGGCGAGGAGGTCGTCATTCCAAGGGCGAACGTGGAGTTGATCGAGGCATGATGACATGAGCCGAAGACGAACGCCTCTCTTGCTCCTGCTCGGCGCGGCGGCGCTGTCCATCTGCGTCTCCCAACCGGCGGCGGGGCAGCCGAGCGATGCGCCGCCCGCCCCGCCCACGGATCTCACTGCCCAGGACCATCCCTGGGACAAGGGCGAGAAGATCGATCTCCGCTGGCAGCTTTCGCCGGACGACCCGGACACGATCGCCGGCTATCGCATCTATCGCTCGCTGACCGTGAAGGATGCGGCGCAGCTCGACTTCGAGGACCGCGTCGAGGACCTCGTCGACTTGTTCGAGGAGCCCGATCTTCCGCCGGAGCAGTTGAAGGCGGCGATCGAGGCGCGGCTGCCCGACATCCGCGCCTGGGCCGACTCGGCGCACGCGAAACACTACGAATATGACTACCAGGCGGAGGAGGCGGCGGCGGCGCTGGAGGCGTATCTGGCTGCGGGGATGGACGATCGGACGATGAACCGCCGCGCCGGAAAGGCGCTGAGCGTCCTCGAGGAGGCGATCCCCCTCTCCGAGCGGCAGCAGCAGGATGAGGAGCTGGAGGCCGCGGCGGAGCGCGTGGCGAAGACGGCCGTCACCGAGCCCATCCTCCGCGGTCTGTTCGGCGAGCGATGGAAAGAGATCTGGGAAGAGCGCGCCGACGAGATCCCCACCGACATCAGAGCCCAGCTCTACGAGCTGCGCTACGACGCGGAGCTGGAAGCCGAGCGGCGGGCTCAGGCGGCGGCGGCGGCGAAGGGCGATGACGTCCGCTGGAAGCACGTTGTTGATGTCGAGCCCGGCCTGCTCGAGATCCGCGCCGGCGAGATGGGCTACACCCTCGAGCGGCTCGATCGGTTCAGCAAGTACGTGTTCAAGGTGACCGCGATCGGCGACCGCGGCGTCGAATCCGGGCCGACCGTCGCCTCGTCGCGCGTGCGGCCGGTGCGGCAGGTGTACGACGGCGCCCGCTTCGCCCTGATGGTGATCACGCTGCTCATCTGCGGCTCGGTGGTGTTCTTCATTCGGGTCGCGCGGAGCGGAAAGCCGCTGAACGTGCGCAAGATCGCGGGCCTGTCGGCGGTGGACGAGGCGGTGGGGCGGGCCACGGAGATGGGCCGCTCCGTTCTCTTCGTGGCCGGCATCCAGGACATGAACGACATCCAGACCATCGCGGGGATCACGGTCCTGTCGCGCGTTTCCCGCCTCGCCGCCGAGTACGATGCGAAGATCGAGGTGCCCACGGCGCGGTCGCTGGTGATGACCGCGGCGCGGGAGACGGTGCAGGCGTCGTACCTGGAGGCGGGCCGGCCGGACGCGTTCAACGCCGACAACATCTACTACGTCACCGACGAGCAGTTCGGGTTCGTGGCGTACCTGCAGGGGATGATGGTGCGTGAGAAGCCGGCGGCGTGCTTCTACATGGGGACCTTTTTCGCCGAGTCGCTGATTCTCGCCGAGACGGGCAACTCGATCGGGGCGATCCAGATCGCGGGGACGGCGATGCCGGCCCAGCTTCCCTTCTTCGTCGCCGCCTGTGATTACACGCTCATCGGCGAGGAGTTCTTCGCCGCCAGCGCGTATCTCTCCGGCGAGCCGGATCAGCTCGGCAGCCTGAAGGGCCAGGACGTGGGCAAGCTCATCGTGGGGATCATCGTGGTGATCGGCGTGCTCCTCGCCACCGCGCTGTCGGTCGCGATCCTCGCCAACGAACCGGTGACGGCGGCGTACCTGGAGGCGATCATCGAGTTCATTCGCAAAGTGGTGTTGACGTAAGGAACGCGGCGCATGAAAAGAACGATACCGCTTTTCATCACCGCCATCGGCGGCTTCGTGCTCATCGCCGCCGTGTTCAGCGGGTATACGCAGAGCTGGGGGGAGGTGGCGGCGATCTGGTTCGATGTCCTCGCCGCCATCGCCTTCATCCTCGGCGGCGGGAACCTGATGAAGATCCACCTGCGGAAGATCTCCGACCGCGGCGCGGGCTGGGCGTATTCGGTGGTCACCCTCATCGCCTTTCTCGCGACGCTCATCATCGGGCTGGGCAAGATCGGGGTGAACCCCTCCGAGCAGTTCCCCGAGTACGGCATGTCCGGCAGTTACCGCGAGGTGGGCGGGCCGTTCTGGTGGCTGTACGAATACGCGTTCAAGCCGCTGACGGCGACGATGTTCGCCATGCTCGCGTTTTACGTCGCCTCCGCCGCCTTCCGCGCCTTCCGCGCCAAGAACCTCGAGGCGATGCTGCTGCTGGGCACCGCGTTCATCATCCTGCTCGGGCGCACCTACGCGGGAGTGTGGCTGACGAGCTTCCTCGCCCCCGACGGCCCGCTCAGCGGGTTGCGGCTGGAGAACGTGACGGTGACGATCATGAAAGTCTTCAACACCGCCGGCAACCGGGCGATCATGATCGGCATCGCCCTGGGCATCGCGTCCACGTCGCTGAAGGTGCTGCTCGGCGTCGATCGATCCTATCTCGGCGGAGGGGAGGAGTAGGCGATGTATGAGTTTCTCAGAGATCTGGATCGCCGGTGGATCTTCCTCATGATGTTCCTCTGCGTGGCGGTGCCGATCATCGTGATCGGCCTTACCGGTGAGACGTTTCCCGAGGAGCCGACGGACCTGGCCCGCGCGGTGTTTCACGCCATCGACGACATGCCCAGCGGGTCGAAGGTGCTGCTGTCGTACGACTACGATCCGGCGAGCGAGGGCGAGCTGAGCCCGATGGCGACGATGTTCGCCTACCACTGCGCGGCCAAGGGCCACAAGATGTACTTCATGGCCCTCTGGCCCGTCGGGCCGCAGATGGTGGATGACACGATCGAGAACATCCTCAAGCGGGACTTCCCCAACCTCGAGTACGGCGAGGACTACGTCAACCTCGGGTACAAGTCCGGCTACGAGGGCGTGATCAAGGTCATCATCACCGACTTCACCGAGCTGTACACCACCGACACCCGCGGCACGCCGTGGAGCGCCATCCCCATGTGCGAGGACGTGGAGAGCGTGCAGGACATGGATCTGCTCATTAACGTCAGCGCCGGCTACGCGGGCACCAAGGAGTGGGTCCAGTACGCGGTCACGCCCTACCCGAAGCTGAGAATGGTGGCCGGCTGCACGGGCGTGCAGGCCCCGCTGCTCTACCCCTACATTCCCCAGCAGCTTCACGGCCTGCTGGGGGCGATCAAGGGGGCGGCGGAATACGAGGCGCTGGTGACGGCCAAGTACGGCGAGCAGATGGCCCGGCGCGACGCCGACGGAAACCCCGTCGTCGACGAAGAGGGCAACTACGTCATCCGCGGCAAGTACACCGAAGGGATCCGCCGCATGGGCCCCCAGCTCGTGGCCCACCTGCTCATGATCGTCCTCATCATCCTCGGCAACGTCATCTACTTCATCGAGAAGCGCAGGGAGCGGCGACGATGAAACGCGAGACGATGATCTGGACCATCGTGCTGCTCATCGGGGCCGTGCTCCTCGTCCTCAACGGCGCGCTGCGCGGTGCGGGACAGGCCTACGTCAAGGAAGTCCCCATGCGCTTCGTCGACGTCGCCGAACCCGGCGAGGTCAGGCCCGACTGGATCCGCTACGACTCGGAGGCGGCCCTCGATGAGGAGCTCTGCGTCCAGCCCTTCGAACAGATCGATCCGGATCGGCGAAAAGAATGGACGCGAACCGAGAAGGCGGAGCGCGGCGAGTACCTGACCGCGAGGGCCACGCGGCCGAACGACAATCCCTATCGCGTGAGCATTTCGCGCACGATCGGCGTCTGGGTGGCCGCGCTGTTCACCCTGTTCATCTTCTCGTTCCTCTACAAGGACAACCCGCTCTACAAGATCGCGGAGGCGTCGGTGGTGGGGGTATCCGCGGCGTACTGGATGGTGATCGGGTTCTGGGACGTGATCGTGCCCAACCTGTTCGGGAAGGTCGCCCCGGCCCTGGTGCGGCAGTGGGCGATCCCGGGCCTGGAGGATCCGCCCAACTACTGGTATTTGGTGCCGCTCATCCTCGGCGTCATGCTCCTGTGGCGGCTGGCGCCCAAGGGCGCATGGATCGGCCGCTGGCCGCTGGCGTTCGTGATCGGCACGACGGCGGGAATCCGGCTCATCGGCTTCATCCAGGCCGATTTCCTCAGCCAGATCCGCAACACGGTCATCCCGCTCGTGGCGGTGGAGGCGAGCACCGGGACCTTCGACTTCTGGGCCTCGGCGAAGAACCTGACGATCGTGATCGGCGTCCTCGCGGGGCTCGTGTATTTCTTCTTCTCCATCGAGCACAAGGGCATCGTGGGCAAGACCGCCCGGCTGGGGATCTGGTTCCTCATGATCACCTTCGGGGCCGCGTTCGGCTACACCGTGATGGGCCGCATCGCCCTCTTCGCCATCCGCCTGGAGTTCCTCTTCGACGACTGGCTGTGGCTCATCGATCCCGTGCAGCGACGGGTGCCGGTGGATCCGGAAACACTGGCCCTGCTGTCCTCCGGCCCGCTGGCCGCGCTGGGGCTGGCCTGACGGCGCGCCCTTTGAGCGATTCCCGTGTCCGGAATGCGCGCCTGTGGTCGGCGGCACGTCCCGCACGGCGTTCCCGGGAAAACGATGTGACGGAAGAGGCGCCGCGCCGACACATCGGGGTCGCGGCGGCGGTGCTCGGCCGCTTCAGCATGTGACGGAAGACCGGATCGCCGACATTCGACGATCGTCTTCAGCGGATGGCCGAAGCGCGAGTGGCTGTCGTGTGCTCAACATGGCGGCCGGACCGCGGTGGACCCCGCGCGCCGCGATGATCCTTCACAAACAGGAGATGAATCATGGACAGGAAGCAAGGTTGGAAGACGTGGCGCGCGCTGTGCGCAGCGCTGCTTGCGCTCGTCACGGTGCAGTTCGCCGCTGCGGCGGAGACCCCGGAGGCGAGGGCGTCGCTGCCCGGATTCGGCAAGATCGTCGTCGCCGACCGGGATTCGGGCACCATCTCCGTCATCGGCGTGAGGACGGACGAGGTGCTCGCCACCATCGATCTCCCGGCGGGGGATGCGCCTCCGGAACCGATGTATGTATACTACACGCCGATCATGCATCGCGTCTTCGTCGGCGATCGCGCCAATGACCGCGTCGTCGCCTTCGACGCCCGCACGTTCGACGTGGACGGGATCGTCCCCGCGGGGGAAGGGGTGTTCCACATGTGGGGCAACCTCTTCACCCGGCAGCTCTGGGTGAACAACGACATCGAGAACACGACCACCGTCATCGACATGAAAACGCTTCAGGTCATCGCGACGGTGCCCACCCCGGCCGACCTCGTCGAGGCGGGCGGCAAGCCCCATGACGTCATCGTCTCGCCCGGCGGGTTGTTTGCCTACATCACGGTTCTGGGCCTGGAGGGCGAGAGCGACTACGTCGTGCAGTACTTCGCCTGGACGTTCCAGGAGATCGGCCGGGCGGCGGTGGGCAAGGACCCGCACCTGTCGGTGACCTGGCGCCGGCCCTGGCTGTTCGTGCCCTGCCAGGGGAGCGACGCCGTCTTCGTGCTCAATCGCTTCAACATGGAGCAGGAACAGGTCATCGACGTGCCCGGCGCGCACGGGGCGGGGATGCGCCTCGACGGGCGGTACTTCTACACGACGAATCTGCCCGGCGAAGGCGAGGACGGGCTGTTCGTGATTGACACGGCGGACCTGGAGGTGGTCGGCGAGCCGGTGGACACCCCCTTCACCGTCCCGCACAACATCGCCCTCACCCCCTCCGGCCGCAAGCTCTACGTCACCCACTCCGGTCCCAACGACAAGGTGACCGTGTACCGGACGACTTGGTGGGACCCCGTTCCCGAGCTGGTCGGGGAGGTCACGGTGGGCGCCAATCCGTTCGGGCTGGACTACGTTCCGTAAGGCCAGCCGATCGGCGGCCGCCGGGTCGGGCTCGGCGCGGCGGCCGCCGGTCTTTCTTCCCCGCCGCCGATCGCGCGCGGCGGCCCGCGCGGCCGGAGTGACGCCGGTGCGCGGCGGGGGAGCGGGGGTCCTCGATCGGCCGGCGAAGCAGCCCGTTTCGTCCCCGGCGGGGTTGGATTCGAGCCCGCCGCCAAGGACGGGGCTTTGATTGACATCGTCGAGCTCCACCCGTACAGTGACCGTCTTGCCTGCCCGGCCCACGGACGAGCGGGCGGACGGTCCTTCTGATCAGCTCAGGCATTCTTCAGGCCGACCGGCGGCCGGACGCAGCGCAGGCCGGTGGCGAAAAGGGGATTCGCTCGATGCCCGTTCCAGCATTCCGAACCTCACGCAGCCGGAAGCGCAAGCGGCGCTCTCATCTGGCGATCCGACCCGCCCGGACGGTCCTCTGCCCCAACTGCGGGGCGGCGAAGCGTCCGCACGCCGCCTGCGCGGCCTGCGGGTACGTTCGACCCGGGCTTCAGATCAAGGGTGCAGAGGACGTGTGATCCATGCGGATCGGCCTCGATGTGATGGGGGGAGATCACGCCCCACACGCCATCCTCGATGGCGCCTTCGCCGCGCTGGACAAGCTCGACGCCTCCGATACCCTCCACCTCGTCGGCGACGAGGCGGTGCTCGAGTCCGCCCGGCGCGATCGCGGCGTCGACGATCCTCGCATCAGGCTCGTGCCGGCCACGCAGGTGATCGGGATGGACGAGCCGCCCGTCGAGGCCGTGCGGCTCAAGCCCGACAGCTCCATCACGGTCCTCGCGGAACTCGCCAGCGCGCGGAAGGCGGCGAAACGCGGCACCGAGCCGCTGGACGCCATCCTCTCCGCCGGCAACACCGGCGCCTGCGTCTCCGCGGCGCAGATGCACATGCGGCGGCTGCGCAACGTGCACCGGCCGGGGATCGCGGTGACGATTCCCACCTTCGCCGGTCCCATCGTGCTCATCGACGTGGGGGCGAACATCGAGCCCAAACCGCATCATCTGGCGCAGTACGGGGTGATGGGCGATCTCTACGCCCGAC
>JAXHTH010000016.1:0-7551 GCA_034211115.1 Planctomycetota bacterium | reverse complement strand
CCTCGCCCCAGCCACCTTTCCGGTGGCCGCGCTGGCCCGGGCCCGTCTCAACCCTACAATGCCCACCCCACGGACCGGCCCGATCGAAGGCCCCAGGCGAGGCACTCCATGACCGCGCTCGACAGCCATGGTGAAAACGCATCCGGCCCTTCCCGCGAGGAGGGGGGCGGTCACGATCATCCGCCCCATCTCGCCCACCACTGGGAGACCCCCCGCCAGCAGTTCGAGGCGAGCAAGCTGGGAATGTGGCTGTTCCTGGCCACCGAGCTGCTGCTCTTCGGCGGGCTCTTCGCCGCCTACGCCGTCTTCCGCCACAACCGTCCGGACATCTTCCTCTGGGGCAGCCAGTTCCTGGACGTGAAGTATGGCGGGATCAACACCGTCATCCTCATCGCCTCCAGCCTCACGATGGCCATGGCCGTCACCGCCGCCCAGCTCGGCCGCAGGAAGGCCCTGGTGATCCTGCTGTCACTGACCTTCCTCGGCGGCGCGGGGTTCATGGGTATCAAGTACATCGAGTACAAGGCGAAGATCCAGCACGGCCTCCTGCCCGGCACACGCTTCTACGAGAAGCCCGCACACGCGGCCGACGGCGAGGCGCAGCATTCAGAGAATGAGGCCGCCGCGTTGCTCGCTGACGAGTCCGCCGCGCCTTCGTCCGACACCACCGAGGCCGGCGCATCTGAAGCGGAGGGGTTCCAGCCGCCGCGCTCGGCGATCGAACCGCCCGGCGAGGGACCGGGCGGGCTCGCCGCCGAGGAAGAGACCCCGGCCGTCGACGAGCATGCCGAGGCGGATGAAAAGCACGCGTATCCGGATCATCGCACCGATCCGCAGCGCCCGGCCAACGCGCACATCTTCTTCGGCATCTACTACTGCATGACGGGCCTGCACGGCCTGCACGTCCTCGCCGGCATGGCCGTCATCGGCTGGCTCATCGTCCGCGCCGCCCGGGGCCACTTCAGTGCCGCCTACTTCACACCCGTCGACCTGGGGGGCCTGTACTGGCACGTCGTGGACATCATCTGGATCTTCCTCTTCCCGCTGCTGTACCTCATCGACTGAACCCCCGGCCCCGGAATCCGGCCCCGGACCGCGAACCCCGGCACGCGACCCCGCCGCTCGCGGCGTAGCACGCCCCCGATCGCCCCGTCGCGTCCGATAACCACCCCTCCCGGCCGCCCGGCGCGGTCTGTGCGGCCTGCGCCGCCTTCACGCCGTCGACCGGGCGCCTCAAAAGACCTCCCTCCGCACCCTTCATATTGGATAGTGAACCGCAGCGCGCTGCCGCGCGGTGTCGTGCCGGTCAGTCAGGGAGGATGACGATGGGCCCGAACAACAACCTCGATTCCTCGGCGCTCACCGCCCTGCGCAACATGCAGCGCGCCATGCTCGAGCAGACGAGGTCCCTGGAGCGCCTCGCCACCGCGCAGCGAATCAATCGCGGGGCCGACGATCCGGCGGGGCTGATCTCCTCCGAACGCCTGCGAGCCCTCATCAAGGCGTTGGAGGCCGAGTCGAAGGGCCTTCAGCGCGCCGACAGCGTTGTCTCGACCGCCGATGCCGCGCTGGGCGAGGTGTCCGGCCTGCTCAACGACGCCGAGGCGCTGGCGGTGGCCAACGCCAACGATGCCGGCCTCAGCGATGCCGAGCGCGAAGCCAACCAGATGGAGCTCGACTCGATCCTGAGCACCATCGACCGCCTCGCCGGCTCGACGACCTTCAACGGCGATCAACTCCTCGACGGCACGGCGGAGGTCACCGCCAACGGCCAGACGGTCAGCATCGACAGCGTCGCCACCGGAAGCCTGGGCGAGGTCGACGTCGGAGGCGAATCCTATACGCTCGCCGATCTCGGGCGCGGCGGCGCGCTGGCCATCGATGGCGGCGACTTCGAGGGCGCCCAGAAGGCGATCAGCGCCGCGCAGCGCGAGGTCGCCTCGATGCGCGGCGAACTCGGCGCCTTCTCACGCTACACCATCAGCGCCCGTCAGAGCAGCGTCAACGTCGCCATCGAGAACCTCTCCCTGAGCGAATCGGTCATCCGCGACACGGACTACGCGCAGGAGACGGCGACGCAGGCGAGGCTGCTCGTGCTCGCCCGCGCTTCCCTGCGCGTCCTGAGCCTCAATCCGTCCCACTCGCAGCAGATCCTCGACCTGCTCGCCTGAGTCCGTCGGGCGGGTGCGGACAAATCACACGACGCCCCGGGGCCCGGTCTCTTTGCGCCATCGACGGCCTTCGCTATAATGCCCGACGATCGCCGGGACGCCCATGGGAGATCAGGTCATGGCATTCAAAATCAGCCGAGCGGACTACTTCTACTGCACCGTTCAGGATCAGCCGGGCGAGGGGTATCGGCTGCTGTCGCAGCTCGCCGAGCAGGGGGTGAACCTGCTGGCCTTCACCGCCGTGCCCGTGGGGCCGGCCCATACGCAGTTCTCGATCTTCCCGGAGGATCCGCGGGCGGCCGAGGCCGCGGCGCACGGCGCGGGCATCGAGCTGGACGGGCCGCACCCGGCCCTTCTCGTGCAGGGTGATGACGAGCTGGGCGCCTTCGCGGGCATCCACGAGAAGCTCGCCGCCGCCGATGTCAACGTCTTCGCCTCCAACGGCGTGACGGACGGCAAGGGCAGCTTCGGCTACGTGCTCTACATCCGCCCCGGCGCCTACGATCGCGCCGCCACCGCTTTGGGCATCTGAGGCGGGGCGCGACCGATGAGCCCGCCGATACTTGCCGCCGGCCGAAGGTTCACCGCGCGCCTCCGCGGCGGAATCTCTCAAGCCAAGTATTGACAGGGCGCCGTTTCAGACGGACAGCGCGCACAAAACCCTGCTGAACGCAGGGTCTTGCGCGATGCTTCGCCATCTTGCAGCGAAGCGGAAAAGTGGAGCCGGGGGGATTCGAACCCCCGTGCGCCCCACCCGAAGGACCGAAACGACAAGGACTTAGGCGCAGCCGAGGCCGGCGGCGCTGCAAAATGCGCTGCAAACCGGGACCAGAACCCGCCATCCGACCCCCATCTGGCCCTCATCGTCGAGGCGTGGCCGAAGCTCCCCGAGGCGGTCAGGGCGGGCATCTTGGCGATGGTCGAGGCGTCCGCCGGCGAGGGTGATGAGCAGCGATGAGCGACCGGCCCGCCGCCCTCAGCATCAGGGAAGGAACAGGGGCAGGACGGTCGGCACGGCGAGCCGGGAACCGACGCCGATGGGCGGGCAGGTCTCCACTGAGGAACAGTGTGGGAACAGTGTGGCACCGGGCGCTCGGCCCGGTCGCGACCGGCTGGCCGCGCCGGTCTTCCTTCGGTGTTCCTGACCGTGGTGCGCCTGCTGAGGAACAGGTGGGAAACAGGCGAAGAACAGGCTAACGGCAGGCTGGTGGCAGGCGAGGCTCGGTCTGCCGTCCGGCGCTGGCGACCATCGGCACGGCAACCCCCCGCCCCCCGTCAGACCCCCCTTGCTGGAGCGGTGCGTCAGGACCGCATGGCACCGCCGGCGTGCGCGCCGACCCCCCCAACCACTTTCCCCCTGCGCGGGTCCCATGCCCCCGTAAAGCCCCCGCCTGTCAGCGCACGCTCGCGCGAGTGGGTCCCATCCACGGCCGGAACGGGACTCCCGCGCCTTTTTCCAATTCCCCGCTGGCGAGGCGGGGGTATTTTCAGCCGCCTATCCACGCGCGCGGGAAATATCACTGAAATATCCGTTGAGGCGTCGCGGGAGCCCCCATGCGCGCGTTCTATTTATCCGAGGAGAGGGGCGCGGATGCCTTTCTCGGGGGCCGGCCGGAAAATGCCGTGGAATTATCGGGGGTTTTCCGGCGGTAGTTTCCGCACCGTTACGCGCGCGCGAGCGCGTGCACGCGAGAGGCGGCGGGGCTTTCCGAACGGTACGCGCGCGCGAGGCGGAGACGACAATGGCCCGACCTGCACGCGGACGCGCAGCCGGGCCAGTTCCACGGCACGCGCGGCAGGCTACCGCGCCGACGGCTGCCGTCAAGCCCCCACCGACGGCCGGGCGATTCTGTGCCCCGAACAGCCCGCCAAGAGCGGCATATCTCGGCCTGAAAGCCGTCCGAAGCATCTGGACGGCCCAGGAGACCCCCGGCGCGCGGAGCCGTCTCAGACCCGGAAAACGGCCCTTATGACGCCCCCTGCCCCTCATGCTGGGTAGGCGGGTCGGTGTTCTGACAGGAAAGCCCCGCGCGCGACCGGATTCCCCTTGAGCGGGTCCGGGCCGGCCGGTACGCTGGACGGCGTGGCCCGCCGGGACGCCGACGATGGGGCCGGCGCGGGCAGCGGGCAGAAAGGGGAACCACAATGCGGTTCATGGGGAAAGCGGGCCGGGCGTCGCGCGCGTTCGTTGCGGTCGCATGGCTGGGCGCTATGGGCTCGGCGGCCGTAGCTGAGCACATTACAGACCCGGCCTACTTCGAGGACTTGGAACATCTCACCATCGACTTCGAGAAGTTCCCAGGAGACGAGGAGACTTTACCACCCAACACGCCGTTCTCTGCTGAGTACGCTGAGTGGGGCGCACTGTTCCGGGCGGAAGACCATCCCGACGAGATTCACACAACGGACCCCGAGGATGCCAATGGGCGTTTCGAGTCGATGTGCTGCATTCTGGATGCCCAGACGAACGGCGGCGTCCCGACCAGCGGGGTGCGCTACATGCACGGTGAGTGTGAACACTATAACGGCTGGAATGTCTCGGATGTTCGCATTGACTTCGACCCTCCGACGGATGCCTTCGCAGCCTACGTCATCGACAATGACTTCACGGATGTACGCATCGCGGCCTACGACGCTGATGGCGTGCTCTTGGAGTCTATCGTTGTACCGCAAGGCGAGGAAGGATGTGTACGCTATCACGGCATCGCCATGCCAGCCATCGGGTATGTCATCATCGACGGCAACAACGATGGACCGCTCGACAGTACATTCATCGACGATTTGAGCTTCACGGGCGACTGGCCGGGGCCGTGCGTAGGCGACATCTACGAGGACGGCGAAGTGAACACCGCCGACCTGCTCATCCTTCTCGGTGACTGGGGAGAATGTCCCGACCCGCCCGAGGACTGTCCGAGCGACCTTGACGCCAATGGCACGGTGAACACGGCGGACCTGCTGCTGCTGCTGGGCAACTGGGGGCCGTGCGAGTGATTCAGACCGAACAGAGACACGGGAGGTAGAAAACCATGTTACACGAACGACAAACGCGGTGGACGCGGTCTGCTGCCGCGGCTCTCTGCCTGATGATGAGCGGCGCGGCGTTGGGGCAGTGGTCGCAGATCCATAGGCTCACCGCCGACGACGCCGAAGACCTGGACTTCTTCGGCTCTTCGGTGTCCGTCAGCGGCGCCATTGCAGTCGTCGGGGCACGATTGGACGATGATGCGTGTCCGGACAATCCGTATTGTGATTCGGGTGCCGCCTACGTGTTCGATGCAACCACAGGCGAGCAGCTTCACAAACTCACCGCCGATGATGCCGAAGGGGGCGACTGGTTCGGCAGCTCGGTCTGCGTGAGCGGTGACATCATCGTCGTCGGGGCATGCGGCGACAATGTCGCCACGGGCTGCGCTTACGTGTTCGACTCGACGACGGGAGAGCAGCTTCACGCACTCCTGGCCAATGATGGCGCCGTCGAGGACTGGTTCGGCGCATCAGTCTTCGTAAGCGGCAACATCATCGTCATCGGAGCCGACAGCGACGACGATGCCGGTGCGTACTCGGGCGCAGCATATGTCTTCGACGCGACTACGGGCGAGCAGCTTCACAAGCTCACCGCCGTAGACGCCTCTTTGGGTGATTTCTTCGGCGTATCTGTATCTCTGAGCGCGAATACGATTGCCGTCGGGGCCACCGGCGACGACCAGGCGGGCGAGAATGCAGGCGCCGCCTACGTGTTCGATGCAACCACAGGCGAGCAGCTTCACAAACTTACCGCCGTCGATGGCGAGGAGGACGACTGGTTCGGCGCTTCCGTATCCGTCAGCGGCAGCACCGTTGTCGTTGGAGCTCACTGCGACGACCATGAGGTCACCGATGCAGGCGCCGCCTACGTGTTCGATGCAACCACAGGCGAGCAGCTTTACAAACTTACCGCCCACGATCCTGAGCTGGAGGATTACTTCGGCCTCTCCGTGGCCATCCACGGCGACACAGTCGTTGTCGGGGCACTGTATGACGACGCCGCGTGGCCAGAAGACCCTGTCTGCGATTCCGGCGCCGCGTATGTATTCGATGCGAGTACGGGCCAGCAAATCAAGAAGCTCACCGCCAATGATGGTGCGTGCGGGGATTACTTCGGCCTGTCTGTTTTCGTCCGTGGCGAGTTTATGGCTATCGGAGCGCCTTGGGGTGATGTCGAGGAATACGAACCGGGCGCGGCCTACATATTCAGCACTTCGAACTCCTGCCCGGCCGATTTTGACGGGAATGGAGTGGTGAACACCGCCGATCTGCTCCACCTCTTGGGCTGCTGGGCAACAGGCTGCGGGGACGTGAACGGCGACGGTACGACCAACACCGCCGACCTCCTGGAACTCCTCGGTGCGTGGGGGGAGTGCCCATGACGCAGATCCGAAACACACACGGGAGTAAAAGAACCATGCTCAATCGTGAGAAGACAAGGCAGGTGACCTGCGCTGCTATCGCCGGCGGTCTGATGCTGCTGATAGGCGCGAGCCTGGCCTGCGCCGACATCATCAACGTGCCGGACGACTATCCGACCATCCAGGAAGCCATCGACGCCGCGGAGGACGGGGACGAGATTATCGTCGCGCCCGGCACCTACCCCGAGGCTATCGACCTGCTTGGCAAGGCCGTTTGGTTGCACAGTTCCGACGGACCTGACGTGACGACCATCGAAGCGACAGGGCTGGGCTCTGCTGCCGTGACGTGCGCCAACCTGGAGGCTGACGACACGGTGTTCGAGGGCTTCACTGTCACGGGCGGCGACCCCGGCATGTTCATCCAGTACAGCTACCCGACTGTCATGGACTGTGTCTTCTCAGACAATGAGGGAGACGGGATGTTCTGTCTCGCTGCGGACCCTGCGTTGACAGACTGCCAATTCACTGCGAATAGTGGTGCCGGCATGTTCAATGAGGCCAGCAGTCCCGTCCTTGGCGACTGCCACTTCAGCGAGAATACCGCAAGCGGGATGCACAACTACAGCTTCACGAACGCCACCCTCACCAACTGCACATTTACCGCCAACTCAGCCAGGCACGACGGGGGCGGAATGCGGAACGACGTTCATTCCAGTCCCGCACTGACAAGCTGCGTGTTCACGGCCAACGTCGCCACCAGCCCGTATCCCCCGTATGCTTACGGCGGTGGAATCGCAAACGGCAACGACAGCAACCCCACGTTGACGAACTGCACGTTTGTTGGCAACACCTCTCCAAGGGGCGCTGGCATGTACAACCACAATAGTAGCCCGGCGCTTGTCAACTGCAACTTCACCAGCAACCCAGCCACCTCTTGGGGGGGGGGGCATGTACAACTATAGCAGCGACCCGACGTTGGTGGACTGTTCGTTAAG
>JAXHTH010000015.1:0-26644 GCA_034211115.1 Planctomycetota bacterium | reverse complement strand
TGTCGGCCTCGAAGGCCGCAAGGTCGTCGGTGCCGGACAGGTGGGCCACTCGCTCCCGCGCTTCGCGGGATTTCGGGATCGTCTGGGTCTGCGCGTCCTCCATCATCTGCAGACGATGCTATCGCGGACCTGGCTTTCCGTGCTCGGGAACGCGGGCACCATCTTCACCTCCGAGTCGGTGCTGCTCATCGACTCGCCTCGCCCGGAGGTTGACGCGAGTTGGGCGCCGGTGTTGGGGAGCACGCCGGGCTGGCCCCCCGCGGTTCGGCTCGTGCTCGTCAGCTCGCTGGCCTTCTCTTCCATCACCCCCTGCTTGGGGTCCTCGTAGCCGGTGGTGCGTTTCACAACCTCGGTGATGTCCATCGTCGCGTTGACGGCGACGACGACGCCGGGAATCATCACCGACAGCGCCTCCTCGATCGTCTTTCGCGCATGCCGCTCGGCGTCCCGCTTCCGCTCGTAGTACTCGCCCGAGGACAACTGCTCATCACTGCGGGCGGCCAGCGAACGGCCCGTGCGGGCGTCGACCACCGTCACCCGGTCGACGCGCAGCGCTGCGTGCGAGCCGGCCACCACGCGGGCGATCGCGTCCGCCTGCGCCTGGGAGAGCGGATCGCCGACGGTCTGGACGGTGACGGACGCGGTGGGCTCGACGTGCCGCGCGCCGATGCCCGTGCGCTGGGGCTGATCGATGACCACCGAGGCGTGGCGCACGCCGTGCATCTCGCTGATCATCCGCGCCACCACGTTCATCTTGGCCACGAGGTAGCGCTTGCTCTTCGTGCGCTGGTCAGTGAAGGGGCTGTCCTCCTTGAGGATCGAGCTGAAGTCGATCTGGTCGGCGCTGATGAGCTGGCGCTCGGTGAGCTGGGCGAGGACGGCGTACTTCTGATCGGGCGGGACGAGCAGATCGCCGTTGCCCTCCTCCCACTTCACGCCGCGCCCGTCGAGGTAGTTGATCGCGCGGGCGCGGGTCTCGGTGCTGAGGTTGCCGCGCAGGCCGAGCGGGACCAGGTCGGGCCGGCCGGCGTAGGAGGCGACCAGGATCAGCCCCATCACGAGGATGACCATCAGCGCGGCGATGAGCAGCTTCGCGGTGAGCGAGAATCCCCGCAACTGCTGCCCGAGCGCCTGAAATGTCTTGTTCAGTGCCAGCATCGAATGGCCTCCATGCCCGACGTGCGGCGTTCAGTTGTCTTCCCCCGGCGTTCGTCCCTCCGGCCTGCCCCATCTTCCGGGGGCTCAGATGCGGATCTGCTTGATCTCCTCGTAGGCGTCCATCATCTTGTTGCGCACCTGGAGCAGCATCTTGAAGGCGGTGTCCGCCTTGCGGGTGGCGATGATCACGCCCTCCAGGTCATCGCGTCGGCCGGCGGCGAGATCCTCCACCGCCTCCTTCGCGTCCTTCTGCAGCTCGTTGACCTTTGCAATCTGCTCCTGGAGCAGCTCCTTGAACCGGCCCTCTTCGCCCGGGGCGGGGCGCGGCCCACCCGGGGGCGGGGTCGGTTGGAGGGATCCGGCTTTTCCGATCAGTCCGAGCGGGTCGGTCATGGGCATTCACTCGCCGGGGTGGCCGGCGCTCCTTCTCCGGGTCCCAGTTCCGTCAGGCCAGCAGCTCGAGGGCGACGCTGACCATCGACTTCGTCGCCTCCGCGGCGGCGATGTTCGCCTCGTACGACCGCGCCGCCTCCAGCGCGTTCACCTGCTCCACCAGCGGGTTCACGTTGGGGTAATACACGTACCCGTCCGCGTCGGCATGGGGCGAATTCGGCTCGTAGCGCGGCTGGAGCGGGCCGGTGTCCAGATCGATGCGCGCCACGTGCACGCCGTGGGCGGAGCCGGAGGCGGGATCGCCCTCCGCGAGCATCACCGCCCGCCGGCGATACGGCTCGTACTCGCCGTCGGCGTTCAGGATCGTCTTCGCGTTGGCGATGTTCCCCGAGATCACATCCAGCCGAAGCCGCTGGGCGACGAGAGCGGAAGTCGAGATGTCGAGTGCGCCGAACATGAGGAGAGTCTTGAGGCTTGAGGAAGAGAGGCTTGAGGAAGAGAGGCTTGAGGAAGAGAGGCTTGAAGACCTGAAGACTTGGAGGCTTGGGGACCTGGAGGCTTGGAGGGTTGGAGGGTTGCGCGGTTGCGGCTTGCGGCGGTTCCTTTTCAGCGTTCACTCTTTCAGCTTTCTCCTCACACGCGTTCGCTGATCGCGGTGGTGATGAGATTGAAGCGGCTCTTGAGCAGGTCGGTCGCGGTGCGGAAGGTGATGAAGTTCTCGACCAGCGACTGCATGATGCGTTCGGGATTGCGGTCGTTGCGGTCGTGGTAGAGGATGTTCTCGCCCGTGGGGGTGGGATGGAGTTCGAGGCCGCTTTCGGTCACCGTCACCCCGCGTGAGGAGGGCAGTTGAAGCGGGCCGCCGGCGTTGGCGTGCCCGTCCCGCCGACGGTCGATGGCCTCCCCCAGCCGGGCCTGGAAATCCGCGACGGAGACGTCGACGGGCCGGAAGTTCGGCGTGTCGAGGTTGGCGATGTTGTGGGCGATGATCCGATGTCGCCGGCCGGTGAACTGCATCAGCCGCTCCAGCACCGGGATTGCGTCCGCATTGGTCACGCCGTCGATCATGCCGACCGCCTCTCCGAGGGGACAGGTCCGTCCGAACGGCTGCAAACGGCGGGCCGGGCGGCGCAGAGGACCGCAGCCGACGCCGCGGGCGTCGCGGGGAGAGGCATCGCGCAGGTCTTGCGCCCCGCCGCGCGGCTCGGGCACGTTCTGCGCCGCCGATCAGACCGCTTCCGCGACAAGACGCTGCTCCTTCCATTTCTTGAGCTTGAGGCCCAGGGTCCGGACGCCGATGCCGAGGGCCTTGGCGCTGCGGAGCCGATGGCCGTTGTTCTGCTCGAGGGTGGCGAGGATGGCCTGCCGCTCGATGTCTTCCAGCCGGGTGCGGCCGTCGCAGACGAGGCCGGCGGAGATTGAGGGGTCGAGTTTGGCCTCGACGCTCGCCGCGGCCCGGGCGGGGCCGGGCGCTCGGCCGCCGCCCGCCTCGCCGTTGGTGGCCGGCGCGGCCAGCACGGCCTCCGCCGCGCTCGCGGCCGGCGAGGACAGCCACGGCTCGATCATCGCCGACCCGAGCGTGTCGCCGGCCGTGAGCACCGCCGCCCGCTCGCAGATGTTCTGAAGCTCCCGCACGTTCCCGGGCCAGGCGTATCGGCGGAAGAGGTCGATGACATCGTCGTCGACCGCCTTGACCGGCTTGCCCTCCCGCTGCCCGACGCGGGTGAGGAAATACTCCATCAGCTCGCGCAGGTCTTCCGGATGATCGCGCAGCGGCGGCATGTGAAGCGGCAGCACGTTCAGGCGATAGTACAGATCCTGCCGGAAGGAGCCCTTCGCCACCTCCGCGGGCAGGTCGCGGTTCGTGGTCGCGATCACGCGGACATCGACGGCCATCGGGCGGCTGGAGCCCACGCGCTCGAAGCTCTGCTCCTGAAGGACCCGCAGCAGCTTGGCCTGGATGGACGGCCCGATCTCGCTGATTTCATCGAGCAGAAGCGTCCCGCCGTCGGCGAGTTCGAAGCGACCCTTGCGCAGGCGATCGGCGCCGGTGAAGGCGCCCTTCTCGTGTCCGAACAGTTCCGATTCGAGCAGGCTGGTGGAGAGGGCGGCGCAGTTGATGGCGAGGAACGGCTGATCGGCGCGGGGGCTGTGCTCGTGAATCCAGCGGGCGGCGACCTCCTTGCCCGAGCCGGATTCGCCGCTGATCATCACCGTGCCGTGGCTGTCGGCGATGCGCTTCAGCCGCTCGCGGAGGCGACCCATGACCGGCCCGCCGCCGATGAGCTCGTGATCGTGGCCGCGCGGCGGCGATCCCGCGGGCGAGCCGGCGGCGCGGAGAATCTGGTTCTCGTTCACCAGCCGGCGATGCTCGATCGCCCGCGCCACCGCCACCAGAAGCTCATCGCCCGAGAACGGCTTGGTGATGTAGTCGTAGGCGCCGTCCTTCATCGCCGCCACGGCCGTCTCCACCGTCCCGTAGGCGGTCATGAAGATGACCGGCAACTGCTCGTCGATCCGGCGGATCTCCGAGAGCAACTCCAGGCCGTTCATCTCCGGCATCTGGAGGTCGGTGACGACGGCGTCGAAGCGCCGCTTGCCGATCTTCTCGAGGGCCGACTTCCCTCCGCCGGCGGTGGTGACGACGTGCCCTTTGCGCGTCAGCGTGGTGGCGACACTGTCGCGCATCATCTCCTTGTCATCGACGACGAGAATCTTGCTCATGCTGCACCTTCCGTGGTCGGCGGGGAACCGGTCGCGGCGTCGGGGCGGGCGATTCGCTCGCCCGCGCCGGCGACGGTCTCGACCGCCGGGGGTTCCTGTTCTGATCGGGTCCGCCCCGCCCGATCGGGCCGCAGCGGCAGGCAGAGTTCGACCCGCGCCCCGCCGGAGGGAACGTTGCTGACGGTGATGTGCCCTTCGTGGGCGTCGACGATGCGATGCACGATGGCCAGCCCCAAGCCCGTGCCCGTCTTCCGGGTCGTGAAAAACGGATTGAACATCCGCTGCACGACCTCCTCGGGAATGCCCGGCCCGGAATCCTCGACGGCGATGACGAGGCGCGGCCCGCGCCGGCCGTCGGGACAGCGGACGCGCTTCTTCCCGGCGGTGATCGCCAGCCGGGGGGTGGGTGATTCGGCTTCCGCCATCGCCTCGACGGCATTGCGAATCACGTTCCCCAGCGCCTGTGTGAGCAGGCCGCGGTCCGCGTGCAGCGTGCCGGACCCGTTGTGGGGGACCTCGACGCGCACCTCGAGCTCGGCGGAGGCGAGCAGCGCTTCGGCGCTGCGGAGACTCGCGTCGATCAGCTCACCGGCGCTGATCTCCTCGCACCGCACGGACATGTCGCGGGCGAAGAGGAGCACATCGCCCACGATGGCGTCGAGGCCCGTCACGGCCCGGCCGATCTTCTCGCACAGCTTGCTCTGGTCCGGGTCGTGGGCGAGATCTTCGCCCAGCATCTGCACGTAGAGCTGGATCGAACCCAGCGGGTTGCGGATCTCGTGGGCGATGCCCGCGGCCATCTCCCCGAGTGCGGCCAGGGAGCGGGAACGGCGAAGCTGGTCGTTGGCCTCCGCCAGCTCGCCCTTCAGCCGCGCCACCTCCTGCCGCAGCGCCGTGTGCGTCGCCTCCAGGCGCTCGGTGGTCTGGTTGAACGCGTGCATCAGATCGCGCAGATCGTCGATGGACATGCGGGCGGCGACGGCGGGCTCTCCCGCCGACTTCGCCGGCTTCGTTGACTGCTCACGGACGGCGACACTCATGACAGCTCAACCTCGTCGATCGGCGAAACGGTTCTCCGGGCCGCGCCCGCCCAGGTAGGCGCGGCGGGCCTGGCGGGTGGTGCCCACCGCGGCCAGCTCGTCCTTCGTGCGATTCCGCGCCGCCTCCAGCACCTGCTGGTCCTCCTCGTCGCGCTGCATGACCTGCGCGAGCCGACCGCTGATGTCGGTGAGCAGCATCTGGATGCGCTCCCGCTGCTCGTCGGAGACGGTTTCGAGGCGGCGTTCAAGATCGGCGGTGAGCCGGCCCAGCTCGTCCTGGGCGCCCGCGAAACGCTCGATGAGCTGCTGGCGCCGCGTGAGCAACCCCAGCAGGGCGTCGGTTCGGGACTGGCGGATGAGCTCGGCCTGCTGGCGGGCGAGGGCGGCCAGCTCGTTCACCACCGTCTCCTGACGCTCCAGCAGCTCGATGAGCGCTTCCGCCCAGTCCCGCGTGGCCGTGTGTGTCTCGGACATGAATCACCTTTCCCGACGCGCGGTCGGAGAAAAAGGAACGATCAGTTCGGGCCGGTGTCGGTCGGCCCCCGCACCAGCCCCAGGGGGCGGTTGCGCAGCCACTGCTCCCAGGCCGCCCGGTCCAGCAGGGCCTGCGGGTCCGCGAACGCCTCGTCGGGGAGGCGGCTGAGATGCTCCAGGGCGCGATGATGGGCCACGTCGGCCCGCTCGCGATCCCCCAGCCGGTCGTAGCAGTTGACGATCTGGATCAGGGCGTACATCGAACAGTGATGGCCGCTGTGCTTCCGCGCCGCCTGGTCGTAATACTCGGCCGCCTCCGCATAGCGTCCCAGCGCGAAGGCGCAGTCCCCGCGATTGAGGGACGCGTAGCGGGCGAAGTCGCGCTGAAGGCGGTTGAGACGCGCTTCATCCATATCGGCGTAGCCGCGGCTGACCTCCCCGAACAGGCTCAGGGCCGACTCGAAGTGCGCCTCGGCGCGCTGCTCCAGCGCCCTTCGCTCGCCCGGCGAGGCGGTGGGCGTGTCCTTCGCCTCCTCCCGCAGTGACCCGGCCAGACGCCGGTAGCTGTCGGCGAGGCGGAACTTCATCTCGTTGATGCGCGCGTCGTCCCGGTAGCGCTGCACGGCGGTGGCCAGCCGCTCGATCGCCTCCCGGTACTGGCCCGCTTCGTGAGAAATGACGCCCAGCTCGAAGAGGGCATCGCGGTAGTCGAGCGACTCGGGGGTGATGGGGCTCATCCCGCCCCGACGGTTGTCGACGATGGACGTCAACTGCTGCACCGCCTCCGGCCGGCGCTCCAGCGCCACGTAACAGCGGGCGAGCGGAACGTGGCTCCGCGTGCCGTACACGCTTCGCGGGTGCTCGGCGATGACCTGCTCGTAATACTCGGCGGCGGACTGGTAGTCCATCTCGGCCTCGTAGGCCGCGGCGAGGCGGTAGGTCACCTCCGCCCGCCTCGGATCGTCCACCGAACAGCCGGCGATGTACTCGAGGAAGTGACGGATCGCCTTCTGCCGGCGGCCGGCGAGGTCGTAGCTGTCCGCGGCGAGCCGGAGCGATTCGGCCCACTCCGCGTCCGCCTCCGGCACGGTGGTCAGGGCGCGGGCGTGCCGGAGGAAGTAGTCGCCGGCCTGCTCGTACTTGGTCTGGGCCTGGTAGCGCACCGCCGGATCGATCTCGTCCAGGCGCAGGCGCCGATCGCCCTCCGGGGTCTTGCGCGCGCGGGCGATCATGTCATCGGCGATCTGCCGGGACGTGGAGGCGATGCGATAGAGGACCTCGACGGGCACGTCGCCGGCCGCGAAGAGGGATTCGCCCAGCGAGACATACTCGAGGGCGAGGGGGAGCCGGCCGATGGTGAGGGCCGCGTCGTGCCGATCGGCCAGGCGGGCGGCGACGAGGCGCGGCGTGACGTCCGCCCGCCCCGCCGCCTCGGGCAGCCGCTCGAGCATTTGACGGAAGTCCTCCAGGCTCGCCTCGTGCCGACCGATGATGCTCTGCACCTCCGCCCGGGCGAGCAGGGCCGGCAGATGGGCCCGCGAGGCGGAATACTCCCCGATCACGGCATCGAAGTACTCCAGGGCACGCTCCGGCTGATTCCGCGCCACGGCCAGGCGGCCGAAGAGGAGCAGGGCATCGGCCCGCGCCGGCTCGGGCCCCTCGAACTGCTCCAAAGCGCGCTGAAGATGGAACTCCGTGTCGTCGTAGCGGCCCCGGGCGAAATAGCCCCGGGCGAGCAGGGTATACAGCTCGCCCCACGCGGCGGGATCGACGCGCTCCTCCGTCCGCTCCAGGCGGCGCATGTCCACGAGCAGGTGGGCGACGGCGTCGGCCGCGTCGCCGGACTCGAGGCGCAGCTCGGCCTGCCGGGCCATCGCCCACGCCTCGTCCGCCGCACTGACCAGCGAATCCTCGCGGTACTCGGCCAGCGCGGCCATCTTCGCCTCCTCCGACATTTCTTCGCGGGCGAGGCTGGCGTCCACCAGCCGCCTGAGCAGGCGATTGCGGCAGGCGCGGGCGGTCCGGCCCGACTCGCCGCTCACGCTCAGCGCCTCCAGCTCCGTGACCCGGTGGCGGGCCTCCTCCAGCTCACCGAGATCGATGAGGGCGTTGGCCCAGCGTTCCAGGCGCGGGGGATCGAGCGCGGCCCCCATCGATGCGGCTTCGGCGTACTTCTCCGCGATCAGGCGGTTGCCTTCCTCCGATTTCGCCCCGCGCGTCTCCTGCACCGCCGCGATCCAGTCCGCGGTGGCGCGCTGAAAACGAGCCTGCTGCAGCGGGCTCGCCTCCTCCAGCCGCGGGCCGATGAAGTCCTCCAGCTGGGCCCGGGCGGTCTCGAATTCCCGGGCCACGATGAGCTGATCGACGCGGTCCAGCGCCCCGTCGAAATCCATCTCCGCATCGTGCCGGGCGCCCACGAAGAGGCCGACGGCGATGAGCGCGAGGCTGATGATGATCGCCGGAACCTGCCAGAGATTGCCCCGCGAAGACAGGTCGACAGCTTCGGCGCCTTCCACAACGGCGTCCGTGCCGTCCGAAGGAACCCCCGCTTCCTCGGGCGCCCTCTTCTGATCGTCGGCCACGCGAGATCCTCTCAGCCTGACCCGACGGCGGGTCGGACGATCAACGGCGCGGTGAATCCATTCACCGACGATTCGCTTATCGGCCGTGCCGGAAGCGCAACTTCAGCATTCCCCGCCCCCGGACGGGGTTGAATCCTGCGCGTTATCGGTCGTTGGGCTCCTCCTCCGTCTCCTCCCGCGGGCGGACCACTATCGTTCGTCCGACCAGATCGTTCAGCCCCTGCAGATTGGGGTCCATCAGCGCCAGGATCGCCAGCGGGGGAATGAGGAGGATCAGCAGCTTCAGAAGATTGCGGAGGAGGATTCGCCCCGCCGGGAGCGGACGACCGTCGATCGGCCAGAGCCGGGCGCCGACCATCGCCTTCCCGATCGTCCGCCGCCAGATCAGCTCGCCGACCACGCTGTGCAGGATGGTGACCGAGATCATCACGAGGTAGGGCAGTGACGCCTCGAAGGTCGTGGCCATGAACGGCAGGCCGAACAGCTCCCCGGGCCGGCAGGACAGCAGCAGCATCGCCACCAGGCCCCCGGGAACCAGATCGATCGCCACCGCGGTGAGTCGGATCGTCGGCGGCAGCGCAGCCAGCTCGCCCGGCAGGCTGACCGGCGCCCGCGCGCCCGGTCGGTAGCGGATCACGATCGCGAGGACGAGGATGGTGATCGCCAGGAGAAACGGCATCCGGAGGATGCTCATCGCGTTCGCCGGCGGTCGGGTCAGAGTCCGCCGCTCATCCAGCTCGCCGGTCATCGCGTCCACCGGCCGGATGGCCGCGTCCTCGGCGCGGCGGGCGGTGACGATCCGCGGGCCGTCCCGCATCCCCAGCACCGTCCAGGGCAGGCCCGGCCGGGAGAACTCCGACAGCGGAAGAACCAAGTTCGGCCTCAGATAGGCCAGCCTGCAGCGCTCATCGCGGGCCGAAGCGATCACCGCCAGCACCTGGCCGTCCACGCGGGTGAACGATCGAACGCGCCCCGGCTCAAGGCTGACCGTCCGCGAGGTCCATCTGCCGTCCGGGCGGCGGAGGTGGAGCGTACCGGCGTCATCGTCGGCGGCCCCGGCGCCGGCGAGGATGAAGATCAGCTCGCCGCCGACCCCTCCGACGGCGAGCCGGCAGGGGCCGGTCAGGGCCGCCCCGGCGGGCAGCTCGAGGGCGGCCCATCGGCCGCCCGTCCAGCGCAGGAGGCGGGGCGCCTGGAGGATCGGCTCCGCCGCGGCCGCCTCCGAGGATGCCGTCACGCCCGATTCGGCCCGCTGCGGCGGCACCAGCAGCGCCACCGGCCCCCTCGCGCTGCCGACAATCCCCGCCAGCTTCCCCTCCCCCGGCAGGGAATCGAGCACCTCCAGACGATCGGCAGGCTCGGCGAGATATCCCTCGTGCACCGGGCTGGGAACGGCGCGCAGCCGGTACACCTCGCGCGGCTGCGGCCGACCCGACGGCTGAGGGGCGAAGACGAGGAACACCTCGTCCTCCCACGCCGCGATCGCCTCCGGCCGGCGGGGCAACACCATCAGGGCGTCCGCGTAGGGCCCCGCCATCGCCAGCGCGTGATGGCACAGCCGTACGCTCTCGTCCCCATCGCCCGCCTCGGCAACGAACCAGAGGTGCTCCCCACTGGAAGCGCCCAGCAGGACATCCGACGGCGCCGGCGAAGCCGTCGAGTTGCTGCAGATCAAGGTAATCGCCGTCGCAACGAATGCGAGGGCGCTCGTTGACGGCAATCGCGCTCGTAGGGCCACTCTGTGATGGTAGCAGTTCGCGCGGGCGGTGATGGCGAGGCGGGTTGGGGCGGATTCGCACACCTCCGCCTGTCGTGCGGGGAGAGGATCGCTTTGAAGCCCGTTTTGGACGGGAGGTCAACAGGGCCATTTGTTCGGTATTTAATCCGTGTTTGTGGCCGAGGCATCGGGTTGTTTGGCAATACCGGGCGGATTTTCTAATCAATCTAGGATTTTGTGCTTGACAGCCCTCAAGATACTTGGTACTGTCCTCAGGACAGTACCAAGTATCTTTGAGCCAGTTTTCGCTCTCAACACGAAAAATCGTCTCAATCCAAGGCCATCGGAAGACGTTCGGAGATTCTGGACAAGAATCCCCAATCCTGCTCTAGACACCGAGCCCGCCGATGTGGACCAAGACACTCGCGTCTCAATCCATCCGACTGCTTGCACGTGAGCGACGCCGCGTGGTCGCCGACTGGCGGATTCTGTTGCTGTGTCGTCGAGCCTCTCACGGAGCCGGCGCGCCGCTGCCCGACTCCGACCGCGCCGCCGCTGTCATCAGGCACCTGCTGAACGCCGGCGATCTTGCGCCGATCGAGGGCGTGCAGGGTGTGTACACGGTGCAGGCGGCGTTTGCCAGCATCCTTGCTGTCTCGGAGGAGGAGATCATCCAGGAAGCCCACCCCTGGGCCGTGTTCAGCCACCTCACCGCCCTCGCCAGGCACCGCCTCACAGACGAAATCCCTCGGTCCATTTCCGCGACCAGCTACTCCTCCCGAGGCGGACGTCTGCCGCTCGGAACGACACCCGAGGAATGGACCGACATCGAGTGGCCCAGACCACGCCGGCCAAGATCGGTCGAGGAGAGAAGCGTCATCTGGACGCAATCCGATGCGGCCTATGACTTCGGCACCACCATCGACTACGCGCGTGCGCTGCCGATCTACGTGACGGATTCTGAAAGAACTCTCCTTGACGCGATCCGCAGACCGGACAAGTCAGGCGGGATCACGGTTGTCTTTCAAGCATGGGCTCGCGCCAGGGATGATGTCGATCTCGATCGTCTCACGGACTACGCGGAGAAGTTCGACAGTCCGCTGATGCGTCAGCGCGTCGGTTTCCTGTGCGAGCGGCTTGACCTTCCGCACCCGAGATTCGGCCAGTGGAAGAGGAACCTCCGGAGAGGAAGCTCGATGAAGCTGCATCCGAGCGAACCGTTCAGTTCAGAGTTCTCCGAGGAGTGGAGCCTCTCGCTGAATGTGCCCTCATCGCTCCTCGACGAGCTGGATCAGGAATAGGCGTGGAGAACAGGCGTTACCCCATATCTCTCGGCGAGCTCGAGCGCTGGCGTCGACTGAACAGGGTCACCGCCTTTGAAGCGCGGGACAGGTTCGTTCAGTACGTCGTTCTCGACTGCATCGGCGCGGCCCTGATTGGCAAACACCTGAGTTTCAAAGGCGGGAACGCGTTGCGCTTCGTCTACGGAAGTCCGCGGAGTACGATCGATCTGGATTTTACCGCCGATGCGTCCGTCCAGGACGACGAAGAGACGATCGAAGCCCTGGTTGCCCAAGCAATCAGTCGCGCCGAGAGTCAGCACGCCGTGAAGATGCGCGTCCAGCGCGTGCGCAGGAATCCTCCACGCCGGCCAGGTTCGACAACTCCCACCTACAGCCTGACGGTTGCCTACCAGCTTCCCGGCGATCGATTCTACGCTGGTTTCGAGTCATACCAGGGCAGCATCCCGCAGGTCGTCAAACTCGAGATCTCACTCAACGACAAGGTCTGCGAAACCCAGGCCGTTTCCCTGGACCCCGGACGGCGATCGCAACTGACCGTCTGCACTCTGGAAGATATCCTCGCCGAGAAACTGCGTTCGATTCTCCAGCAGAGGCCGCGCAAGAGACATCGTCGCCAGGATGTCTTCGACATCGCGCGGTACTACCGAGCCAGCGGAGCCCGATTGGCTCTGGTCAAGATATCGCGGTTCCTGATCGAGAAAGCTGCCGTCCGTGAGATTCAGGTGACGAAGCGAGCCTATGACGAGGAAGCGAGAATGCGCGCATCCGCTGACTATGAGAAGCTGGAGGAGCAGATCGACGAGGAGTTCATCCCGTTTGAGCAGGCCTGGGCACTCGTTCGCGAGCTGGTGAACGCGCTGGACATACCGGAGTAGTTCCGAGCGCCGAGATCGCTTCCGGCACGGGCAGAATCTGCTCATCGTTGAGCCGGTCTGGACTCGGCGGCCGTTGAGCCTGACCTCCCGGAACAGGGGGATCCCGGCCGCGGCGCGCTCACGGCGTCAGGTCGCCCTCGATGCGATCGGGGCGCATCGCCTGGAGGAGGCGGGAGAGGGCGAAGATGCGATCCCACGGCTGGCCCTCGATGTCACCAGAGGGCTGATCGAGCGCGAACTTCACGAACACCGTGTCCGCCGGGTCGGCCAGATCGATCAGCGTGGGCATCTTCGGCCGCCCCGCCCGCGCCACGCCCCGGATCGGAACCGACGCGTACCGCCCCAGCTCGCTGAAGAGCAGCACCTCACCGTCGCGGGACAGCGTCTCGACCCGGACCGGCAGACCGCCGTGGCGATCGAGAAAGACGCGGATCGGCCCCCCCGCCCCCTGCGTTCTGATGGCGCACGCATCGCGCTTGGCATCGAACGAGAACCACCCGGACGACCCGGCCGGGACATCGTCGCCCCCGGGCACGGGGATCGGCGTCAGGCCCAGCAGGTCGACCAGCGCGAGCGGACGGACGAGCAGCGGGTTTCGCCGCGCGTCGGGCCGTTCGGCGTGCCGGCCGACGTAGAGCACCGTCTCCTCCCCCATCAGGTCGAACATCCAGTAATGCTCGGGATCGGAGCCGAGCCAGAAGAGGACCTCGTCAAGCTTGGCGGCCCGCAGCGCCGTTCGCCGGGGCAGATCCAGCCACAGCCGGGCATTCACCTGCGGCTCGATGTGCTCGTCGCCCTCGTCATCGACCCAGCAGAACTCGAGGACTCCACGGGACCAGAACTTCGAGAGCGAATCGAGGCGACGATTGTGCGCCTCGATCAGGGCGACCACCGCCGGCGCGTCCGGCGGCTCCGCCGGCGCGGGAGCGGGCCTCGCCCGCGTCGCGTCGGGCGCGCACGAACCGGCGGCGAGCAGCATCACCGATGCGAGGACTGCCGCGCCGTTGCCGTGCGAACGAGACCTGGCTTCCTCTTCGATCCGCTTCTCGCACGCCGTCGCTCGCATGGGACACCATCATTCCGATTCGGCCCGGTCGGTGGCAGAGACACGCGCGGGGCGGCGCGCATTCGCGCTCAGAAATCGCCGTGCAGGACCTCGCCGAGCTGGGCCGTCAGCTCCCGCACATCATCGTCGGTGAGGCGGGGATTGAGGACCTCCAGGGGCGGCCGATCGGAGCCTTCTCCCCGGGGGCGCATCAGCCACCACTCCTGCTCTCCCTCGCCGCCGCCCTTGCGGCCGACGAAGCGCAGCATCCGCTTGCGCATCAGGATCAGGGCGAGCACGAAGCGGAAGGCCGCCCGCTGCGGCCGCTCGTCATCGGCCAGACGCTCAAACAGGTCCATGAGCACCTCGTCGTCGACGAGCAGCTTCCGCCGATCGTCCGGCGGGCTGATGGTCGTGCGCCAGAAGCTGAACAGCCGGGGCGGCCGGCTGCCGCTCTCCCAGGCCTGGAGCGAATAGTCCAGGCGGTCGAACCCCTCATCCTCCTCGCGCTCGCACAGGCAGGCGATGCAGACCGAGCCGGGCTCGAGCCGCTCGCCGGTCGCGGCGCAGTGACCGGTGGACCGCGCGATCTGGTACGACGTGCCGAATCGGGACATGCCGTGATCGTAGGGCAGGAGTCGGGGCAACGCACGGCGTCGGGGCGCGCCTTCGCCCCGCCGCGGCGCGATCGGCGCCGCACCCGCCGTCATCCTGCGATTTGGCGGCCCATGGCTCGCGCGGGCCGGTATACTTCACAGAGATCCTCTCCGATGCGGTTGAGCTGAGCAGGGCATGCTGAACAACCTGGAACAGTTGATCCGAGGATACGAGCCGTGGCAGGTCGCCATCGAGCTGCTTGTGATCGGGCTGTGCGTGACGATCGTCGTCCGGTTCCTGAAAGGCACGCGGGGGGCGGGGATCATCAAGGGCTTCGCCGTCCTCCTCGTGGTGGGCACCCTCGCCGTCCGCGTGCTGGGCGAAGCCACCGACGCCTTCGCCCGGCTCAACTTCATTTACGACAAGTTCCTGACCGTGGTGGCCATCCTGCTCATCGTCGTCTTCCAGCCGGAGCTGCGGCAGGCGATGATCCGCCTCGGGCACGCCTGGTCCTTCCGGGCCGCCCGAAGCCAGATGCACGGCGTGGTCGACTCCGTCAGCGAGGCGGTGATCTTCCTCAGCAAGAGCCAGTTCGGCGCCCTCATCGCGATCGAGCGCAGCGCGCGGCTGGGCGGGCTCATCGAGAGCGGCATCCGCATCAACGCCGACGTCAGCGCCCGGCTGCTGGAGTCCATTTTCTGGCCCAACAGCCCGCTGCACGATCTGGGGACGATCATCCGGGGCGATCAGATTCTCGCCGCCGGGGTGCAGTTCCCGCTGGCGGAGGACGGCGTGCTGGGCCCGGAGTTCGGCTCCCGCCACCGCGCCGCGGCCGGCCTCTCCCTCGAAGCCGACTGCGTGGTCATCATCGTCAGCGAGGAGACGGGGGCGATCAGCATCGCCGAGCACGGCCGGCTGGAGCGCAAGATCCCGCGCGAGGCATTCCGCGCCGCACTCGCCCGAAGACTGGCCGTCTCCGACGAACCATCCGGCGAGAAGAGCACGCCCGAACCGTCCGACCGGGACGAGAAGCAGACCAAAGACAAGATGCAGGCGGCATGACGGAGGCGCCCACGCCCGTGACCACGCGCAACGACATCTGGACCTGGCTGATCATCGCCGCGGTCACCGTCCTCATCTGGTACTGGGCGGCCGGGGAGACCCGCGTCACGGGCACGCTGCACACGCGTCTGGAGTTCGTGGTGGCCGGGGTGGAGCCGGAGGACTGGCTCATCGAGCCGGCCACGCTCTCCGTGGCCCTCGAGGCGGAAGGGTCCGCGCGGGCCATCCGCAACGCCGAACTGGCCATCAAGGGCCGCCGGCTCTCCGTGCCCGTCCCCGCCGAGGTCGGCCGGCAGCGCCTCGATCTCACCCAACTGCTCAGCGAGCACCCCCAGGTGCAGGCCACGGGGATCACCATCCTCTCCTCCGATCCCAGCACCCGGGAGCTGGAGATCGACGAGATGGTGGCCTCGCCGGCCCTCGTCCTGCCCCTGCCCGGCGTCGAGGCCGATGACGTGGTCGTCGAGCCGGCGCAGGTGACGGTGCGCATGCGCGGCCGCGACCGGCCGCTCTACGGCTCGGACCTGACCGTCGAGCCGGTGGTTCCGCCCCGGCAACTGGAGCGGCTCGCCCCCGGCACGCGTCACACGCTGGAGGACGTGCCGGTCCGCCTCTCCGCGGGCCTGCCCGCCGACGGCGAGGTCCAGATCGATCCCCCACGCGTCAAGATCAGCTTCACCATCCGCTCGCGCATCCGAGCGATGGAGCTGGACTACCCGGTTCGGGTGCTCATCGCCGGGCCCCACGAGGATCACGAGCGCGTGGAGCTGGAGCCCAAGCAGTTGCGCGATGTCACCGTCACCGTCACCGACGAGCTGGCGCAGAGGATCGAATCGGGGGAGGCGGTGGTGTTCGCCGTCCTTCATCTCAAGTCGCGCGACCGCGAGGCGCGCATCACCGAGAAGCCCGTGACGTATTTCATGGCGCTGCGGTCCGACGACACGGCCGAGTTCGTGCGGGCCACGGTGGGCGGTTCGCCCGACCCGCCGGTCATCAACCTCACCATCACCCCGCCGCCGACGGACTGACCGGCGGGGCGGGTTCGATGGGAATCCCTCTCGAGGGGGGCACCATGTCCGAGACGACACAGCCGACCGGGCCGTCCCATGTCGCCGGAGCACCGGCCAATCTCGTCAGCGCCCGCGTCCTCCGCCTCATCCGCCTCACCCACCTCGTGCAGGGCGGGCAGGCGCGGACGGTGAAGCAGTTGGCGCGGCAGTTGAACGTCAGCCGCCGCACCGTGTTCCGCGACATCTCCACCCTCGAGCACGCCGGGGTGCCCATCGCCCGCCGGCCGGGGCGGGGCTACGCCATCGGCGACGACTACTCGACCACGCCCCTGCGCCTGGGCGTGGCCGAGAGCCTCTCGCTCATGCTCATCGCGAAGGTCGCCCGCGCGATGTCCGATCAGCCCGTCCTCCGCCCCGCCATCCAGGCCATCGACCGGCTCATGACACGCCTGCCCGAGGCCACGCGGATGGTCTACGACGATCTCATGAACCAGGTCAGCATCGCCTCCGGGCAGGTGAGCCTCTCGGCCGATGATGAGCAGCATTACCGCACGCTGCAATACGCGATCGGCGAGCGGAAGATCTGCCGGGCGGTGTACGACGCCGGCCCGGCCGACGGCTTCGTCGAACTCGATCTTCATCCCCTGCACCTGCACTTCCGGCGGCGATCCTGGTACGTCCTCGCGTTCTGCGAACCAGTCGGCGCGGTGCGGGCGCTCAAGCTCTCGCGCTTCCGGGAGCTGGAGGCGACGGAGCGCGACTTCGCCCCCCGCCCGTTCAACATCCATGCGCACCTGGACGACGCGTGGGGCGTGATGCCGGAGGGCGAGAAGTACGATGTGGTGATCGACTTCTCGCCGCTCGTGGCCCGCAACGCCGCCGATGTCTGCTGGCACCGCACGCAGGAAACGACCTTCCGCGCCGACGGCTCCTGTCAGATGCGCTTCCGCGTCAACGGCCTCAACGAGATCAAGTGGTGGGTCCTCGGCTACGGCGACCAGGCCGTCGTCCGCGAGCCGCCGGCACTGCGCCGGGCCATCGCCGACACCGCCCGCGCGACGGCGCGGCATTACGCGGGAGGGTGATGCGAGGCGCGGCCGCGCCGCCAGCGGCCCAGAAAGCAAGAACCGTCCCTCTTTCCCAGCGGAGTCATCGAGTCATCGGAAGTGGCGCACGAAACCTCGGAGAGCACTGGCCGGAAGACCGACACCCCTCAGTCTGGTCCGTCAGGCGGTGGTGCCTGCCTGTGGCGCTCATCCTCACCGGTCTCCTGCTGGGGATCGGGACGATGGCATATACGCTCTTCTCGCTCGCGTCCCAGGTCCGCTCGTTCACGCGGGTGGTCGTTCCGGGCGAGGTCGAGGTGACGCTCAACGCTCCAACGACATACACCGTCTTCTTCGAGCCGGTCAGCAAGCACAAGGGCACAACGTACCGCGCGAGCACACTCGAGCCCGATCCAAAGTGCGAACTCGTCACCCCCGATGGCAAGGTCCTGTCAATGATGGCCTACACCGGTGAGACTGAGTACAACATACCAGCGTTCAGCGGCCGGTCGATCGGCTGCTTCTCGATCGGCCGTCCGGGACGATACACGCTCCGTGCGGCAGCGGGCAATGGGCGTGTGTTGTCGCCGTACACCGTCGCGATCGGGGTCAATCCGATTCGTGACCTCAGCGCGATCGCGCCGATGATCGCCGGCCCCTGCGTGGCTGGTCTATTGCTGTTTCTTGGATGCATGATCAGCGGGATCAGGATCCTGAGATACTCCGAATTGCGATCCAGTCGCGCATACGTCCGAAGCCAGTGATGGACCTTAACAGGAACCGTCACTCTTTTCCGGAGTACTTATCGTCCCGCGTTTCCGGGGGACCGATCAGTCGCAGGTGGTCTGGCGCATGACGACGGGCATGGGGCGGCCGCGGCCGAAGGCGCGCTGCGTCACCTTCAGCACCAGCGCCGCCTGCTCGCGCTTGTACTGGCTGCGATCGATCAGCCGCGCAAACGACTCGACCGTCTCGCGCGCGATGCCCGTCATCTCGATGATGCGCTGCACCGACTCCTCGCGATCGACGTACCGGTCGATGATCTCATCAAGAACATCGTACGGCGGGAGGCTGTCCTGATCGGTCTGATCGGGGCGCAGCTCCGCCGACGGGGGCTTGGTGATCGTGCTCTCCGGAATGGGCGGGCGCGCGAAGCCGCACGCGGCGTGATTGTCGTTGATCCAGCGCGCCAGGGAATAGACCTTCGTCTTGACGACATCGCCGAGCACGGCCAGGGCGCCGCACATGTCGCCGTACAGCGTCGCGTATCCCACGGACAGCTCGGACTTGTTGCCGGTGGCGAGGACGAGCGCCCCGGTGGCATTGGAGAACGCCATCAGGATGATGCCGCGCAGGCGTGACTGGATGTTCTCGTCGGGCACGCCCTCGAGCCGCTCGCCGAGGCGCGGCGCGAGCAGGCCCCGCATCTGCTCGTACGCGGTTTCGATATTCACCTGCACGGCATCGGCCAGGCCGAGGTTGTCGGCCAGCGCGCGGGCGTCGGCCACCGAGCCCGGCGAGGAGTAGCGCGTGGGCATCATCACGCCGCGGACGTGCTCCGGCCCCACCGCGGCGGCGGCGATGACCGCCACCAGCGCCGAATCGATGCCCCCGGAAAGGCCGATGAGCACGTCCGCGTTGCCCGTCTTGCGACAGTAATCGCGCACGCCGAGGGCGAGCGCCTCGAACAGCTCGCGCTCGGGGACGATCGTCGGCCACAGTTCGCCGGCCGCGTCGTCCCCGAGATCGACCGTCTTCACCGCCGGGACCCAGCCGGGCAGCGACAGACAGATCCCGCCGTCGGGGCGCATCATCAGCGAGCGGCCGTCGAAGATGAGATCATCGTTGCCGCCGACCTGGTTGACGATGGCGATGGGCCGGTCGCACCGCGCCGCCGCCTCCCGCAGCAGATCCAGATGCACCCGGTACTTGCCCTGGATGAACGGGCTGGCGTTGAGGGCGACGAGGAGATCACAGCCCATCGCGGTCAGCTCCCCGGCCGGGTCGATGGGGTAGTCGCGTTCGGTGACGACATCGCCGGCCCGCCAGAGATCCTCGCAGATGAGCACGCCGACCCGCCGGCCCGCGACTTCGACGACGCACGGCCCGCCGCCCGGATCGAAATACCGGTCCTCGTCGAAGATGTCGTAGCCGGGCAGAAGCCGCTTGTCGTACACGGCCAGAACCTCGCCGGCGCGGCAGACGGAAGCGCTGTTGCGGACGGTGCGGACGTTGTCGCGGCATCGGCGGGGATGACCGGCGATGACGGTCATCTCGCCGGCGTGCCGAGCAATGACCTGCACCGCGGCTTCCGCATCCTCGACCGCCCCGGCGCGGAAGATCAGATCGCGGGGCGGATAGCCCATCAGCATCATCTCGGGCGTGAGGAGCAGGTCGGCCTCGTGGCGGCGCGCCTCGTCGATCGCCTCGCAGACGAGACGGGCGTTGCCCGCGACATCGCCGACCGTCGGGTTGAGCTGGGCCAGGGCGATCCGCATCGGGGGATTGTAGAGAGCTGGCCGGCGGCCGCGGCGCGGATCTCAGGCGGGGTCGGCGGCCGAGTCCATCCCCGCGGAGACGGAGGACCGTCTCAGTTGGTCGCTCTCCCCGTCCGGTTCGGCCGCCTCTCCGGCGCCGTCGTCGGTGGCCTCGGCGATCACGTCCGCCTCGCGGAACTCGGCCGGCCGAGGGGGCTCGGGAGGCGGAGGCAGCGGCCTTCCGCCCGCGACGGCGGTGTGTTCCTGCAGCGCCTCGTGCCAGGCCTGCCAGGCGTCGACCTCCTTGCGCCGCTGCTTCACCTCGTCGATCAGTTCGTAGCGCGTCATCCGCCGCGGGTCCTTGCGGTCGTCATGCAGGCGGACGCCCACGCGCTCCAGCAGCCGCTCGGTGGTTTCCAGGCCGAGGATGACGGTGAAGACATGCCGGCCGAACTTCATCCCCACGCCGCGGAGCCGGAACAGCCGCGACGTGCGGGCCAGCCGGGCGATCCGGAAGATGCGCAGGGCGGGCAGAAAAATGATGACGATGTCGATCCAGTTCCGCCGGCAGTACTGGAACCGCGATTCGGCGATCGAGACCTTGATCACGAACTCGACGAGGAACGCCAGCCAGATGATCGCGAAGCCGATGTCCACCGCCCACCGCAGCCAGCCCGTCGGCTGCTGAATGAACTCGATGAGGAACAGGGGCAGGATCGCCAGGGCGAGGATGATCATCGGCCAGTGAAAGACCTCATCCACCCGCTGCCGCACGTCGTCGTCGGCGATGACGAGCTTCCCGCGCGGCACGCGGACGTAGCGCACGCCGGGCGGCGGGGGCGGCAGGCTCGCCTCGCGGTCCACGAACACGGTCTTTCCTTCACCCTGGGGCATCGCTGATCATCCGCGCCGAGCGGCCGTCGGCCGCCCGCGTCCATCATACGATCGGACCGCGGCGGGGAGGCGTCGCAAATCGAACACTTCCAGACAGGCACTCAGCCTGCCCCGGAGGCGAGGCAGGCTGTTGCGGTGGATGAATTCGGATATATGGACGGGGGCGATTCAATAGACGACGGCGTGGGCGCCCTCGACCGCCTCGATCACCTGGCGGACCGAGAACGGCTTGCGCAGCGCCCCGTCGAAGCCCTGGTGTGTGAGCGAGGCGACCTGCCCGTCCGTGAGCTTGCCGCTCATCGCCACGATCTTCGTGACCTGAAGGTCGTCGTTGCCGCGGATCGTCCGGCAGACCGACTGGCCGCCGGCATCGGCGAGGTGAATGTCCAGCAGCATCACGTGGGGGCGGAAGCGTTCGCACTCGACGCCGGCGAGGAAGGCGTTGTCCGCCACCCGGACGTCGTAGTTCGTCTGGCCGGTGAGGATCTCCCTCAGCTTCTCGCCCACCTCCTCGTCCTGGTCGACGATGAGCACGCGGGTGTTGCCGCTCATCAGCCCGTCGAGGGGAATCCCGTGGCTCTTCATGAAGCGGATCAGACTCGAGACGGGAATGCGCCGGTCCTTGGAGCCGGGAATGCGATAGCCGCGCAACTGCCCCGAGTCGAACCACTTGCTCACCGTGCGCGAGGCGACGTTGCAGATCTTCGCAACCTCCCCCGTGGTCAGAACATCTTTCTCGAACAGGTTCATGCGAGTCCTCGCAACAGGGCAAGCCGATGACGGCCCGCACGTTGGTGTCGGTGATCTCTCTCCTCTCGATCGGCCCAACCGGGGGGCGAGTTGACTTCACGAACGGCAAAAGCGGCGCAATTCATCGACCCGGCGCCGCTGCCCCGCGGGGGCGACGACGCGATCGGATCGGACCCGTCGGCGTCAGGTGCGCGTGTTATCGGCCCATCGCGGCCTTCGCGTCGGCGAGCAGGGCCGCCACGTCCTCCGGCTGCGTGTCGAAGCTCGCCACCAGCCGGTACAGCCGCTTCGCGGGATCGGAGACGGGGTAGTAGGCGTGCCCCGCCTTCTGCAGCGCCGCGTGGACGGCATCGGGGAAATGCGCGAAGATCTCGTTGGCCTGCACGGGCGCGGCGAGCTCGAGGCCCAGCTCACGCAGGCCGTCGGCGAGAAGAGCCGCCATCGCGTTCGCGTGCGCGGCGTGCCTCAGCCAGATCCCGTCGCGCAGCGTCGCCGCGAGCGGCGCGCTGGTGAACCGGTGCTTGGAAAGGAGATGCCCCGTGGCCTTGCGATGATAGGGAAAGGCGTGCACCGCGCGCCGGTACGCCGATCCGTCGCCCTGCGGGAAGAACAGCACGGCCTCGGAGTTGGCCAGGCCGTTCTTCGTCCCGCCGAAGGTCAGGGCGTCGACGCCCGCATCGTTGGCCAGTTCGCGGGGATCGCAGTCGAGGGCGGCCACCGCGTTGGCGAAGCGCGCCCCGTCCAGATGCACGCGATAGCCCAGCTCGCGCGCGGTCGTGCACAGCTCGCGCGTCTCCTCCGGCGTGTACACCTCCCCCATCTCCGTGGCGTTCGTGAACGTGACGAGCCCGGGCTGGGGTTGATGCACATCGCCGCGCGACTTGCGGGCGGCGCGGCGCAGGTCGTCCGGCGACATCCTGCTCGACCCGTCGGCGCTGGTCAGGGTGACGACCCGGCAGTGGGCGATCCGCTCCGGGCCCGTCGATTCATCCTCGTTGAAGTGGCTGAAGTGATGGCAGATGACCTCCTCCCACGGCTCGAGGAGCGAGGCGGCGGCGAGGAGGTTCCCCGCCGTCCCCGTGGCGACGAAGAACACCGCCGTGTCCGGGCCGAAGAGGTCGCGGAAGGCGTCGACCGCGGCGGCGGTGAGCTCGTCGTCGCCGTAGCCGATGCGATGGACGCCGTCGTTGGCCTCGATCAGCGCCGCCATCGCCTCGGGGCACAGGCCGGCGTTGTTGTCGCTGCGGAAGGTGCGCATGGGGGAAGTGTAGCGACGAAGCGACGGAGGGGAGGCAGCCGGGCGCGGAGCCGCGTGCAGCGTCGCACGCCCCCGGAACGCGCATCAGCCGTCATCTCCCCCATCGTCGCCGACCCGCCCCACGCCCTGTGCGCATGCGCCAGTGTGGACATGTGCAGATGTCGTTACCATGCGCCCATGCCCGACGGGAACGAGTTCATCTGCTTCCTCGAGCCAACTCGCGCGGGGATGGTGGACCAGCCCACCGACACGGAGGCGGAGGCGGTCGAAGAGCACGCCGCGTACCTGGCCCGGCTGACCGAAGCGGGCATCGTCGTCCTCGCCGGGCGAACCACGGAGAAGCCGCACGTCGGGATCATCATCCTCCGCGCCGCGGATCGCAGCGCGGCGGAGGCGATCATGCACGACGACCCGGCCCTGCGGGCCGGCGTGTTCAGGCCGCGCCTTCAGGCGTTCCGCATCGCCCTGCATCAGGAACGCGCCTGAGGACTGAGGAGCACGGAGGAATCGGAGATGACCGGCCGCCGTTCATCCCCACGCTCACGCCCCCTTCCGTCAGCGGCGCGGGATCCGCTCATCGCCGTTGCGCTTCTGTGCCTCGGGGCCTGCGCCCCGACGTCGATCGATGGCGGCGCGACGCCGCCCCGCGCCGGCGTCGATGATGAAGATGCTCAGCTCGAGCGCGCCATCGACCTCATCGCGCAGGATCGGCTGGACGAGGCGGAGATGATCCTTCTCGCCGTCGACGCGGCGGATGAGAACGAGTGGATCGTGCGCTTCGACGAACCGGCGCGTCACTTCATCGCGCACGACTATCTGGCCGTCATCGACCGCCGCCGCGCCGGCGATGAGTCGGACATTCTCTTTCAGTCGAGGCGGTTCCGCTTCCACGGGCGCGATCTCGGCCTCGAACCGGAACAGCTCGAACGCGTGAAGAAGACGTACGAAACCATCCTCGACCGCGTGATCGAATGGGCGGATGCCGAGGCGTGGGAGGATCCCGATCACCGGACGATCTTCGTGGAGATTCTGCCGCCGGGCGAGCGGGTGCCTTCGCCGGCCCGGACGCTGATCTGGTTCTGGGATCGGCAGGAGCGCGGGATCCGCCACGAGATCACCGCGCGGCTGCTGACTTCACCCTTCCTCGAGCCGGTGCTCGCCCACGAGCTGACGCACGCGGTGCTGCCGCACACGAATCGGCCGCTCGCGGAGGGCGTGGCGGACCTGGCCATGCGGGAGCTGTTCCCGGGCGTCGAGCTGCCGATGCGCGGGCGCCGGCCGCGCTACGACGAGCCCTGGCCGCTCGAAGAGGTTCTGCTCTTCAACTGGCGCGCCCAGGGCGAATACGTGAAGCGCGCCTACGCCGGCATGCGCGCCGATCACCTGCTCGAATCCGAAGACACGCTGCGGTACATGCTCGGGACGTACCACTTCGGTGATGCGCTGATCGCGCTGGTCGACGCCCGCTGGGGGCGCGGGGCACTGCTGGCGTGGTATCACGCCACGAACCGCGACCCGGCGACATTCGACATGATCGCGGCCACGGAGGCGCGGCTCGCGCCGCGGGAGGAGCTGAAGTCGATCTGGCGCGCGCATCACCGGCAATGAAAACGCCCCCGCGCGGTGTCGGGGGGCGGGGCGTGCTCTCGGGTCGTGCTTCGTTCGCGTCAGTGCGCGGCGTGGATCAGCTCGTCCGCCTCGATGAGCTGCTCGGGCGTGACGATCGGGCCGTACTTCTCCTTCAGCACGGCCAGCCCGCGGCTCCACTCATCGTACACCTCGAAGAGCTTCTCCGGCAGGTTCTCCTCCTTGCCGAACGCCTCGCGCTGGAGGTCGATGCGCTTCCGGATGTTGTCGATGTAGAGCGAGAACTGCTTGTCATACAGCTCGCGCGGGTAGTCCTTGTCGATCACCGATTTGAACAGGCGCTTGAGGTCTTCGTACATCGGGATGAAGCCGATGGGCGTCTCGATGGCTTCGACGTCGTCGTGGGCGCGCTCGGCCAGCCAGCTCAGCCAGACCTTGACATCGCGCTTCTCGCCGAGCAGTTTGCTCGTCGTGCCCCCGCGCGCTTCATCGGTGAGGAAGTAATTCAGTCCGGCGAGGATCGGGCGACCCTCGTCCGTGAACTTCTCGTTGCCGTAGAACTCGAACTGCGAGCGCATGTAGTCGGCCAGCGCGCCGGGGATGAAGGGTGCGTTGGCCCAGGGCTGGCGCTTGACGCCGGTGACGCCGACCTCCGTCGCCGTCGCCGCCGAGACGACCGAAGCGCCGATCACCACGCCGTGATCGGAGTTCCGTCCCACCCACACGGGGGGCATGGTGTCCGCGTCGCGGCCTGAATAGGTGATGACCCTGATCGTCGCCCCCTCGGGCGATTCGCCCGTCGCGGGGTTGTAGTTCTCGATCGCGGTGTTGCGCAGGGTGCAGCGGGCGTTGGGGTGGGAGATGGGGATCTCGTTGCCCTCCGCGTCGGTCTTGCCCTTGTGCCACTCGCCCTGGAAGTTGAAGCCCTTGTCCGGATGCGGCTCGCCGTTGCCCGTCCAGTGCGGCACGCCCTTGTCATCGATGAGGACGTTGGTCCAGATGACCTCGGTGCCTTCCTCGCGCAGGCACTTCATCAGGTAGGGGTCGCCCTCGCGGTTGACGTCGGCGACGATGCCGAAGATCCCCTGCTCGGGATTGATGGCCCGGCAGGTGCCGTCCTCGGCGATCCACATCTGGGCCAGGTCGTCGCCCACGAAGTCCGTCCCCGCCATCGCGGTGGTCGTTTTCCCGCATCCGCTGGGGGCGGCGCCGGCGAACCACGTCACGCGCCCGGTCTCGTCCCTCATGCCCGTGATGAACATGTGCTCGCTCAGCTCCTCGCCCTTGCCGTAATAGGTGGCGAGGTCGACCGAGAACCGGTGATTGCCCTTCTTCAGCAGCAGCGTGTTTCCGGCGTAGGTGCAGAAGGTGCTGTAGGTGGTCAGCCAGCTTCGATCCATGAACACGCGGGCGTTGGGCAGGTCCTCCGGCCGGTTGGGCCCCTCGCTGTGCACGTTGGTGAGAATCAGCCCCGACCGCTCCACCTGGTTGTCGAAGTCGTGATACACGTGGCGGTAGAGGATGTCCGCCGAGTGCATGACGTAGGTGGAGGAGGTGATCTCCAGGGCGGGGAAGGCGAGCTTGGCCCCCGCCGGCCCGCGGCTGAAGAACCCCACCAGCATCGTCATCCCCTCCATGATCCCGACCATGTTCTCGCGGACATAGTCCAGGGCCGCCTCGCGGGCCGTCTTCTTGGCGAGCACGCTCACGCTCTCGCCTTCGTTGACGATGTAATAGGTGCGGTCGACGATCCGTCCCTGCTCCGCGGCCAGATCGTAGTGAATGGTGTGATCGGGCATGGCCAGCGGGGCTTCCTCGCCCTTGTCCAGCGACATCTGCCGCACCGTCTGCATGTCCGCGGGCGAGCCCGTGTTGATGAACACATCGTCCGGCCGGCACATCGCGATCGCATTGGCGATCCGCAGCAGGGCCTCCTCGTTGGCGATCTTCTCGAGCTTGGCGAGTTGCTGCGGCTTCATCGTGTCGCGGAACAGCGTCCACGCCTGGTCAATTGCACTGATGCCGCCGACCTCGGTGAGGATGTCGACGCCCTTTTTCAGCTCCAGCATGGCTGTCTCCAGTCCGTCTCGTTTCGTCCCCCGCGGCAGGTGATCCCCAGACAAGCGATCGTACGCCGGACAAGGCCCTCCGGGAAGCGCCGAGCCGGCAGAGAAGGCGCGGCCGGACCGGCGCGGTCGGCCGGCGGCACATGCCCGATGGCTCTTCCTTCGACCGATATTCGCGCGGACTGAATCGTATTGTCACGCGCCGGCGACGTGCCCGGGGTGGCGCGGGCGTCCCGCCCGTGCGCCGCGGCGGGCTCTCGGGCGCGGGGGCGGGTGGTCAGTTCCGGGGGCCGGGGGCCGGGGGCCGGTGAGACGGTCAATCGCGCCCGCTCCGACATCCTCCCGCATGTTCCGCGCGCCCGTCCCGGTTCACCGGACCGTCTCGGGCTCCTTCGGAAACCCCGAAGGCGCCCGAGCGGCAAAATGGACCAGGTCCAATTCCGGCGAAGATCCACGCCCCCCGGCATCGGCCTCGTGCAGGATGAAAACCCGCGGCTTGTGAAATGCGGCTACGTGGACAGGTCACAGCGCGGCAGCGATCCGGACCCGCGGTGGCACGGCCGTCCCGGCCGTGCGCGAAGCATC
>JAXHTH010000014.1:0-2892 GCA_034211115.1 Planctomycetota bacterium | reverse complement strand
CGCCAATCCAAGGGACACACTTCGACCCTGCTTGATCAACAAGGAGGTGTGACACCGTCTGACGTCAGCGCCCTACGGAGAGATTTGGGGGTTTGAGCAACGGAGGGTTCTGATTCATCGAAGCTGATAAGGAGCGAAGATGAACAAGAAACCTAGAACATCGAAGGAATTCGCTGACAAGTTAATCAGGGGGATCAAGCGGAAGACGCGCAAACATTACTCATGGGAAGAGAAGATCCGCATCGTGCTGGCGGGGCTCCGTGGCAAGGAAAGCATTGCCGCGCTATCATAGGCACGCAGGTAGAACTCCTCGTATCTGATGCTGCGCCAGAGCCGTTCGACGAAAACGAGGTCGCGCTAGGCCCCCTTGCCGTCCCTGCTGACTTTGGCCCCGTCGTAGGACACTGATTGGGGAGTCTCGACTAGAACCAGCAATTTTATGTTTTGACCCCAAGCTTCTCGGCCAATATCCGCCTGATCAATTCCGGCCTGCTGGGCAGGTCTTCGGCCGCCCGGCGGGCGTCATCGATGGCCTTGGCCATCTCGGGCGGTACCTTCAACATGATCGCGACCGAGTCTTTTATCGGGATACCTGTGGGCATTTCTTTTAAATCTCCTCTTGAGTATTGAGAAGATATCCTATAAACACATCTGCATCAACAGTGTTTTCGGTCCCGCGCAATGAAGTGCGGGCCGGGGAGGGCGGCAACCCTCCGCGACCCTGACCACGACGATCCGTAGGAGATCACCATGGCTACCCATTCCCCTAACACCCCGCCCTTCGAGGCTGAACCCCAGACGTCGGATATCGTGCTGCGCATGTCCCGTGCGCTGGACGCGTTGGAAGATGTCATCGCACGCGAGGCAGAGTTGAATGCCGTCGAGAGCGTGACAGCGTACGATGCGTCGCTGCGCATCCAGGAATTCGCCTTCGAGCGGATGGAAGCCGCACTGCGCGCTGTCATCGACAGCGAGCCCGTGAGCCGCGGCGACGCGATCCTGCGGCATCTGGCGCGGCTGACCTATGCGGCGATCTCGGTCGATCCCGGCACGGGACTGCGTGCTCCGGCGGATGCGGTCGCACATTTCGTCGGGGAATGCGGCGGTCTCGATCTGCCGCATCGGGGGTTGCTTGACCGGGCCGACGTCCAGGTCGGGCTCTACACGCAGGCCTTCGGACAGATGGACATATGGGATGAGGAATTGTTCGCGGCGCCGATCAGCTGATCGGCGCGTGCCGCGCGAACGCACCACGGGTCCGACCGTCACGGTCGGACCGCTCGTTCCCCGTTTCCCGAAAGACATCTCATGAACATTCAATCCCCTTTGCCGGGACTCGATTTGAGTCTCGCAACCGATGTTGCGCGCGCCAGCCAGGATCTGCGCGACTACCCCAACGTTACCGGCCAGACGCTGATGCGCCACGGTCGCCAGATCGGCCGCGCCGGTGAGGAGCTGGTGGCGTCGGTTCTGCGGCGATACGGCATTCCCGTACTCGAGCTCGAGGACGCGCCGATCGACAGGATGATCCTCCTCGGCCAAGACATGGTCGGTTTGCAGATCAAGACTATCACGCATCCGGACGCGGGCGGCACCTACCGTTTCCAGATCCGCATGGGGTGCAACGGATCCGGCGAGGGACGGCGGGGCTACAGCCCCTCCGCCTTTCACATCTGCGCACTGGTCGTGCTGCCGGAAAACGTGGTGCGCTTCAGCGCCTCGCACCGGCAGAGCCAGCGAATACATCCCGGCGAGATCGGCGGTCTGCGCCGTGCGCCACTCGCCAGTCTCGAGGCCGCCCTGGCCCAGTTCGGGCTGACGCTCGACGGCCCGGACGCGGACGCGCCGACCCTCTGATCATTCCCTGACGATCCTGACCTTTTCTTCCAGGCCATGCGCGGCCTGGACTCGATTTACTGTTTTTCGGAGCAATCCCATGTCGACACAGACCACCCATATTCATACCGAGATTGCCGACACTCCCCGACGGCGTCCCGCCTGGGCTCCGCTGGCCGATCTCTTCCTCAATGCCCTTTTCCCTGACCGTGACGGCGACGTCATGGCGTCGGAGCGGAGCTTCGTGGAAGGCATTGCGCGGGCCGCGAAGAAGAGCGGAGCATGCGAGGAGCCGACTGTCTATGATGGAAAAACCAGTCGAACCGTCGAGGAGATCGACGCCTGCGATCAAGACATCACGGACGATAAGACAATCGCGACATTCGCGGTGCCCGATCTTTTACAGCTGTTTCGCGCTCTGCGCCTCGCCGCCACTTTGCGGACGGCCGAGGATGCAGTCGCTCTTCTGGCACCCCGGGCCGTGACAATCCTGGAAATCGATATCGACACGTGCTCCGATCTGCAGGACGAACTGCCGAAGCTGCTGTGGCGCTGCCAGCGGGCACTCGATATCGATGTCGAGACCGATTTCGAGTACCGCCCGCGGATCGTCACGCCGCCGCGCTCGAGTGAGAGCCGCGTCGAGATGCGCCGATTCGCGGGAGATGTTCGGGATCATCTCTCGAAACCCGCGCCGCTGATCGTCCTGCGCGACCGGGGCTATCGACTGCCCGATGCGCTGGTCCGTGCGCTGCCCTCGCCGGTCGTCCTCGCACCTCTCGATCGAGACATCGTGCTCGAGGCACTGGTCTGGTCGCACGCGCCTATGGATGCGGCGACCCGCGCGAAAGTTCTCGATGTGCTGCCGTTCGATGACCATCTTGCGCGGGTCGACAGCCTCGATCTTCTGATGGCGTTCCGCGCCGATGATCCGGTTGGCGTGGCGCACCGGCTGGCGGCGTTCGTGACTGTCCCCGCGCCGTCCGATGGGCCGGATCTGAATGACATTATTGGTTACGGCGAAGCGGAAGCCGTCGCACGCGGGATGCTGTCTGA
>JAXHTH010000013.1:0-13908 GCA_034211115.1 Planctomycetota bacterium | reverse complement strand
TATGTAGAAATTATTAATGAGAGAAGTCGATATTTACGATTGCTAGTTGAAGAAATTATTGGTTTAACAAAACTATATGAGTATGGCCAAACTTCAGAAAAAACTCCTGTTGATGTGAAAATGGGCCTGGGCGGATCGGCCGATCATGATCTCCGCCATCATGATGGGGATGCCCACGAGGGCGATGCACACCAGGTAGATGATCACGAACAGCCCGCCCCCGTTTTCCCCGGTGATATAGGGGAACTTCCAGATGTTGCCCAGACCGACGGCCGAGCCGGCCGCGGCGAGGATGAAGCCCACGCGGGTGCCCCACTGCGCTCGCGGTGTTGCCATGGATCGCTCCTTGCTCTGGCGGGTCCAAGGGGCGGATAATACACGCTCCTGCCGCGGCGCGAAGCCGTTCTCACCACCGGCCTCTGGTCACGCCCGGGGCCGGAACGCTAGGATTGCCTACCCATGAGGTCCTTCCGTCTCCGGTCCAATCTGAAGCGCGCCGCGATCGGCGATTTCGCGCTGCCGCTGGGGCTCGTGCCCGGGGACGTGGACCCGCCTCAGCAGGGATACACCGTCGATTACGCGGCCGGCGAGGACGACGAGCCGGATACCTATCTCTTCCACGTCGTCGTCTCGCACGAGCGGCTGGCCCCGCTCCTGGAGCGCGCCTTTGCCCTGCTTCCCCGCGATGTGTACGGCATCGTGGAGATCGGCTCCCGCGATGCCTACCGCTCCGCCGACGTGTACATGGGCCAGGAACCGATCCCGCGCGATGAGTTCCGCGCCGGCTGGAAGCAGTATCAACCGTTCCTCCTCGAGGACGGCTCGATCGGCGCCGGGGCCAACAGCGAGGAGCCGTTTCTCGAGATCTTCCTCGATCAGTGGAAGGGGCTGTCGCTGCACGTGCCGCTGTCCATGCGCGGCGACATCGAGGACATGCTCGACGAGTTCGGGCTGAACGAGGTCTCCGCCACCTGGCCGGCGATGGATGACGAGGCCTCGGAGAAGGCGCTGCGGCTGCGCCCCGTCCTCGAGCTGGAGGATGCCTACTCGCCCGACGTGGACGAGCTGCTCCTTCAGTTGCGCCATGTCTGGAACCTGGAGCTGAATGTCGATCCGGACACGAACGTGGACGAGGCGGGGCGGGCGCTGGGCAGGACGCTCTGGCACGCCATGGTCATCATCGAGTCCGCCGACGAGCCCGACGCCGGGGCGTACGTCTCGATCTGGGCCACCGCGGGCTCGCTGACCGAGGTCGAGCGGCTCATCGACTCGGCCCTCGCCTCCTCTCCCAACTGGCGGTTCGTCGAGGTCTACACCATCGACCGGGTGGCCTATGACGAGCGCCCCGACGAGCTGACGGACCTTCCGCCGAAGCGGGAGAAGAGCGAGGTTCACCTCGTCTCCTTCGAGCGCTGGCCCGGCTCGCCGGACCCCGATGCGCCAGCCGAGACGGAGAAAGGGGATCGCGGTGGCTGAGCAGGCGGCGCCGGTGCGGGAACGCGAGTGGTACGCCGACGGCCTGCGGTTCTCCTGCACACGCTGCGGCAGCTGCTGCACCGGTCCGCCGGGCGCGGTGTGGTTCAACGCCGAGGAGGGGAAAGCGATCGCCGACCTGCTCGGGCTGGACGAGGCGGCCTTCCTCAAGCGCTTCGCACGCCGACTGGAGGGCCGTTGGTCGCTCAGGGAGCGGGAGACGGAGCACGGCCACGACTGCATCTTCCTCGACCGCAGCGATCCGGGGGGGCGGACCGGATGCCGGATTCACCCGGTCAGGCCTACACAGTGCCGCACCTGGCCGTTCTGGCCGGAGAACCTCATCACGCAGAGATCCTGGACGAGCGCGAAGCTCGCCACGCCCTGCCCGGGCATGGACGAGGGCCGGCTCGTCCCGATCGAGCAGATCCGCATACAGCGCGATGCCGTCCGCGGATGAGCGAACGAACTCTCGTTGTCGAAGCTCGAAACCGAGATGACGATCAGACCGGCTCGTCCAGCGCGGCCCGGACGCGATCGCACAGCTCGGGGATCGCCTCGCGGACGGCGGGGGTGATCGCCCCGCCGATCGTCAGGGCGTCGGCGATCTCCACCGCGAAGATCCGGAACTGCGTCGGGAAATCCAGCTCCAGACGCTCGGCGACGGCCAGCAGTTCCGGCAGGCCCGAGTAGTGCGGGGAGGGGGCGTACACCGCCGACAGCGAGGCGGGATCGATCTCCAGGATCGTCCCCGGCTCGTTGCTCCCCGTCTGGATCGCGTCGATGAGGATCACCCGCTCGTAGCCGATGAGATGATCCAGGAGGGCCATGCCGTGCTCGGCCGTCTCCCGAACCTCGACGGTGTCGTCGCTCCGGTCGGCGAGCGCGCGGGCGGCGAGGACGCCGACCGCATCGTCGGCGAGGATGTCGTTGCCCAGTCCCAGCACCAGCGTCTTCATGGCCGATTCTATCCGGGTGCGATCACGCTCACCGGTTGTGATTGTCCGGTGTGTGGTGAGCGTGATCGAATGTTCTCGGGCCGTCCGCGCCGCGCCGGTCAGGGGTCGCGGCGGATCTCCTGGGCCAGTCGATGATTCGCGTCGTAGACCCGCACGATGAGCGGCATCTGCCCGGGCAGGGCGTGCGTGGCGCAGCCGTGGCAGGGGTCGTAGGCCCGGAAGGCCATCTCGACCATGTTCAGAATGCCGTCATCGACCTGGCCGTTGTTGATGAGCGTCCGCGCGGCGCGATCGACGGACATCGCGATGCGGGCGGCGTTGTTCTGGGTGGCGACGATGAGGTTGGCCATCGTGATGATGCCGTCCTCATCGGTCTGGTAATGATGGAAGAGCGTCCCGCGGGGCGCCTCGACCACGCCCATGCCCTCGGCCGGCGTGGCGGTGGGGATGTTGCGGATGTGCTCGCCGGTGAACGCGTCGTTCTTCGCGATATCGAGCATCATCTCCGCGGCGGAGAGGAGCTCGATGAGACGGGCCCAGTGGGTGGCGAGCGTGTGGTGCACGGGCTTGCCGCCCAGCGTGTCGTAGAACTCCTCGAACGCCTCCTGGGCCTTCGGGGTGGACATGCCGTCGGAGGCGTTGAGCCGGGCGAGGGGGGCGACGGCGAACACGCCGCTGTCCCTGCCCTCCTCGAATCCCTTCCATCCCACCTGCTTCAGGTACGGGAACTTGATGTAGCTCCACGGCTCGACGTGCTCGTCGATCTGCTCGATGTAGTCGTGCACGTCGAACTTCGCGAACTCCTTGCCTTCCGGATCGACGACGCGGAGCATCCCGTCGTAGAAGTTGACGTGGTTGTTCTCGTCCACCAGCCCCATGTAGTAGGTGTTGTGCGTGTAGCCTTCGCTGGTGATGTACTCGACGTACTGCTTGTTGGCGAGGACGAGATCGCGGAGGAGCTGGAGGCTGAAGAGTCCGAACTCGACGGCGTGCTCGGAGATCTCGATGCACTGCTTCTGCTCGTCTTTGCTCACGCGCCGGGCGACGCCGCCGGGCAGGCCGAAGACGGGATGGATGATCTTGCCCGCGATGGTGGTGATCATCTCCCGCACCTCGCGGCGCATGGCGATGACCTTCTTGCCCGCTTCGACGCCGACTTCCCCGATCACGCCGAGGATGTTGCGCTGGGCCTTGGGGGCGGTGGGACCGACGACGAAGTCCGGCCCGCCGAGGAAGTAGAAGTGCAGGGCGTGGTCCTCGAAGGTGAAGCCGTTGTAGCACCACTCGCGGATCAGCTTGCCGGTGGGCGCACACTCGACGCGGAACAGATCGTCCATCGCCTTCGCGGCGGCCATGTGGTGCGCCATGGGACAGACGCCGCAGATGCGGCTGGTGATCTGGGCCGCATCCTCGGCGGGCCGGCCCACGAGGAACTGCTCGAAGCCGCGCAGCTCGGGAACCTGGAAGTAGGCGTGATCGACGCCGCCTTCATCGTTCAGGATGACGTCGATCTTGCCATGACCCTCCAGGCGCGTGATGGGGTCGATGGTGACATGACGGACCATGGATCAAGTCTCTCCATTGCCTTGGGTGATCCCACACTTCGCGAACAGCGTGGAATGGGGCAGTCCGTAGCGGTAGAACGTGCCGGCGGGATCGGGGATCCCCTCCAGCACGTCATCGATCTTCTGAGGATCGTCGGAGTCGATCAGCGACGCGAGGGCCGAGAGGATCGCCGAGCCGTGATCCTGCACCCGGCTCACCGGCCCCATGCAACCCGTGCAGGGCATGTTGCCGTTGATGCACACGTGGTCGCACCCGCTGCGGGTGGCGGGTCCCAGACACAGCAGGCCCTGGGCGAGCAGGCATTTCTCGTGATCGATCTCGATCTCCCAGGGGCGCTTGAACTCGCTGATGAGCGGCTCGTTGGGTTTGCTGTCGATCCGCGGGCAGTCCTCGCACAGCGCCTTGTCCGGCGCGAGCACCGAACCCTTGGGCGGCAGCTCGCCCGAGAGCAGCGCCTCGACGGCCGCTTTCAGCAGCGAAGGCGGCGGCGCGCAGCCGGGCAGGTAGAAGTCCACGTCCACCACCTGGTCCAGCGCCTTGACCTCCGAGTCGAAGGTCGGCAGCTCGAGGTCGCCCTCCGGGGCGTGGAAGTGCGGCTGCGGGCGATTGCCCTCGGGGTTGGCCGTGCTCGGACTTCCGCCGTAGACGAAGTCGAGGATCTGGCTGCGCGAATAGAGGTTGGCCAGTCCGGGGATGCCGCCCTGGTAGGAGCAGCTCCCGTAGGCGATGAGGAACTGGCTCTTGCGTCGGAGCAGCTCGGCCATCTCGCGGTGCTCGCTCGTGCGCAGCGCGCCGTTGATGAAGCACACCGTCATCTCCCCGTCTTCCATCGCCTCCACGTCTTCGCGCTTGAAGTCCATGGCGACGGGGAAGAAGACGAAATCGATGGCGTCCACGACGTCGAGGATCGCTTCGGCGAGATCGACCACGGACTCCTCGCAGCCGCCGCACGAAGCGCACCAGTAGAATCCGGCCTTTGGTTTGCTCATGACACGGCTCCTTCCGTCGCGGTCGCCATCGGCTCGGCGGGCGCGGGCGCCGCTTCGCCGTTGGGATGGGTCGGGATCTTCTCCAGCCGCAGGGGCCCCAGTTTGCGGATCTGCTCGACCATCTCGTTGGTGACCTTCTGGACGCGGTCGCCTTCGGAGGCGGCGATCCACTCCAGCCGCACGCGTTCCTCCTCGATGCCCAGTTGGGTCAACAGACGTTTGAGGAGGCGGAAGCGGCGCAGGCACTTGTAGTTGCCCGCCTGGTAGTGGCAGTCGCCGGGATGGCAGCCGCCCAGCAGCACGCCGTCGGCGCCCTTCCGCAGCGCCGCGAGCACGAACTGCGGGTCGATCCGGCCCGAGCACATCACGCGAATGACCCGCGTGTTGGGGGCGTAGGTCATCCGCGAGGTGCCGGCCAGGTCGCTGGCGGTGTACGTGCACCAGTTGCAGAAGAAGGCGATGATCCGCGGCTGGAAATCCTCGGCGATCGGCAGGGAAACGTCGTCAGGCATAGGACAGCACCCCTTCGATTTCCTCGTAGATCTGTTCGTCCGTGAACAGGTTCTGCTGCGCTGCGCCCGACGGGCAGGCGGCGACGCAGGTGCCGCAGCCCTTGCACAGCGCTTCGTTGATCACGGCGATCCTCTTCTCCTCGTCGCGGCTGATGGCCTTGAACGGGCAGAGGGGGATGCACGTCTTGCAGCCGCTGCAGACTTCCTCGTCGATCCAGGCGGTGTTGGGCTCGATCTCGACGAAGCCCTTGTCGACGAGACAGAGCGCCTCCGCCGCCGCCGCCCCCGCCTGGGCCACCGTCTCCGGGATGTCCTTGGGGCCCTGGCAGGCGCCGGCGAGGAAGATGCCGTCGGTGAACGTCGACACCGGGCCCAGCTTCGGATGCCGCTCCAGGAAGAAGCCCTCGTTGGAGCAGGAGATGTTGAACTTGCGCTGGATCTCGCCCGCGTCGGCCTGGGGCTCCAGCCCGATGGCGAGCACCACCATGTCCACCGGGATCCGCCGGGCCACCCCCACCAGCGTGTCCTCCACGCGAATGACGAGCTTGCCCTTCTCCTCGTCGGTCATCGCCCAGTCGGTGACCTCGGCCACGCGCCCGCGGACGAACTGCACGCCCTCGGAGAGGATCTGGTCGTAGAACTCCTCGTAGCCCTTGAAGGCGGTGCGCATGTCCACGTAGAAGTTGAAGACCTCCGCTCCGGTCCGCTCCTTGATGAGGTGGGCCATCTTGAGCGCGCCCATGCAGCAGACGTTGGAGCAGTAGGGGTTGTAGCGGCGGTCGCGCGAGCCGACGCAGTGAATCACCCCCGCGACCTTGGGGGTCGTCCCGTCGCGGAGCCGCAACTCGCCGCCGGTGGGGCCGGAGGCGTTGACCAGACGCTCGATCTCGAGCGTGGTGTAGACGTTGGCGAACTTCCCGTAGCCGTACTCGGCGATCCGCCTCGCCTCGAAGGGCTTGTACCCGGTGGCGATGATGATCGCGCCCACGTCGATCTCGACGATCTCATCGGACTGGTCGAAGTCGATGGCGGCCCGCTCGCACGCCTCGACGCACGTCTGGGCGCACTTGCCTTTCATGAGCTGGAGGCACTGCTCGGGATCGATGACCACGCAGGCCGGCGTCGACTGCGGGAAGGGCATGTAGACCGCCTTGCGCCTGGACAATCCCACGTTGAACTCGTCGGGCACCTGCACCCTGTCCTTCTTGAGCACGCACGCCTCGACGCAGTCGTTGCACCCGACGCAGAGCTCCTCCTTGATGTAGCGCGCCTTGCGGCGGACGGTGACCTTGAAGTTGCCGGTGAAGCCGGCCACCTCCTCGACCTCCGAATAGGTCCACATCATGATGTTCGGGTGATTCTTCACGTCCGACATCTTCGGGGTGAGGATGCAGGCGGCGCAGTCCATGGTGGGGAAGGTCTTGTCGAACTGGGCCATGTGCCCGCCGATGGTCGGTTCGCGCTCGACGAGGAAGACCTTCCTGCCCGCGTTGGCGAGGATGAGCGAGGCGTGGATGCCCGCGATGCCCCCGCCCACGATGAGCACGTCCGGATGCACGGGCACCCGCTTGGTCTCCAGCGGGGCGGCGAAGGCGAGGCGGCGCACCGCCGCGGCCACCAGCGATTTCGCCTTCCGCGTGGCCAGCTCCGGGTCCTCCGTCACCCAGCTCACGTGCTCGCGGATGTTGGCCATCTGCACGTAGAAGGGGCTCAGGCCCACGTCCGCGCAGGCGTTGCGGAACGTCTTCTCGTGAAGCTGCGGCGAGCAGGAGGCGACCACGACCCGGTTCAGCCCCAGCTCCTTGATGTCCTTCTGGATGAGTTCCTGGCCCGGATCAGAGCAGGCGAACTTGTAATCGCGGGCGACCGTCACGTGGGGCAGCTTCGCCGCGAAATCGCGCGTCGATTCCACGTCCACCTTCGAGGCGATGTTCGCGCCGCAGTGGCAGACGTAGACGCCGATGCGGAGCTCCTCCTGCGGCGATTTCTTTTCCATGATCATGCCGGACTCCTTTACACCGCCGCCGTCGTGAGCGGCACAAACAGGCGCTTCAGGCCGAGCGTGCGCTCGTCGATGCCCATCGCCTTGCCGAGCAGTTGGGAGAAGTAGGTGACGGGGATGTCGACCTCATCGCCGAACATCGAGGCGATCTGCCCCTGATAGCACTCGAGGTTGAACTGGCAGAGGGGACAACAGGTGGCGACCGCGTCCGCCCCCCGCACCTTCGCCTCCCGGAGCAGGATGTAACAGAGGCGCAGGCCGGCCTTCTCGATGGTGCCGGTGAGCGATCCGCCGCAGCAGCGGGTGCCCAGCGACCAGTCCACCGGCTCGGCGCCGACCGCCTTGAGCAGTTCGTGCATCGTCTGCGGGTTGTGCTGATCGTCGAACGTCGCGTAGGGGCGCACGACCTGGCAGCCGTAATAGCAGGCGACCTTCAGCCCGTTCAGAGGCTGGCTCGCGGCGCGCCGGAGGGCGTCGAGGCCGACGTCGTTCACGAGCACATCGAGCGGATGCCGGACGTGCACGTGCCCCTCGTAGCGCAGGCCCGCCTCGCGCATGGCCTTGACGATGACGTCGCCGATGTCCTCGAACTCCTCCATGTGACGCTGGGCCTTGGAGAGCACGAGATAGCAGGAGTTGCAGGGGGCGACGAGGCTGACCGGCTCGTTGCCGGCCACCTGTTCGGCGAGGGCGAGGTTGCGGGCGGCGAGGGCGAGGGCCTTGATCTCGTCCACGGCCATGTACGCCGTCGCCCCGCAGCAGTTCCAGCCCTCCAGTTCCTGCAACGGAAGCTGCAGCTTCTCGAAGATCGCGAGGATCGATTCCTCGTACCCTCGGCTCGTGCCCTTGAGCGAGCAACCGGGATAATAAAGGTACTTCATGACAGGACCTCGTGCGGCGGGAACGTCGATGTCGAATCAGCGGGTGGGCTGCGCGGCGCGGGCGGTCTCGACGGCATCCAGCAGGCGGCGCATCTGATCGTGACCGCCGGTCATCCGCTCCGTCTTGATCGACATGCGCCCGCGGCGAAGCAACTTGAGTCCGAGGCCGGCGTGGCTGAGAATCTTCAGCGGGTTGGTCTTCAGCCACACCCGCGCGACGATGCGGCCCTCGTTGCTGCGCCCCGTCTTCATCACCGCGCTGAAGAACTCCTTGGCCAGCACGGGAATGGGCAGGTTCCTCGGGTAGACCTTCTCGGCGATCGCCTTCTGCTTCAGCGCGTACATGATGTCGGTGATGCGCAGCGACTTGGGGCACTCGACGGTGCACGCGTAGCAGGAAGAGCACAGCCAGATCGTGTTGCTGGCGAGGACATCGTCCTTGAACCCCGCGCGGGTCATGGCGATGATGCGCCGCGGCGTCTGATCCATGTACACGCTGACCGGGCACGTGCTGCTGCACGTGCCGCATTGAATGCACTTGTAAAGGTCCTCGCCTCCGGGGGTCGCCGCCACATCCTTGCCGAAGCTGAGATCCAACTCCTGCTGGTACTTGATCCGTCGCACTATCTTCAGCTCGCTCATGCTCAGTGTCCCTTTCCCAGGAGAGCGAACGATCCAGACAGATCGATAATTGGACATATTCACCCGTATGTCATAAATAAACCATACAGATTCATCGGGGCGCCAACAAGGTCCCAGCCGCAATCCGATAAAAAGTTGTCGCATTGAAGTAAATTGAGATTGTGTCGCAATCTCGGTCGCGCGCCGGAGCGCGCACGAGTTGAGATTCAGCCGCGACAGGGGCGACGGCGCGCCGCGACGCGACGCCCCCATCGGCGCGCCCCGCGACGTGAACGCCCTGCCGCCGGCGCCGAAGCGGAGCGCGTCTCGTGCCGACGCGCCGTGGCGAACGGGTTTGGACCGTTTTCTCCTGTACCGGCCGTCACCTGCGGGTTATGCTTCATGCGATGTGGAGCGGGCGGCGCGCCGCGGGCCGGCACGCCACCTGTTGCTGGAGATATCGGACCCGACGCGGTGCCTGGCCCGTCGTCGCACACCCACAGGAAAAAGGAGCCGGAATGATGAAACGTCGTCCTCGACTGGCCGGCAGCGTCGCGCCCTTCAGCCTGATGCTGCTCTTGACCACCCTCTTCAGCGCCACCGTCGCGGAGGGGGCGGACCGCAAGGTGCTTCTGGAGAACTTCACGAGGTCGGGGTGAGCGTACTGCCCCTACGTCGGCCGTGCGCTGACCAACCTGATCAATGACTATCCCGAATCCCTCGTGGCCTTCCAGATTCACACCAGCGGCCCCACCACGCCCTGGGGCAATTGGCGCAATTCCCTGTACAACGTGACCGGCGTCCCCGACGTGTGGGTCGACGGCGTCACCCAGCTCACCGGCAGCTACCAGAACGATCAGCAGGACTACAACCGCATGCTCAATGCCTGCAACGTTCGCTGGCAGCAGCCCACGGACGTGACCATCGAGCTGTGGGGTGAGCAGATCGACGGAGCAGAGTGGGAGTTCACCATCGAGATCGGCGTCGAGCCCGGCGGCGACGCCAAGACCGTCCGAGCCCATCTTGTCCAGGTGCTGTTCAACTACCCGGCCAATGCCGACGGCCGTTACAACAACTGCGTGATGTACGGCCAGAACCTGGGCAATGTCAATCTGGTGCCGAACGAGACGGTGACGCTCGAGCACACCTTCACGTTCGACTCGACGAGCTGGACCGACAAGGAGAACACCCGTGTCGTCGCCTTCGTCGAGGATCCGCTCTCGGGCGGGAACAACGAGGTGCACCAGGCGGAGATCGTCTTCTATCCCTTCGCGGCCCCGCCGGATCCCTGCCCCTGGGACTTCGACGACGATGCCGAAGTCGACACCGCCGATCTGCTCTTCCTCCTCTCCGCCTGGGGAACGCCGGACGGCGACGTGAACGACGACGGCGACACCGACGTTGCGGATCTCCTGGATCTGCTGGCCAACTGGGGCGAGTGCCCGCTGCCGCCCTGCCCGTGGGATTTCAACGGCGACCGCGTCGTGGATGAACTCGACGAGGAGATCCTCCTGGATCACTGGGGCGACTGCCCCGATCCGCCCGACGAGTGCCCGTGGGACCTGAACGGTGACGGCATCGTCGACGGGCTCGATCTCGTCGAGTTGCGGGACCACTTCGGGCCTTGCCCCGAGTAATCAAGGATCCCCCCGGCAGCGCCTGTCGGGTGTTCCTGAACCTTCGCGAGCCTCGTCATGGCGACGATGCTCGCTTTTTTTTGCGCGGAGGACGCTACGGCCGGCAGGCCCGGCGGATCTCGGCGAGAGCCGTGTCATAATCGGGTTCGCGGCCGAGCTCGCCGACGACCTCGCGGTAAAGCAGCGTCCCGTCCGGCCCGATCACGAATACCGCGCGGGCCAGCAGGCCCCGATCCTTGATGAGCAGCCCGTAGTTGGCGCCGAACTCGCGATCCACGAAGTCGGAAAGCACCTGCAGGCGATCGATGCCTTCCACGTCGCAGAACCGCTTCTGCGCGAAGGGCAGGTCCATGCTGATCGTGAGTGCCGCGACCTCGTCGGGAAGCGAGGCGATCCGCTCGTTGAACGTGCGGGTCTGGAGGGAGCAGACGCCGGTGTCCAGGCTCGGCACGGCGCTGATCAGTACGGGCCGGCCGCGGAAGTCCGACAGGCGGACGGGGGTGAACGAGTCATCGACGACGGTGAAGTCCGGCGCCGGCCGGCCGACCTCGACTTCGGGCCCGAGCAGCGTCATCGACTCCCCGCCGGCGGTGACCGCGCCGGGGCGCTCCTCCAGTTTCGACAGGTCGTTGGAGGGGGCGTGGGAGTTGATCGCACAGCCGGCGAGACAAGCGGCGGTCAGCAGCGGGATGATGGCCTTCATCGGGTTCTCCTGAGGGGGTGGCACGAACGGGTCTTCAACCGCTCAGGGCCGTGGATTGTTCAGATGAAGGTCGAGGGGAAGGGCCGCGCTGCGACGGGCGGCCGATCCCGTCTCTGCGAGGCCGGACCGGGCACACAGTGCCCGGCTCTGTTCGTTTCCCTCTTCTCCTGCTCGCGCTCTCTTCCGTCAATCGGGCTGGCGGGATTCGAACCCGCGACCTCTTGACCCCCAGTCAAGCGCGCTAACCAAGCTGCGCTACAGCCCGCGCGAGCCGTGAGCCTTGAGTCCTGAGTCTTGAGGCGCCGTGGCGGTCACCCGCCCCAGGATTCACTGCTCAAGACTCACTGCTCAAGTCTCAAGACTCTCCAAAGCGGACAGGGTGGGATTCGAACCCACGGTACGGACAAAAGCCGTACACGGCATTTCCAGTGCCGCTCCTTCAGCCGCTCGGACACCTGTCCGTGCCAGGGAGTAGTGTATCGGCATGATGCGTGCGGACAAGCCGGCGGATCCGGGCCTTGCGGGCGTGCTGGTGGTGGACAAGCCCTCCGGCCCCACGAGCATGCAGGTGGTGGCCGCCGTCCGCCGGCGGGCGGGGGGCGAGCGGACGGGGCACGCCGGCACCCTCGATCCGCTGGCCACGGGCGTGCTCGTCCTCGCCCTCGGCCGGGCCACGAAAATCATCGACCGGCTGATGGCCACCGAGAAGCGGTATCGCACCCGCATCGACCTGAGCGCCTTCACGAGCACGGACGACCTGGAGGGCGAGCGGGGTGAGGTGTCCGTCCCGCGGCCGCCGGCGGAGGCGGACATCCGAGCGGCTTTCGATCGCTTCACCGGCGAGTTTCTTCAGCGGCCGCCGGCGCACAGCGCGGTGAAGGTCGGCGGTCGGCGGGCGTACAAGCTCGCCCGGCGCGGCCGGCCGCCGACGCTGGAACCGCGGCCGGTGACGATCCATGACATCAACCTGCTCGAGTTTGACTGGCCGTTCATCGAGATCGACCTGCGCTGCGGCAAGGGGCTGTACGTCCGCGCGCTGGCCCGCGACCTGGGCGAGGCGCTGGGCACCGGCGGGCACTGCGTCTCGATCCGCCGCACCGCGGTCGGGCCGTTCACGCTGGACATGGCCCGGCCCCCGGACACGCTGCCCGAGCCTCTGGCGCAGGCCGACCTGATGCCGATCGACGAGGCGCTGGCGTTGACGGGGAGCGAGCCCGAAGCGCCCTGACCGGCCTGTGCGGTGGGCGTGGTCAGGCATCCGCCGCGCTGTCGGCGGCGACGTCTTCCCCGGCCGCCGGCGCTGACTCGACCGCGTTCTTCCGCCGCTTCTCGACCCGGTTGATGTGGATCATCAGCAGGATCATCCCGATGAGGAGCAGGACGTCTGCGACGTTGAACACCCACGGGAACAGCTCCCAGTTCTGCGTGCCCGGCCAGGTCCAGCCGAACGGAAGGCGCCGACCGGGCAGGACCTGGATGAAGTCGCGGACGCGCCCGAAGGCGATCCGATCGTAGAGGTTGCCCAGCCCGCCGGCGAGCACGAGGGCGAGGGCCACGTGGGCCAGACGGGCGCGGCTGGAGGTGAAGCGGGCGAACACGAGCAGGCCCGCCCCGAGCGCGACCACCGTGAAGACGATGAAAAACCAGCGCTGATGCGCGCCGATCCCGAACACCGCGCCGGGATTGAGCACGAGCTTGAGGCGAAGCAGTTCCCCGGGCAGCAGGGGCCGGCCGGAGGCGTTGAACGGGACCGGATTGTGCGCGGGATCGGTCAGGAGACGGGCGCGATCGAGCACGATCGGCTCATCGGCGACGCTGCGGAAACTCCACGTCTTGGAGGCGAGATCCAGGCCGAGCCCGAGGGCGAAGATGATCAGCAATGTCAGCCAGGCCGCCGGCGCCCGGCCGGCATGGCGGGAAGGAGTCGCAGCCGTCGGCGTTGCGGCGGACATCAGCCGCCCCACTGCCCCTCCAGGGCGCGGGCGGCTTCAATGGTGTACTTGGCCCAGGGCTTGGCGTTCAGGCGCGCCTTCGGGATCGGCTTGCCCGTCATCTGGCAGATCCCGTAGGTCTTGTTCGAGATGCGACGCAGCGCATCGTCGATCTCCACCAGACGCTGATGCTCGCTCTGGGCGAGGCCGAGCATGAAGTCCTGGTCGTAGGTGTCGGTGCCGATGTCGGCCATGTGAATGGGGAGGTTGGAGATGTTGCCGGCCCGCGCCTCGAGCGCCGCGGCCTCCATCGCGCTGAGGTCGCCGACCAGTTCCGCCCTTTTGACGAGGAGCAGGTCGCGGTAGTAGCGGAGCTCCTTGGCGTTCAGATAGGTCTTGATCGGCTTGTTCTCCGTCTCCGCCTCTTGCGTTTCCGTCTCGGGCGGGGGCGCGGTCCGGTTCTTGCGGGTGGTCGTCTGGCCCTTGGTGGAGATCATCCGGACGCGTCGGCCGTTGATGATGACATAGCCCTCCGCGTCAGCCTTGGCGGCGCTGGCGGCCTGGGCGACGGACTGGGCGCCGAGGGAGACGGCACGGGTCTGCGTCTTCTTGCGCCCGGCGCCGTTGCCGCCGG
>JAXHTH010000012.1:0-21510 GCA_034211115.1 Planctomycetota bacterium | reverse complement strand
ACGCGATGTTCGCCCCCCTGCTGGGCGTCCCCTATCCGTCGCTCACCGCGCATCGCCTGCGGACCCTGCACGAGAAGGGCGTGCGCCACCTCGCCCATCTCGGCGGCACCTGCCCGCCGGAGGCCGTTCCGTTCAATGTCAATCACGAGATGCTTCTCGCTTTGCAGTTTGATCCCGATCTGGACATTGACGCGACGGTCGAGCGCATCGCGTTCGATTGGGCGGGCGGGCGTTTCGGCGGCGCGCTGCGCCGCGCCTGGGCGCTGACCGAGGAGGCGGTGCTGGCGTACCCGAACGTAACGCCTCTCTATTCGACGATGGGGTTCATCTGGTACCGGCTGTGGGCGCGCCCGCTCGTGCCGAACATCGAGGCGATCGCGCCGGAGGATCGCGCGTACTACGAGCGGTTCATGTGCACGACGCCCCACAACCCCAACAACGTCGATCTCAGCCGCGATGTGCTCTTCCAGCTCACCACCGCCGACGAATGCGAGCGCGCGATCGCGCGCATCGACGAGCACGTGTGGGGACCGATCGACGAGGCGATCGCCACCCTGGAGGAGATCCGCCACGAGGCGGGAGCCGAGCTGGGCGAAGGGAACGTCATCGACGATCAGTTCGTGCGTCTCTCGGCCCTGCGGTGCTGGCTCATGACCCAGCGAAACGTGGCGGCGTGGGTCGCGGGCGTGCACGGCTGGCTCGCCGCCACGACCGACACCGGCCGACGGGAATATCGCGGGCGGCTGCGGGATGCCGTCGATCGAGAGATCGAGAACACCCATCGTCTCGCCGCCCTGCTTGAATCGCCCATCGAGTTCATGTCGCTCACCGACCGGGGCGAGACGCCGCTCGTGTATGGCGACAACCTGAAGGGCCTGCTGTCGAAGCGCATCGCGCTCATGGAAGCGCACCGGGACGATGAGCCGTACATCGATCCGGACTACATCGAGCGGCAGGCGGGGACGGTGCTCGCCTGACGAAGCGGCTCACGCGCTTCTCCCGTCACGGCGGGCGTGATCCGATGAGAATCACCGCTCGCCCGGCGCCGCCCGCCGCGGCGGAGTTCGGGGTCGGACGGCGAGACGCCCGGGCGAGGGCAGCGGGGCGAGAGGGCAATCCTGCGGGGAGCGGGGACGGCAAGCCATCGCGTAACATCCGATAAGACAGAGCTTTACGACCGAAGAAGGGCGATCCTCCCCGCCTGCCCCGGGCGCCGCTCACTTCGCCCTTACCCCCGTCGGGCATTTCCTGCTTGCACGGATCGGCAAAAGTCATAGACTTAGACATCGGGATGGCTGGTCGGGATTCCGGGAGGCGGCCCGTCCGGCGGGGGCTGTACGCGAAGAGAGAGCAACGCCGGTGCTATGCCCGGACGGTCGACCCGTCCGGAGGAGCGATACATGAACGCCGCAATGGCGGCAGAAGGAGGAAAGCAGCATGAAAAGAGGAATCACGACCGCGGCCGCCGCCCTCGGTTTCGCGGCCGCCGGCATCCTGGCGATGCCCGCCTCCGGGCAGATGCTCGACCAGGTCCAGGACATGCTCAACGCGAGCTACAACATGGACGCCCCGTCTCTGGACTGGCAGCAGGAGATCATCACCGGCATCGCCGGCCCGCTCGTGCAGATCGACGTCTACGCGGCCGGCGCGGGAAGCGCGACGTTCTACCTGAACGACGGCTCCCCCTGGCAGGGTGATGGAAACGACTTCGAGACGCTCTTCACCTCGACGGGCCAGGGCTGGTACTCGATCGATGTCAGCTCGGCCAACCTGTCGTTCGACGTCGGCGATCCGTTCGTCATCGGATGGGTCGGCGGAGACGACGGACTGTGGATGGGTGGCGGGTACATCGACGACGGCACCGGTCCCTATCCCGGCGAGCTGTGGCTCAACAGCTCGTTCTACTCCAACGGCGGCTGGGACCTCGGATTCAAGACCTACGTCGTTCCCGGCCCGGGCGGGCTGGCCCTGCTCGGCCTGGCCGGCCTCGTCGCCCCGCGGCGTCGCCGCAGGTAGCCGAAGAGCGCGGCAAGCCAATCCGAATCCCCGAGATGAGCCCCGGCCCGCGAGCCGGGGCTTTTCGCGCGCCGCGGATGCTTCAGCTGCCGACGATCTTCGCCAGCGTTTCACGAAGGCGCACGTTGAACTCTTCCGGCCGCTCGAGGTGAGGAAAGTGACCGACATCGTCGATCAGGACGGCGTCGAAGTCGGCGTACCTGCGGTTGGTTTCGGCGGCGGTGGCCGGCCGCGCCGGGGGATCGGCGGCGGCGTTGATGCAGCGCACCGGCACGCCGGCGGAAGAGAAGAGGGCCTTCAGATCGACGTTGAGGAAATCGCGCAGCAGCGCGACGGCCATCGCGGGATCGGCGGCCAGCGCCTTCCGCGTCGCCCATTCGACAAGCTGCGGATCGGCGCTTTCGGCAAACGCGGAGCGAACGAAGCCGGTCATGGCGCCTTCGAAATCCGCCTCGAACGCGGCGGAGACCTGCTCGAGCATGGCCTGGGGCATCTCGAGTTCGGCGTTGTGCAGCGTGTCCACGCCGACAACGCCGATGACGCGATCGCCCAGCCGCGCCGCCGCGTGGAGCGACACCGGCCCGCCCATCGAATGACCGATGAGCACGACGCGGTCGAGGTCCAGCTCTTCGGCCACCGCAAGCACATCCGGCCCGAACGCGGCGATTGACCAGGGATCGCGGCCGCCCGCCGACTGGCCGTGCCCGGCGAGATCCAGGGCCACGACGCGATACTCGTCGGCGAAGGCGTCGAGCTGAGCACGCCAGAACGATCGATCACAGCACCAGCCGTGAATGAAGAGAAGGGTCGTTGCACCCGCGCCGCGGACGTCGTAGGCGATGCTGATTCCGTCCGGCGCGGTCGCCGTCCCCTCAACAACGGCCGCTGTCTCTGTTTCCGGGCTCGATTCGCAGCCGGCCAGCAGCAGCGTCAGGAAGACGGTCGCAAATGGAGCTCGACGCGGCATGACGTTTCTCCTGAGCGAAGCGCGGGCTCGAAAAGACGGACGAGAAGATCCCGCAGCGCGGTGTGCCGATTATACAAATCGGCGGGTACCGCCGACCTTCGTGCGGTTGTGCCGGCCGACTCGCTCGGCGCGGTCGTAAGGGCTACTGTCCCTCTTGTCGCCCTTGTCGGCGACGTCGAGCCACCTGCGGCGGGCGAGGGGCCGTCGGAGATCTTCTCGATGTACCTGGCCGACGTTGCGCGCGATCGGGAGGCGCGCATCGAGGGTCTGGACAACAGATCAGAGAATGGACCAGTCCGTTTTCGGGCCCGTTTTCGGGCCGCTGCTCCGGCGGTCGTGCTGCGAATCGTGACGTAGTTTACGTCCGTGCGGCGACGGGCGTTCGCAGCCTTGGTTGCCTTCGACACGGGTCAGGCTAAGGCGCCTGACCCGTGGCACCAGATGTGGGCGCGGCGCCTTCCGGGGCCTCGAGGGACACCTCGTGCGCGCGGGCGCTGACGGGCGCGATCTCAGTGATGTGCCCCGCTTCGACGAGCACGGCGTGCTCGGCGAGATTGACGGTGGGACAGACGTGCCGGGGAATGAGCAGCAGCTCGGTCCCCCGCGCGGGCGGGGGGCCGCGGCGCACCTCGAGCGGAAGATGCTCCTCGCTGGGGACGAGCGGCACGAGCTGCGGATGACCCAGCACGAAGGCGCAGGGATGGCCGGCCTCGGCCGCGATCGACTTGGAGCCCGCATCGCAGGTGATGATTCCATCCGCCGGCCGGCTCACCACGCGGGTCAGTACCAGCGCCGCAGGCTGGAGATCCAACTCGGCGATGCGCTGCTCGCTGCGGGAATCGTGATAGATGACGGTGCCGGGCGAGACGCGATGGATGATTCCGTCCCGTCCGGCCAGCGGTGGGTAGGCGAGCGCGTCGAGAAAGGTCGGGGTGCCGCTGGTGATCACCTCCTCGACACCGACGCCGGCGGCGGCGAGATCGTCCAGAAGCGAAACGAGTCGATCGTAGCCCTCGAAGGCCTTTCGCCTTCGCGTCTGAGCGTCCGTATCGACGATGTGCCCCTCGTAGAAATGCACGCCCCGGAATCGAGTTCCGGCGCGCCGTGCGATGTCGATGATCTCCGCGGCGCGCGAGAGCGGAAGGCCGGTTCGGTCCATCCCGGGATTGACATCGACGAAAATGCCCAGGGCGGGGGGGATCTCGTCGAGAGCTCGCGCCTCATCGCACAGGACGGACACGCGCGTCTTCGGATACGCGGCGGCGAGTTGTCTGATCCGATCGAGCGCCGGCCCGACGTGCGGATAGGCCACGAGCAGATCGCCGCCGTCGATTTCCTCTTCCCGCATCACCTCGAGCAGGCATGCGGCCTCGCGGGTGGTGGCGCATTTGAAGGCGCGGACGCCGAAGCGCATCGGCTCGGCGTAGACGGCGGGGATCTTCATCGTCTTGACATGCGGCCGCCAGCGCGAGGCAGCGCCGCCGAGATGCTCGATCACCCGGCGGATGTTCTGGCGCACGTGGTCGAGGCAGATCACCAGGGTCGGGCTGAGCAGGCGGGCGAGGGAGGCGCCGGGCAGCGCGAAATCGAGCGGATTCAACGTCTCGAATCGACTCATCGAGCCGGCCTTCGCGATCGGAGCCGGCCGCGCCCGGGGCCCGCCGATGCACGACGCGCGGGAGCGAAGAAGAGCATCACCGCTCATCTCCGACGACGAGCTCGCCCCGCGGTCGCTTGGGAACGTGATGGACGCCGTCGTCATCGCGCCAGTATCTGATGTCGCGGTCGGCGCCGGCGGTTTCAACGACGACCTGCTCGGCCGGCTCGCCCAGCGCAATCACAAGGAGGATCTCCAGATGATCGGGGATGGACAGCGCCGCGCGGAGCTGTTCGCGCCGGACCGAAGCGACGATGCAGCCGCGGAGGCCGCGTTCGACGGCGCCCAGCAGCATGCTCTGGGCGGCGATGCCGTGATCGCAGTGGAAGTCGCCGGCGATGGTGGTGTCGCCGAGGATGACGATATAAGCCGCCGGCCGTTCGCCCTCCTCCGGCCCGTTCCAGTCCGCGAGATACCCGGCCCACGCCAGGTGCGGGAAGATGCTCGCGTTGCGCGTCGGCTCGGTGGAAAGGAGGTACTTGAGCGGCTGGAGGTTGGCCGCGGAGGCCGAGAGTCGGGCGAGCTCGACGAGCTCGAGAAGCGTGGATCGCGCGACGGCCGCGTGTTCTTTGAACCGTCGGACGCTTCGGTTGTCCCGGATGAGTTCGTCGATGGTCATGAACATCGCCACGGCTGAAAAAGAAGGAAGATCGCGTCCCGCGCGCCGATCCGCGTCGGGCCGGACGGCGCGGCCCGGTCAGAAGAGAAGGCGGAACCCGCCCACCACGCCGTCGACCTCGCTGTCGTCGGCGAGGTAACGCTCGTATCGGAAGAAGATCGACGAGGTGTTGCTGAAGAGCAGGTGCGCGCCGACGCCGCTGATGAGGGCGTCGCTGTCCCGGTCGCCGGTATCGATGACGAAGGGACTGCCGCCGACGGCGAAGGCGGCCTCGACCGCGTCATCTTCCATGAACTCGTGCTCCCAGGCCACGAACGCGTTGGGAACCAGCCGCATGCGGAGGCCGAGATCGAAGCGATAGGAGAAGTTCGCCCCGAGCCGGGTTCGGAGCGAATCGGTGTCGCGTCCCTCGACGATGAGGTTTGCGCCCCCGCCGCCGTTCTCCGTGAACCCGTCGAAGCTGAAATAGCTGTACTGCACGGACGCCATCGGCGACACGTCGAAACGATCAAAGAGCTCGAAGCGATATCCCGTCGCGAAGTACGCGGTCAGCTCGTAGCCGTCGTACTCGCTGTTGGCGATCAGGTCGACCGTGGGGATATCGCGGGTGGTGTCGTAGGTGTGCCAGGCGAAGGTGACGGAGCTGTCGAAGTACCAGTCGTCGACGGTCCAGCTCATGTACGGTCCGATGCGGAAGGCGTCTGCGTCGATGTCGCCCTGGGCGTTGGCGAGCCCGGCCTGGGTGGTGGCGTAGCCCAGGGCCAGGCCGGCGGTGATGTTGCGGGCGAAGCGGTAGTCGATCCCCGCCTGGAAGTCGACGGTGTCGGCGTCGAAGCCGGTGCGCTTGGCGTTGGTGTCCTGCTCGATGTCAGCCTTGTAGATGCGGGCGTAGCTGCCCCACCGCTTCTCCATGGCGCGGCGCTGAAAGCCGAAGCGATCCCGCGGGCCGTCCTCCCCGTCTTCCTCATCGTCGGCGAAGGCGCTGAGGAGGACGGATGTCTCCTGCGGGTCGAGCCCGCGGGCCGAGGCGGAGTAGCGCGAGAGCGTTCCCATGTCGATGCCGGCGCGTTTCGCCGCCAGGTAGGCCGACTGGCTCGCGTTGAACACCTGCGCGTTGTGGATGCCGATCATCGCCGAGGCGTTGTAGGACTCGGGGCTGAGCTGGAGGAGGGCGGCGTTGTAGTCGGCGCGATCGAAACGATCGAGCTTGGCCAGAAGCTTGGCCGCTTCACCCGCCGGGCGATCATCGGCGACCGGCACGAAACTGTCCAGCGCGGTCCCGAGCCGCCGATTGTTGCCCGGTCTCGCCGCGCGGGAGTAGGCGTCCGCGGCGCGGAGGACCTGGATGCGATAGCGGGTGTCGGCATCGTCGAATTCCTCGTCGCGGACGAGGTCGACGGTCAGGGTGGCGGAGATCGTCTCCACCGTCGCGCCCTCGTCGGTGATGCCGCCATCGGCCTCGAGAACGGTGAACAGACTGTCGGAGGGGATGTAGTTGCGCCCGGTGATGGAGGCCTCGATGGTGGATCCGGAGGCGAGGGTGGCGGTTCCGGCCACGTCGAGCAGATCGGCTCTTCCCTCGTCCCCGTCCAGCTCGACGACGAGCGTGCTGCCCGACTGCTGATCGTAATTGCCGCCGACCTCGAAGGTGCCGATGCTGTTGCCGGGGGAGATGGTCGCGCCGTCGGCGGCGGTGAGATCGCCGCCCATGGAGCCCTCGCCGCTGAGCGTGGCGTCCTCGTTGATGTCGACGGCCCCGCCCACGGAGCCGTCGAGGACGAGTTCGCCCTCGTTGATCTCCGTCAGCCCCGCGTAGGTACTCTCCCCGGTGAGCGTGAGAACGACATCCGTGTCGAGGGTCAACCCGCCGGCGCCGCTGATGATGCCGTTGAGGGTGAGATCGAAGTCCCCGTCGACGGTGAGGCGGTTGCCGCCCGTGTCGATGTCGTTGTCGATCTCGCGATTGTCGCTGTCCGATTCGACGGTTCCGTCGCCGGCGAGGGTGAGGTCGCCGGTTCCCAGGGCCTCGTCGTCGCCGAGGATGAGCGTGCCCTTGGTGAAGGTGGTCCCCCCCGCGTATGAGTTCTCCCCGGTGAGATGAAAACGGACGTCATCCTCGTCGGCGTTGAACTCCATCGCCCCGTCGCCGCTGATCTCGCCGTCCATTCTCAGGTTCTTCGCGCCGGAGACGGTCAGCGTCTTCGTGTCGTCGATCTCGACGTCGTTGTCGATGACCCGGGTGTCGCTGCCCGACTGGATCACCCCGTCGTCGAGCACGTTCAACTGGCTGCGGCCGAGGGCGTTGTCGTTTCCGAGGATGATGGTTCCGCCCAGGAGGCGGGTGACATCGGCGTAGGTGTTGTTTCCGCGCAGGGTGAGCGTGCCGTCGCCCTCCTTGAACAGCCGGCTGTCGATGCCGAGAATCCTGCCCTCGATGGTGGTGTCGAAGTCGCCGAGGACGCGCAGCCGCAGCCCACCCTCCTCGGGGAGGTCGATATCTCCGCCGATCTCAAGGTCGCCGGCCTGGGCGTCGAGCACCAGCTCATCCCCGCTGCCGATGAGATCGATGTTGATGATCTGAAGCTGCGCGCTGTCGTTGGTGATGGCAGCGCCGTCGTTGAACGAGAGGCTGCCCGTTCCGATGAGGGTCAGGGCCGAGTCGGCGCCGGTGAAGGCGAGGCCGGAGATGTTGAAATACTCGCCCGCGTCGGCGTCCGGGCTCTGATCGGCCCCGGTGGCCCCGAAGATGAACGCCTGGTCGCCGAGGTCGAAGGGCGGGGCGCCGTCCGGGGCCCAGTTGGCGTCGGTGGTCCAGAGATCGTCGGGCCCGCCGCCATCCCAGATGAAATCGCCGCGCGCCGCAATCGGGAGCGCGAGCACTGTGCCGGCGAGGAGCAGCATCATCGCCCTCGCCGCCGCCGGGTCCATCCGGAAGACACTGCGCATTGTGGCGTCCTTTCCGCTGAAAGCGTCCGAGAGGAGAGCCCTCCTCCCGCCGTACGCGCCCGCATCCGATCGCGCCCGGCGGGAACCGTGCTCCGTTTGGCGGGCATCCTAGCATCAGACGCCGGAGACGTGGTGGCCGCGCCCGGCGCCCGGTCGCGGTGCCGAGGTCGACGGGGATGGCGGCGCGACGGGCGGGCTGGCCTTCCCACCGTACCCCGGCCGGGGCGACTCGGGTCCGCCGCCGCAGATGCCCGGCCCGGCGCGGCGGAGGCGCCGCGGCCCGGCTCACCGGCCGCGGATCATCGGCCGGCCCCGGCGGCGCGGCGGCCGCCCCCTCCCCCGGCACCGCGCGAGACGCGCCCCGCCCGCCCGGCCGGGCGGACCGTGTCATCCGATCAACGCCGGTTGATTCTTCCCGCCCTTCCCCGGTAGGCTGTCGCGAGCGGGATGTCGCATTCACCTCATCCCTCGCATCGAGGAGCCTGATCATGGCCGAGGAACTCGTCGGAACCGTCACGCACTACTTCGGCAAGGCGCACGTCGCCGGAATCGAACTCACCGAAGGGGAGTTGCACGTCGGTGACACCATCCACATCAAGGGCCACACGTCCGATTTCACCCAGACCGTCGATTCGATGCAGATCGATCGCGACCCCGTCGACTCGGCGAAGGTGGGCGATGAGATCGGCATCAAGGTGGCCGAGCACGCCCGCGAGCACGACCAGGTCTACCGCGTGCTTTCCGGGTGAGGGCGGGAGGTTCGCCGATCCCGGCCGCCGGGCGGCGCCGAGACGGGGAGCAACCGATCACGATGATCGTGTGCCCACGCGCGGGCCGGCAACCGCCCGCCGGCAAGATCGCTCGCGACCGACCCGGCGGGGCACGTCCCTTGCCCGCGATTCCGATGAACTGCGAATGCTCCCCGGCCGAGGATTGTTGTTATAAAGACCGGCCGGAACGGGGTGGAGATCGCGGCGGCGCGGTTTCCACCCGCGGCATGCGATCGGAGAGCGTCACGCGAGATGACTGAACCGTCCGGACGCCAGCGGCGCCTGCTGGCGTACAGCAACTGCTCGGGGTGAGCGGGCAAACTGCCTGTCGAGGCCGTTGCGCAGGTTGTGCAACACATGACCCCCCCCTCCGACCCGAACCTGCTGATCGGCGCTGAACATTTCAGCGACGCGGGCGTGTATCGCCTCACCGACGATGTGGCCATCGTCCAGACGCTGGACTTCTTCGCACCGGTGGTGGACGACCCGTTCGTGTTCGGGCAGATCGCCGCGGCCAATTCGCTCAGCGACGTCTACGCCGTGGGCGGTCGGCCCATCACCGCCCTCAATATCGTCGGCTTCCCCTACAGCGATCTCGAGCTGAGCGACCTGGAAGCGATCCTCGACGGCGGCAGCGATCGCGCCCGTGCCGCGGGCGCCTCAATCGTCGGCGGGCATTCCGTGCGCGATGCCGAGGTCAAGTACGGCCTGTCCGTGACGGGCATCGTCGATCCCCGGACGATGCTGCGCAATGACGCGGCCCGGCCCGGCGATGTGCTCGTGCTCACCAAGGGACTGGGCACCGGGCTGGTTATCGCGGCCAACCGGGGCGACCGCTGCCCGGCGAACGTCCTCGAGGCGGCGTGCGCGAGCATGATCGAGCTGAACCGCGTGGCGGCAGAGGCGGCGCTGGACGTGGGGGCGCGGGCGGCCACCGACGTGACCGGCTTCGGCCTTGCCGGCCACGCCTTCGAGATGACGCAGGCGGGCGGCGTGACCTTCGAGCTGCAGCTTCATCGCCTGCCCCTCCTTCCCGGCGTGATCCCGCTGGCCACGGTCCGGAATCTCACCGGCGCGGTGGGCACGAACCGCAAGCACGTCTCGCCCTCGATGCGGTTTCTCGACGGCGCCGACGAATCCGACCGGGCCACGTTCCTCTTCGATCCGCAGACCTCCGGCGGACTGCTCATCGCCCTGCCCGCCGACCGGGCCAGGGAGCTGTTGCAGCGCTGCCGCGACTCCGGCAACGACGCCGCCGCCATCGTCGGCTCCGTGCTCGAGCGCGGCGAATCCGATCTCGTCATCCGCCCGTAACCGGTTCCCGCTCCCGGCCCCCCGCAGAAGAAGGGCGCGGAATCGGAGGCGGCGCACTCCGGCGCGGGTGCCCTAGGGCTTGACGGGCAGGACGTGGATCGCCTTGATGACGAGCTGCACCTCGTCGCCCTCCTTCAGATCGAGCTGCTCGACCGACTCGGTGGTGAGGACCGAGCCCATCTCCGCGGGCGAAGTCACATCGAACTTCACCAGCGACATGATCGCGTCGCTCCTGATCGACTTGACGGTCGCGGTGAGTGTGTTGCGGGCGCCGTATTTCATCGTCTGCTCCTCGCGCTGGATGTTGATGCGTGGCGGGCGGCGATTATCGTCGGCCGGGCGGGCGGGTCAAACCGCCGCCGGCCGCGGGGAAAGGACACGGCGCGATCTTCTTTGATCCGCCCGCCTCCCCGGGCAATCCCCGTCACGCCGGCTTTTCTGCTACCGTTCGCCGCACGAAGCCGGGGCACGGAGAGGTCGCCGATGAATACCGTTCTCGCTCTGAACAATGATCAGATGGGCCAGGGAGATGCGGAGCTGGGCCGGAAGCTGTTGGGCGCATTCCTGAGCAAATCGCCGGTCATGAAGAACCTGACGGGCATCGTCCTCTACAACGCCGGCGTGAAGCTGATCGTGAACGACTCGCCCGTGCTGCCGGCGCTGAAGCACCTTCACGATGCAGGCGTCGACCTCTTCCCCTGCGGCACCTGCCTGGAGTACTACGGCCTGAAGCCGGAGCTCGTGCGCGCCTCGGACATGGACGAGATCATCCGCGAGCTGGACCGGGCGGAGAAGGTCATCACCCTCTGAAAAAGAGGTCGGGAGTCATTGTCGGCCTTTCGGCTCCGGATCGTCGTCCCGTCGGGAGCGAGTGGTATCGCCGGGTGCCGGCGCCTCCCGCCGCGGCCGGTAGAATGCCCCCGGCGCGCGGGCACCGGCACCCGGCGCCGCGATGAATGGAGGAGCCCGCCTCATGACGCGACAACTCATCCTCGGCACCGCCGGCCATATCGATCACGGCAAGACGCAGCTCATCCGCGCCCTGACCGGGATCGACACCGATCGGCTGCCGCAGGAGAAGGAGCGCGGCATCACCATCGACATCGGCTTCGCCTTCCTCGACGTCGGCGACTACCGGCTGGGCATCGTGGACGTGCCCGGCCACGAGCGGTTCATTCGGAACATGCTCGCGGGCGCGGCGGGGATCGATCTGGCGCTGCTCGTCGTCGCCGCCGACGATTCGGTCATGCCCCAGACCCGCGAGCACCTGGCGATTCTCCAGCTTCTGCAGGTTCGACACGGCCTCGTCGCCATCACCAAGGCCGATCTCGCCGAGCCCGACTGGCTGGACCTCGTCGAGGAGGACATCCGCACGCTGGTGTCCGGCACGTTTCTCGAAAGCGCGCCGATCGTGCGCACCTCCGCCGTCAGCCGTGCCGGCCTCGATGAGTTGACGACCGTCCTCGCGGGAACCTGCACGCGAATCGAGGCGGAGGAAGTCGGCGGGCTCTTCCGCCTCGCCGTCGATCGCTCCTTCACCCTCCGCGGACTGGGGACGATCGTCACCGGCACCGTCTGGTCCGGCCGCGCTTCGGTCGGCGAGGAGGTGCAATGGCTGCCTCCGGAGAAGAAGCTGCGCATCCGCGGGCTTCAGACGCACGGCAAAGACGCGGAGACGACGACGAAGGGCCAGCGGGCCGCGATCAATCTCCAGGGCGTCCATCACACGGAGATTCATCGCGGCCACGAGCTCGCCACGCCCGGGCTGCTGCGACCGGCGCGGCGGATCACGGTGCTGTTGAACGTCCTCGCCGACAGCCCGTGCTCCGTCCAGCATCGATCGCGCCTGCGGCTGCACCTGGGGACGCAGGAGGTCATCGCCGGCGTGCGACTCCTCCGGGGAACGACCATCGAGCCCGGCGGGGAAGGGTACGCGCAGTTGATCTGCGCCGAGCCGATCGTGGGCATGGCGAGGCAGCCGTTCGTCATCCGCCGCGAATCCCCGCTGGAGACGATCGGCGGCGGGATCGTCATCCAGCCCGCCAGCCGGCAGCTCTCGCGGCGCGATCCGAAGACGATCGAGCGCCTCGAGGAGCTGCGCGATGCCGACGAGGCGGTCCGCGCGCAGGCGGCGATCTTCTTCATGGGCGGCCAGGCGTGGGATGAACTCGATCTCTGCCGCGAAGCGGACCTCGCCCCCGCACGGGCCCGCGCGATCGCCGAGAAGCTGATTGCCGACGGCACCGTGCGGGAACTGCCCGTCGGTTCGCGGCGCGCCCTGCGGTTGCATCGCGATTTCCTCGGCGATCTCCGCAAGCGGATCACGAAGGTGATGAAGCGGCTGCATGATGCGGCGCCGCTGGAGACGGCGATTCCCCGCCAGCGACTCGCGGGCAGGCTGGGCTATCTCGGCGCCGATGTCGTGCAGGCCGTCGTCGATCGCATGCTCGGCGAGTCGGCGCTGGTCGGCGATGAGAGCGCCTTTGCCCTCGCGTCCTTCAAGCCCAGGCTCACCGCCGCCCAGAAGCGCCTGGCCGGGCAGGTGCTCGAGGCGTTCGAAGCGGCCGGCTTCCAGCCCCCGGAAGTGGCCAAGCTCGCGAAGTCCGCCGGTATCAAGGAAGACGAGGCCCGCGCGGTCGTCGAACTCTGCGCCGACCAGGGCGAACTGGTCCATCTCAGCGGCGGGCTCTACATCCACCGCGGCGCCGAGGAACGCCTGCGCAGGCGCATCACCGAGATCCTGCGCGGAAGCGATGGCATGACGGTCAGCGAGATCAAGGACGCGCTGGAGATTACCCGCCGGCACGCGGTCCCCATCTGCGAGTACCTCGACCGCATCGGTCTCACGAAGCGCAGGGGCGACTACCGCGTCCTCGCGAAGGAGAGTGATGAGCGATGAGCGATGAGCGATGAGTGATGAGCGAGTCGATCGATCACGCCCCTTGAAGGCGGACTCGATCATCCTCCGCGCCGAATCCGCCGACATAGATAGAATCACGCCCCCTCGGAAGACCGCGTCATGACCCCGCCGAAGCCGACACAACCCGGGACGCCGACGGACGAATCGGCCGCATACCGGCGGATCCCGCCCGTCAACAGCGTGGTGGAGCGGCTCATCGAGGCGGGCTGGGCCGAGCGCCTGCCGCGGTCGGTGATCACGGATGCGGCCCGGGCGGTCATCGATGAACACCGCGCGTCCCTGCCCGGCCCCCGGACGGGGCCCGGAACTGAGCCGGCCTCGACGGAAGCGCTGGCCGATCGTGCCGCGGCGCGTCTGGCCGACGAGGCCCGCCCGCCGCTGGCGCCGGTCATCAACGCCACGGGGATCATTCTGCACACCGGCCTGGGCCGGGCCCCGATGGCCGAGCCGGCCGTCGCCGCGATGGCCGACGTCGCCCGCCACTACGCCCCCGTCGAGCTGGTGATGTCCACCGGCGAGCGCGGCAAACGCTCGACGATCGTGCGCCAGCTCCTCTGTCGCCTCACCGGCGCCGAGTCGGCGACGGTGGTGAACAACAACACCGCCGCCCTCGTCATCGTCCTGTCCGCCATCGCGAGGGATCGCAACGTCATCGTCTCGCGCGGCGAACTGATCGAAATCGGCGGCAGCTTCCGCCTGCCCGAGGTGATCCAGTCCGGGGGCGCGATCCTGCGCGAGGTCGGCACCACCAACAAGACAAAGCTGGGCGATTACGAGCGCGCCGTCGACGACCACGCCGCGGCCATCGTCAAGATCCACACCTCCAACTATCGCATCGAGGGATTCACCGAGGAAGCCTCGATCGAGGAACTCGCTAAACTCGGACACCGCCATGCGCTGCCGGTGATTCATGACATCGGGTCCGGCGTGCTCGTCGAGGCGTCGCGCTACGGCCTCTCGACGGCGGAGCCCGACGCGCGCGCCTCCATCGAGGCCGGCGCCGATCTGGTCCTGTTCAGCGGCGACAAGCTCCTGGGCGGGCCGCAGGCGGGGATCATCGTCGGACGCGCAGCGCTCATCGAGCGCATCGAGAAACACCCGCTCATGCGCGCGGTGCGGGTGGACAAGCTCACCCTCGCCGCGCTGGGCGTGACGCTGCAGCTTCATCGCGATCCCGATGGGGCGCGGCAGGCGTTCCCGGTGCTTGCCGCGGTTGAGGCGCCGATGGAGACGCTCGAGGATCGGGCGGAGCGCATCGTGCAACACCTGAAGGACCTGGCCGGCGTCCGCGAGGCGCGGTTCGAGGCGGCGCAGGCCTATCTGGGCGGCGGGTCGCTGCCCGCCCAGGCCGTGCCCAGCCTCGCCGTGGCCGTCGTGCCGGCGAAGCTGTCCGACGAGGCGTTCGCCACCCGCCTGCGCGCCGGCTCGCCTCCGGTCGTCCCCCGCGTCAGGGGCGGGCTGGTCTGGTTCGATCTGCGGACGGTCTTCCCCGCACAGGATGAACCGCTCCTGCATGCGATCGAATCGGCGCTGAAATGAGTTGTGAGCCGTCGTCGAGGCGGCTAAGCTCAGGGAGATTTCCGGCGCGATCATCCTTCTGCCGCGATCGCGGCAGGCTCGGGAGTGTCAGCACGCCTGGTGGCGGCCGCGGGCTTCAAACCCGTTGTGGGGCTTGGAAATCAGGTCCCAGGTGGGTTCGATTCCCATCCACTCCCGTTTTTCATGCGCTGACTGTGCACGGCGGGGACGACGATGCCCGGCGGGAGGGGCTCGCGCCCGTCGCCGCCGCGGCGCATCGCCTCCAGCAGCGCCGTCGAACTGAACACGACATCGCCGGGGCTGAACACGACGCGACCGCCGCAGGCCTCGACCGCCGCCTTCTCGGCGAGGAAACCGCGATGGCGGCTGTGCTCGTACTCGCGCCCCTTGACGTAGGTGTCCGGCCGCAGGCGCCGGATGTTCTCGACGGCGGTGGGGCTCGTGTCGATGGCGACATAAGCAACGCAGCCGATCGTGGCCAGGGTCGCGGCGCGCTCGCCCTCGGGAACCACCGGCCGGCCCGGGCCCTTGCACACCGCACCGTCGGCGGTGACGGTCACGATCAACCGGTCACCGAGCGAAGCGGCGAACTGAAGATGACGCACGTGCCCGGGATGGAGCAGGTCGAAGCAGCCGTGGGCCATCACGATGGCGCGGCCGGCAGCGCGGTCTCGGCGCACGACCGCCTCGAGCCGATCGAGGCTCAGAACCAGGCCGCCCCGCTGCCGTGTGCCGTCACGGTTCACATCCACCTCGCGGCCCGGGCGGCATGATACAGCTCTCCGTCGTCCGCGGCCGACCCATCCCCGGTCGAAGGCCGGGATCACCGCCCACTGGCGGTGCGTGCGGAAAGGGCTACGATACCGGCCCGATTGATCCGCGTTGATAAATCGGATCATTCTGACCTTTTTGCCTGCCTGCCGGAGAATCTGTCATGCCCTCCCCCGCCTTCACTGCACGTATGTCGGTCCCGGGCGCACTGCTCATCGCCGCGCCCGCTCTCGTCTGGACCTCCGCCCCCGCCGAGGAGATCGAGCTCAAAGGCGGCGATCGCCTCACCGGCACGATCGTCGAACGGAACGATGACCGCATCGTGCTCGACCACGATGCGCTGGGCCGGCTGGAAATCGCCCTCGCGCGGGTGGTGTCGATCGATGAGGGCGGCTCCGGCGAGGAAGCGCTCGCCTCCCCCGCCATGCTCAGCGACGAGCCGCAGGCGGAGGCGGATGAGAAGGAATGGCAATCCAGCTTCAAGCTCGGCCTCAGCTCGTCGTTCGGCAACACGGACACGCAGAACCTCAACGCCGGCATCACGTCGTTCCGCGAAGGCGATCGCGACAAGACGACGCTCGACGCCCACTACTACTACGGGGCCAGCGACGGCGATCGGGACACGAACAAGTTCACGGCCGGGGTGCTGCAGGACTGGTTCGTGCCCGACTCGAAGTGGCTGTATTTCGCGCAGGGTCGGTACGACTATGACGAGTTCCAGTCGTGGGAACATCGCCTGGGAGCGCACGGCGGCGTGGGCTACCAGCTCATCGAAGAAGACGATCTGACCCTCACCCTGCGGGCCGGCGGCGGCGTCATCAAGGAGTTCGGCTCGAACAACGAAGACCCGCAGGCCGAGGCCCTCCTCGGGGCCGATCTCGGCTGGCAGATCTCCGAGCGTCAGACCCTTACCGCCGCGACGACGATCTATCCCAGTATCAGCGAGGGAGGCGAGTTCCGATCAGTCTCCAGCGCCGAATGGTCGGCGATGGTGGACGAGGAAAGCAGCATGAGCGTCTTTGCCCGCCTGGAGCACGAGTACCAGTCGCAGGTCGACCCGGGCGTCGACGAGAACGACTTCCGGATCATGGCCGGCGTCCAGTTCGACTTCTGACCGCACCCCGTGGCCGCGCGGCAAGCCGGGGCTTGATCGGACCGGCCCGCGCAGGGAGATACCTTCAATGGAAGACTACATCGAGAAACTTCTGCCGCAGATCACCGAGTGGGGCGTGAAGGTGATCGGGGTGATCGTGGTTCTGATCGTCGCGTGGATCATCGCCGGCTGGATCAGCCGCGTGATCCGCCGCGGCATGGGTCGCGCACACATCGACGAGACGCTCACAAAGTTCACGTCGAAGATGACCCGGTGGCTGATCCTGGTGCTCGCGGTGCTGAGCTGCCTGGCGGGCTTCGGCGTGCCGGTGACGGGGTTCGCGGCGGTGATCGGCGCCTCCGCGCTCGCCGTCGGGCTCGCCTTTCAGGGAAGCCTCTCCAACTTCGCCGCGGGCGTGATGCTCCTCGTCTTCCGTCCCTTCAAGGTCGGCGACGTCGTCAACGTCGCAGGCCAGACCGGGAAGATCGACGAGATCGGACTGTTCACGACCACGATGGACACGTTCGACAACCGCCGCCTGATCCTGCCCAACGGCTCGGTGTTCGGCGCGGTCATCGAGAACATCTCCTATCACGCCACGAGACGGCTGGATGTCGCGGTGGGCAGCGAGTATCCGGCGGATCTCGATCGGACCCGGGAGGCGCTGCTGGGCGCGGCGCGCTCGATGCCGACCGTCCTGCCCGATCCCGAGCCGGCGGTCGTGCTGCTGGAGCTGGGCGACTCCTCGATCAACTGGTCGGTGCGGGTCTGGGTGAACGCCTCCGACTACTGGCCGACGCGGGACGCCCTGACACGGGCGGTGAAGATCGCCCTGGACGAGGCGGGGATCGGGATCCCCTTCCCGCAGATGGACGTGCACCTGGACGCCCCGGTGGCCGGCGCCGCGGCGGCGGGGGCCTGAGAAGGGGCCGATCGCAGCTCGGGAGCGCGAGGGGAAGGGCGGGCCGCGGGCTTGATGTAGTTTGCGCTACAGATTTCTGTCATCTCGCCGCCGCATCACGGCCCGCACGGTCGGCGTGAAACCGGGCTGATGCCCCTGGAATCGGGCCTTTGCCGCCAATCAAATGCCGTTCCCTGACGCGCTCCGAATCGACGATCTTCTCTCCATCAGGCTTGACGATGTTGTAGCCTATGCTACAATGATTCGGCCGGCCATACCCGGCCCCGCTTCAGGGAGAGATCGACCCATGGTTCGACGCCCGTCCGCGCCGTTCGAGAAGGTCCGCCGGGACCACGCGATGGAAACCGCCGAGGACTACGTCGAGGCGGTCTCGGACATCCTCCATCACCACGGCGTGTGCCGGGTGAAGGACCTCGTGGCGCAGATGGGCGTGTCCCACGTCACCGTGACCCGTATCGTGGCCCGGCTCGCGCAGGAAGGCCTCATCGAAACGGCCCCCTACCGGCCGATCCGCCTCACCGCGGCGGGCGAGCAGCTCGCGGCGCAGAGTCGCCGCCGCCATCAGATCGTCCTCTCCTTCCTTCTCGCCCTGGGCGTGCCGGACGAGGAGGCGCACCGCGACACGGAAGGCATCGAGCATCACGTGGGCGCCGCCACGCTTCAGCGCATGGCCGCCTTCGTCGAGACTCATCAGCAGGGAGAAGCCGAATGGGTGTCCTGACGTTCTTCAGAAACATGCGCCGGCAGCGCCGGCGGGTGCTCTTCGAGGACGCCCTGAAGCATCTGCACGCCTGCGAGCGCCAGGGAAGGGTGGCGACCACGGACTCGCTGGCCGGCGTCCTCCGCCGCGCGCCGCGACACGTCATCGAACTCTGCCGGCGCATGCAGGCCCGCGGCTGGGTGAAGCTGACCGATGACGGCCTGCGCCTGACGCCGGAAGGCGAGCAGCTCGCGCTTCAGGTCATTCGCGCCCACCGGTTGTGGGAGCGATACCTCGCCGACGAGGCCCGGCTGCCCCTCGAGAAGCTGCACACCGTCGCCGACCGTCGCGAGCATCAGCGCGATGCCGGCGCGCTGGACGCAATGGACGCGGCACTGGGCCACCCGCTCACCGACCCGCACGGTGATCCGATCCCCTCGGCGGAGGGAACGTTACCGCCTCGCGTGTCCAGGCGCCTGACCGAATGGCCCGTCGGCCGGCCCGCCACGATCGTGCATCTCGAGGACGAGCCGCCGGCGGTGTTCAGCCAGATCATCGCCGAAGGCCTGCGGCCGGGTCAGCGCATCCGCATCATCGACGCCGACGAGACGCGCCTCGTCCTCACCGATGAGACGGACACGTTCATCCTCGCCCCGGTGGTGGCGGGCAACATCTTCATCGTCCCCGCCGAGCCGGCGATCGAGGAAGAGGCGATCCGCCCCCTCACGACGCTGAAGAAGGGCCAAAGCGCCATCGTGCACGGCCTGGACGACAGCCTCCAGGGCTACACCCGCCGGCGCCTGCTCGATCTCGGCCTCACCCCCGGAGCGGAGATCAACGCGAGTTATTCGGCCTTTCTCGGCGATCCGATGGCCTTCCGCGTCCGCGGCTCGCTCGTCGCCCTCCGCCGCGACCAGGCCCGACACGTGCTGATCCGCGCCAACGGCGCGACGGAAGGCGACGGCCATGGCTGAGTGCGTTCGCTGCTCATCCTGCGCTTCGGCCGGCGATCTCGCACGCATGGGCGTGGACATCGGCAAATACGACTACGTCGTCGCCCTGGCCGGCAATCCCAACACGGGCAAGAGCAGCGTCTTCAACGCCATCACCGGCCTGCGCCAACACACCGGCAACTGGCCGGGCAAGACGGTGAGCCGCGCCGAGGGCGGCTACCGCCTCAACGGAAAACGCTACAAGCTCGTGGACCTGCCCGGCACGTATTCGCTTCTTTCCGCGGCGCAGGACGAGGAGATCGCGCGCGATTTCATTCTCTTCGGCCGGCCGGACTGCACGGTCGTGGTCACCGACGCCACCTGCCTGGAGCGCAATCTCAATCTCGTTCTCCAGGTGCTGGAGATCAGCGATCGCGTCGTGGTGTGCGTGAATCTCATGGACGAAGCGCGGCGCAAGGGAATCGAAATCGATCTTCGCGCGCTGGCGAAGGATCTCGGCGTGCCCGTCGTCGGCACGAGCGCCCGAACCGGCGAAGGGCTGGGCACGCTGCTGACGACGGTCGCCGAGGTGGCGAGCGGGAAGAACAGACCCAGCCCTCACCGGCTCCGCAGCGACGGGGCGGTGCAGAACGCCGTCGAGGAACTCGTCCCCCTCATCGAAGAAACCGCCCCGGGCCTTCCCAACGCGCGCTGGGTCGCCATGCGTCTGCTCGACGGCGATCTGCGCGTGCGGGAGGCGCTGCTGAGCGGCGAACTCGCCGACATCGCCCGGCGCCAGGATGAACCGGAGGAGCGCGTGCCCCTGACCGTTTCACAGGAGGCCGCCGGATGAGCCGCGTCGATCACCTCCGGCAACCCGGCGGCGGCGAGGCGCTGCTCGCGAAGGCCGAGGAGCTGCGCCGCAGCCTCGCCGGCAACTTCCGCGATCAGCTCGTCGAGGCGATCTACAACGATGCGCATGCCATCGCCGAGCGCGCCGTCAAGCGCCCTGGGACCGACCGCTGGGACTGGGATCAGAGAATCGATCGGCTGATCACCTCACCCACGCTGGGTTTGCCCCTGATGCTCATCCTTCTGGGGATCGTCTTCTGGCTGACGATCACCGGCGCGAATGTGCCCTCGGCCATGCTGGCTACCGGTCTGTTCTGGCTCGAGGACGCCGCCAGCGGGCTCTTCGATTCGTGGGGCGCGCCGTGGTGGCTGACCGGCTTTCTCTGGCACGGCGTCTATCGCGGCCTGGCGTGGGTGGTGTCGGTGATGCTCCCGCCCATGGCGATCTTCTTCCCCATGTTCACCATCCTCGAAGACCTGGGGTACCTGCCGCGCGTCGCGTTCAATCTTGATCGGCTCTTCAACAAGGCCGGCGCGCACGGCAAGCAGGTGCTGACGATGAGCATGGGCTTCGGCTGCAACGCCGCGGGCGTCATCGCCTGCCGCACGATCGACTCGCCGCGCGAGCGGCTGATCGCGATCCTCACCAACAACTTCGTGCCGTGCAACGGGCGCTGGCCGACGCTGATCCTGCTCGCGACGGTGTTCGTGGGCGCCGCGGCCCCGGCGGGGATGGCGTCCGTCGTCGCGGCCGGCTCGATCGTGATGGTCGTGGTCATCGGCGTCCTGTTCACCCTCATCGTCTCCGCCCTGCTCTCGCGCACGGTGCTGAAGGGCGAGCCGTCCGCGTTCACCCTCGAGCTGCCCCCCTACCGCCGGCCGAGCGTGCTCCGCATCCTCTACACATCGCTCATCGACCGGACGATCTTCGTGCTGTGGCGGGCGATCATCTGCGCCGCCCCGGCCGGGGCTGTCATCTGGCTGTTGGCGAACATCTCCGTCGGCGGTCAGTCGCTGGCCGCGTACTGCACGAACGCACTGGACCCGATCGGCTACGCGATCGGCCTGGACGGCGTGATCCTGCTCGCCTACGTCATCGCGATCCCCGCCAACGAGATCGTCGTGCCCACCATCCTCATGCTTTATCTGGGGAAGGGCATGATGACCGAGGAGCTCACGTCGGTGGAGGAATGGCGCGGCCTGTTCGTCGGAAAGCAGGAGTGGACGCTGCTCACCGCCGTCAACCTCATGCTCTTCTCCCTCCTGCACAATCCGTGCGCGACGACGATCTTCACGATGTGGAAGGAGACGAAGCGCGTGAAGTGGACCGTGCTGGGGGCGCTGATGCCGCTGGGGATCGCGTTCCTCGTCACGTTCATCGTCGCCCAGGCGTGGCGCCTGATCGCGGCGTAGCTGTGGCCGCTGCCTGGTGGCGCGACGCTCCGCGTCGCGCGTCCATCTGCTTGATCTACATGCCGGTCGGATCGGACGA
>JAXHTH010000011.1:0-13614 GCA_034211115.1 Planctomycetota bacterium | reverse complement strand
CGAGCGTGGTGTCGTTGGCCGACACCTGCGTGCTCGCCTCCACGCCCTTCTGCATCGCCTGCACGGCGCAATAGAGGAACATCGCCACGCCGACGCCGAGCACGGTCAGCAGCGACCGCGTGCGATGCCGGTAGACGTGCTTGAAGATGAATGGCAGGTACTTCGGGCGGATCATGAGGCCACCTCCACCGCGACGGCGCGGGCGCGGGGGACGGCGATCCGCCCGTCGTCGCCGGGCGCTGGCGCGACGCCCGATTCGACGAGCCGTCCTTTTTCCAGGTGAAGCGTCTGGTGCGCGTACTCGGTGGTCTTCGGGTCGTGGGTGACCATCACCAGCGTCTTGCCGATCTCGGTGTTGAGCCGCTGGAGAAGCTGCATGATGTTCTCCGCCGACTCCTTGTCGAGATCACCGGTCGGCTCGTCGGCGAGGATGATGGTGGGATCGGTGACGATCGCGCGCGCGATGGCGACGCGCTGCTCCTGCCCGCCGGAGAGCTGGCGCGGATAGTGATCGTGCCGATCGGCGATGCCGACGAGCTCCAGCGCGGCGGCGACGCGATGGTGCCGCTCACGACGCGGGATCTTGTGCAGCAGCAGCGGAAGCTCGATGTTCTCGTACGCGGTAAGTACCGGCACGAGGTTGTAGAGCTGGAAGATGTAGCCCACGGCGTAGGAGCGCCAGCTCGCCAGTTGCGCGCGGGACAGCCGCGCGATGTCCTGCCCGTCGACGATGAGCGAGCCGGAGGTCGGGCGATCGATCCCCGCCAGCAGGTTGAGCAGGGTCGTCTTGCCGGAGCCGCTGGGGCCCATCAGCGCGAGAAACGCCCCGCCCTCGATGTCCAGATCGAGTTCCTGCAACGGCGTGATCACGTTCTCGCCGCGGCGGTAGGTTCGGGTCAGGTGTCGGCATTCAATCAAGGTCATGTCAAAGCCCTCCCAGTTGGGGCTGGAGATTCGTTTCACCAAGCACGCGGACGCGATCGCCCGCCTCGAGTCCGGCCGGGGCGTTCATCACGAGCAGGTCGCCCGGGCGGAGGCCGTCGGTAACCTCCCGCCAGCCGTCGACGACGGTGGGTCCGAGGGTGATGCTGCGCTGCTCGACGCGCCCGCGATCGGCGCGGAGTCTTCCTATCACGAGCACGTCTGCGGTCGATTCATCGCCGGCCGACGCGAGAACATCGGCGGGGGCGAAGACGCGCTGGCGCAGTGCCTCCTCGCCCGTCTCCGGTTCGACCGTGGCGAGGAAGCGGACCCGCGCGAGCATCTGCGGCTTCAGCGCCGAGATCGGGTCGTCGATCTCGACCTTGACCTCGACCGTGTTCTTGGCGATGTCCGCCTCGTTGACGATGCGGGTCACCCGGCCCCGGAAGACTCGGTCCGGAAGCACCTCGACGATGATCTCGGCCTCCTGGCCGACACCGACGCTGGCCGCGTCGGCAAGGGGAACGTCGACGCGCACCTGGAGGCGCTGCGGGTCGTAGATGTGCACGACGTGGGCCGAATGCTCCGGCCCGTCGATGACGAGCTTCGAGCCCGGCGAGGCGAGGCGGACCATCACCACCCCCCCCACCGGCGCGCGGACGAGCATGCGGTCGAGCCGCAGCTTCGCGGTATCGCGCGTCGCTTCCGCGAGGCGGACGGCGGATTCAGCCTGCCGGACCCTCGCCTTCGCCAGGTCGAGGGCGCGCTGCTCTTCGATGAGCAGCTCGAGGTTCCGCCTCGCCGCATTGAGATCAGCTTCGGCCTGCTGTTGTTGGGCGGTGAGGACGTCGCGGCGTTTTTCGGTCGCCTTGATCGTCGCGGCCTGGGCGTCGAGACGCAGTTCCAGGCGCCGGATCGTCGCCTCCGACGCGGCACCGCTGTCGATCAGGCCGCGCTTGCGATTGAGTTCGTCAGCGATCTCGCCTCGCCGGGCATGCTCGACGAGCAGATCCGCCTCGAGCGTGTCGCGTTCGGCGGCGATCTCGGCCACCTTCGCCTCGGCGACGGCGACGGCCCGGCGGCGCGCGACGAGATGCTCGAGGTCACGCTGCGCCGCCTTCAGATCCGCCTGCGCCGCCTCGAGTTCGCCTCGCTTCTGCTCCAGCGTCGCCTCCGCCTGCGCCAGGGCCAGCCGGGCGTCGTCATCGACCATCCGCGCCACGACCTGGCCGACGCTGACCTCGTCTCCCTCGAGCACGAGAATCGACTCGACGATCCCGTCGGTCAGGGCGGAGGCGTAATACGGATGCGGATCGGGCTCGACCCAGCCCGGGGCCTGGACAGTGACCGATCCCTGTTGCTGCTGTCCCTGCACGGTCTTGAGCACGACCGGCACGACGCGGACGGGGGACGCGGGCATGAGCCGCTCCCACGAGGCGTAGATCAGCATCCCCGCCGCGGCGAGGACGATGGCGAGGGGCAGGCCCAGTCGCGTCATCCATCGCGCGCGGGGCACGGGAATCGTCGTCTCCCGGCCGCCGGACGAGGCAAGATCGTGAACGCTTCGGCGATCGGCCGTTGCACTCTGGCTGATGCTGCTCATGATGATGTCGACTCCTCCCCGGCCGCGGCGGGCTCGTCGTTCGCGTCCATCGCGGCCGTCAGTGTTTCGATCGTTTGGGGGTCGAGGGTGCCGCCCGCGGCGCGCTCCAGTTCATGGAACTTCCGGGCGGCGGAGGCGCGGAGATCGTTCAGCCTCAGCCGCGCTGCCGTCTGCTCGCGCCGGGCATCGAGGAGGACCGTCAGATCGACCGTTCCGGCCGCGAACGCCTCCTCCGAGAGCGCCGCGTTTTCGGTGGCGAGGGCGACCACCTGCTCCTGGTACTCGTCGATGGTCCGGACCGTCGATTCCAGCTCGATCCACGCGGTCCGCACCTCGCGCTGCGCCTGCTGGAGGACCCGATCGGCCTCGATCCGCGCTGCCCTCAGTTCGGATTCGGCGCGGGCGATACGGGCGCTGTTGTCATCCAGCAGCTTGGGGGTGACGGTGAAGGCGGGGAAAACCGCTTCGCGATTGCCGAAGTTCCGCTCGTACCGCGCACCGGCCCCGAGATCCGGGAATGCACCGAGTTCGCCGAGTCGATGCCGGTGCTCAGCGGCGTTGACCTGCATCGAGGCCGCGGCCGCATCGAGGCGCAGCCGGGTCGCCGCAGCGAGAACCTCCGCCTCGTCGAACTCGTCGATCGCGCGGCCGGGGTCGATCGCCTGTCCATCGCTCATCCAGTCGATGCCGCGATCGGCCCGGCCGAGCTGCTCGAGCAGGCGTCGCCTGGCCACGTCCAGTGAGGCCGTGCGCTCGACAAGTTCGGCCCGAGCCTGAAGCAGGTCCAGGCGGACCCGGTTGACGTCGAGCTGGGTGGCTTCGCCGACCTCGAACTTCAGCCGAACGAGCTCCAGGGACTGTTCGATGAGGTCACAGTTCCGCTGCTGAAGCTCGACGGCGTGCTCGGCGTAGACGATATCCGCGTGGCCCGCCCTCACCTGCGCGACAACGCGCAGGACGGCATCGCTCACGGCGAGGATGCGCCGCCTGAGGTCGGCGTCCGCCGCGTCAATCCGGGCCGGACGCTGCCAGAGCCAGGCGAGCTGCTGGATGAGCGAGGCGGCGAGGGGGTCCCCGCCCCCGCCGTCGATCGGGAACCCCAGCGCGATGTTTATCACCGGGTTGGGGAGCAGGTGAGCCTGCACGTAGTCGGCCCGGGCGGCGACGATCGACTCGACCTCCCGGCGAATCTCGCGGTTGTTCTGAAGGGCGGCGATGACCGCCGCATCGGATGACAGCGGCGTCTCGCCGTCCCAGGCCGGGCTCAGCTCGTCCCACGGCGCCGCCCAGTCCGGCGCGATCCCGGTGCGCGACTGAACACTCGACGCCGCCGCTTCGAGATCCGCGGTCGGGTCCAGCGAAGCGCAGCCGAGCGGTCCGGCCAACGGAATCGTCACGCAAACCAGAACCAGGGCCGCATATCGGACGGCGCGCGGCGACCGGCCTCGCTTCGACGGGACATCGGTGCGGAACGGATGAACATGTTCAAGACGGGTCGGCATCGCGGCGATGCTCCTCAGGCTCGACAGACGGACAGGCGCCGATCAGCGCCACGCGTGGCGATCGCCGGGAATCCGTTGGACGATCCGATCAGGGCGTTCTTTTCGCGCAGCGCTCCCGACGGATCTCCTTCAACGAAGGGCGATCACCTGATCAATGAGCTGTCGAGCTAGATGAGCAGCGCGCACCGCAGGCGCAGCAGCGACGGCGTATCGACCGGTCGCCAGTCCCGGCGGGCGATCGCGTCGCGGTCCGCGCGGCCGGCGAGGGGCCGATGGATGATCTGCGGCGGGAGGATCGCCGCGAGCGGCGCCGCCGGTGAATCGCTCGCCCCGCCTGCGGGGACGAAGCCCTTGATGCAGCAGGAATGGCCGCATTGGCCGGGCACGCGATCGTCGTGGTCAGACTCGGGGTCGCCCGGCGGCCTCCCCTCGTCGTCGTGATCACAGCAGCCGAACGGAACGGCGCCGCAGGCGACGATTCGTGCGTCGCCGGCGTCATCTTCGGCGGCGAGCATCCCCATCACCATGCCGACGCGGCAGCAACACAGTGGCAGGCACGCCACGAGCATCAGACGCAGGAACAGACCAGGGGTGAAAAGGAGATGCAGCATTCCAGGAAAGTCCGTACTCCGCGTAAAGAACGCCCGGCAACGGTGATCTTATTGCATCGATGTTCGCGTGGATCGGTGGGGCAGGGTCCGGCGTGCGTCGAATAGCGGATATTTCGGTCCATCATGCGCATGGCGGCGCAGTTGCATAGCGTTTCCCGTAATCGGGAGCCGCCGCCCGCGGCCCGGCATCGATACCACGCGACGGGAAGAACCCACCCCGGCAGGCGCTCAGCGAACGCCCGGTTTTCGGCGCGAGCGCCGCCTTCCAGAATGCACCCGAACGCCGAACGACCCGGAAGCGGGGCGTCCGGATATCGGACGGAGGCGCCCCGCGATGAGCCTTGAGAAGCGGCGATAAGGAGTGTTGAGATGGTGGAACAGACGGCCGTAGAACACATTGGGGAGACCCGCCCGACGGCGGATCACGACTTCGACCTCGTCGAGGAACTCTCGCACCGGATGAAGTCGCTCTGGCGCATCGATCAGCGGATCGCCAACGCGGAGGACAAGCCCGAGCTGCAGCAGTTCTGGCGGACCGTCAAGCGGCAGGATCAGGAGACGGTTGACCGCATGCGCGAGCTGATCAAACAGGAATGCGCGGCGGGCTGCTTCTGACCCCGGTCAACGGCGTCCACACCGGGAATTGACTGATCCGACTTTGACAGATCGCCTGATGGCCGTTGTTTCAATCGTGTGTAGGCTTCGGGGTCTACGGTGCTGTCGAGCGGCCGGTGAGAGAGGATCGCCCGTTTCCTCCGATGCAGGTCGAGCGAGACTTGAGCTTCGAGGAACGCAGGATTCGGGCGAGTCGTCCTTCCGCCGCTTCCAGCCCATCGAGCGGTGTGTCGACGGGGCCGGTCCCCGAAGACCGGTCCCCCGACCCTGCCCCGACGGCGGCGCCCGGCGTGTCTGGGCCCGCAACCGGGTGCCGACGCGAGCCGCGGGTGCGAAGCCGCCGCCGGCCGGTTCGCCGCATCCCCGCTCCGCAAGCGGAGGCCGGGCGGAGGGACGCGGACCGGACCGGCCGCCAGATCAGTCGGCGGCTGCGAGCGGCCATGCTCTCTTCCGCCAAGAAGAAGGGTGGATTCGATGAGGCATTCCCCGCCAGGGCGGTTATCATACCTTCAGTGTCGCGGCGGGCGGGGTCCGGCCAGCCCGCCCCACCATTGGGGAGAAAGCAAAGCGCGCAGTTGTGGCTCGGCTCGGGCCGGGCCTGGAGAACAATCGGGAACGGGAACGAGCGACTGGGCCGCTCACGGCCCCCGCGTGCAGACCAGTCGAGGAGCCGTTGGACGGTCGTGTCGGCGCATGGACCGCGGGAAGGACTGCCGGCGCGCCGTCCCCGGCCGCGAACCGGGCGGCGGTTGTGACCGGCACTCGTTCAGATTGCCCCGATCCCGATGCGACCGCGCGGGAGTCGCCGGTCGGAGGGTGACATGGCAGGCGGCAATCAAGGTCTTTGCTGTGAGCGATCATCGGAGGCGCGGTTCGCGCGTGGCCGGACCCTCGAAGGGGGGCGGCGGGCTTCGCTCACGTTCGCGTGCTCGTCCCCGACCATCTTCCGGCCGCTTCCGAGGGAATGGAATCCGACAGCGAACGCTTCGGTAACAGAGCATGAACCTATCGTTGGAAGATCGGCCGTGAGAATGGAGCGAGGGCGTCCGGAAGATGCCCCGAGTCGCCGAGGCACGGGCGGAACGCGCTCGACGGTCTGGAAAGGTCAGCGAAGAGAAAAAACAACGGCAGCCAACGTGGTCGGCGTGTTGATCGGCTCCCCCGGGCGGGTCTATCCTCGCCGACCGTGCCGCCCAGCCACCGGACAATTCGGCGAGGAGCCACCGTGCGCGTCCTGATGTTGGGCTGGGAGTTCCCGCCATTCATCAGCGGCGGATTGGGCACGGCCTGTCACGGACTGACCAACGCGATGCGCCAATTCGACGTCCAAGTCCTGTTTGTCCTGCCCAAGGCCCTCGATCCGCAGGAGGCGGAGAAGGCCGGGACCGGCCACGCGCCCGCCGCCACCCCGAGACGGCGGCGCCCGCGGCGACTGGACTTCCGCTCCGTCCCCTCCGAGGTCCGCAATCCTTACTTGGCCGGGCGGCCGGGCGAAGATGCCCGCGAGCCGGAGACGGAGGACCCACCCCGACGCAGCGTCCGGGCCGGGGAGAAGCTCCAGATCGTCGGCGCCGGCACAATCGGCGGCTACGACGGCCAGCTCGTTGAGCGCATCCAGGAGTACGCCCGTCGCTGCGTACGCCTCGCCCGGGAGGAGTCCTTCGACGTCGTCCACGCCCACGACTGGATCACCTTCCCCGCCGGGGAAGCCATCGCCCGTGAGACGGGCCGGCCGCTCATCGTCCACGTCCACTCCACGGAGTTCGATCGCTCCGGGCAGTGGATCAATCGCAGCGTCTACGAGATCGAGCGCCGGGGCGTGCATGCGGCCGACACGGTCATCTGCGTCTCCCATCGAACCAGACGGATCGTGATGGAGCAATACGGCGTTCCGGGGTGGAAGATCCGTGTCGTCCACAACGGGATGGAGCAGAGCCCTCACGATGAGGCCGAGGCGCCGATCGTCCGCCGCGGCCGCACCGTGCTCTTCCTCGGCCGGATCACGATGCAGAAGGGCCCGGAGTATTTCCTCGCCCTCGCCGCCCGACTCGTTCAGCGCCTGGACAACGTCCGGTTCATCATCGCCGGCTGGGGCGATCTGGGCCCGCGGATGGTCGAGCAGGTGGCGGCGATGGGACTGGGCCACTGCGTCTTCTTCGCCGGCTTCCTGCGCGGCGCCGATGTGTCGCGCACCTTCCGCGCCGCGGATGTCTACGTGATGCCCTCGGTGAGCGAGCCGTTCGGGCTCACCGCCCTGGAGGCGATTTCCTTCGGGGTTCCGACGATTGTGTCGAAGAGTTCCGGCGTGGCGGAGGTTCTCCGACAAGGAGCGCTGAAGGTGGACTTCTGGGATCTGGACCGGATGACGCAGCTCGTGACGGCGGTGCTGGAGCGACCCCGACTCGCCGACGCCCTGCGCCGCCACGGCCGGGAGGAAGTCTCCCGACTGACCTGGGACGACCCGGCCCGGCAGTGCGTGGAAATCTATTACCACACGGTCCGGAAATCTGTCAAGCACCGCTCCCGGAACGCCGACTCACTCACCAGTAGCCCCCCCGAGGCGTCATCACCCTCACCTTCCTCCCCGCAACCCTGCAGCGCATGGAGCTGATAAAAATGCGCATCGCACTCCTCTCCTGGGAATCTCTTCACTCGATCGTCGTGGGCGGCGTGGCGGTTCACGTCACCGAACTCGGCGCGGCCCTGGAGCGAAGAGGGCACGAGGTGCACATCTTCACCCGCGTGGGCCCCGGCCAGCCCCTCTACGACTGGGTCGACGGCGTGCACTACCACCGCTGCCCCTACCCCTTCCACCCGGACTTCGTCGACGACGTCAACAACATGTGCCGCGCCTTCGTCGATCACGTCTTCGCGGTGGAGGACCACCTCGGCCCCTTCGACATCGTCCACGCCCACGACTGGCTCGCGGCCAACGCGATGATCTGGATCAAGCACGGCCGGGAGCGGCGCGGCATCCTCACCATCCACGCCACCGAGTACGCCCGCTGCGGCAACAGCTTCCCCGGCGGCCAGTCCCACCGCGTCCGCGACCAGGAGCGGGCCGGCACCTACTGGGCCGATCACGTCATCGCCGTCTCCGAGGCCACCAAGAACGAACTGCTCTGGATGTACGAGGTGCCGGACTGGAAGGTGACCGCCGCCCCCAACGGCGTCAGCGCCAACCGCTTCGATCGCGAGGTGGACGTGGCCGCCGTCCGCGCCCGGCACCAGATCGGCCCCCTGGACCCGACGGTGCTCTTCTGCGGCCGTCTGGTCTGGCAGAAGGGGCCGGACCTGCTCATGGAGACCATCCCCACGATTCTCGCCCACTACGATCGGGCGAAGTTCATCTTCGCCGGGGACGGGGGGATGCGCGGAGAGCTGGAGGATCGCGCCCGCCAGTTGGGGGTCGACCACGCCACCCGTTTCCTCGGCCACATGAACGGCGAGGGGCTGGTGGACATCTTCAAGTCCTGCGATGTGGTCTGCGTGCCCAGCCGCAACGAGCCGTTCGGCATCGTCGTGCTCGAGGCATGGAGCGCCGAGAAGCCCGTGGTGGTCACCAAGTGCGGCGGTCCGAACGAGTTCGTCGATCATGAGGTCAACGGCCTGAAGATCGATCCCAACGTGGAGTCGGTCGCCTGGGGGCTGGGGACCGCCCTCGCCGACTTCGACCGCGCCCGGTCGATGGGCCGCAACGGCCGGCACACCGTCACCTCGCGCTTCACCTGGGACGCCGTCGCCGCCGAAACGCTGAAGGTCTACGACCCGTCGCTGACCGAGGAAGAGCCGGCCCCGGAGAAGGCCGACTACGTCACGGAAATGAAGGTGACCGCCCCGGCCGAGCCGATCGAGGTCATCGATCACGATGCCGCCCCGGACGCCGAGCAGCCGCGACACATTGGCATCGCGGCCGAGCTGATCCTCGACACCGACGATCTGGACGTGCCGGCGGCCGAAGCGCTCGCCGCCTGCCAGGAAGCGGCCGCACCCCACGGGGCGCGGCTGCTGGTGGACGGGGACCGGATCGGGCTGACCGGCGATCTCACCACGGTCTTCGCCGCCCTGCAGCGCTGCCAGGAGGTGATTTGCGATCTGGGCGGCACCGGAGCGTCCATCCGCATCGCCTCCTCCACCCCCGACCCCGTGCTGCATCATCTCGGCGACGCGTCCGACAACCTCGTGCTCACGGGGGCCGAGAGCGGGGAGGAGTCTCCCCCGCCTTCCGACCCGCGCCGCCGCAAGGCGGTCCGCAAGGTCGATCGGGTGGCGTAAGCCTCCGCGGCTGGGTGCGGCGGGGAGAGGACGCCTTCACCCGCATCGGCGTTGGCGCGCCGGGCATGACGTGGACGGGACCGCGCGCCGATTGATGCGCGAATGTCGCCGGCTCGCCCCGGATCGATCCGGGACTAGAATCGTGGCCCGCCGACCCGTGAAGGAGACGCCATGTCCATCGGCAGCTTTTGCCTCGTGCTGCACAGCCACATCCCCTACGTCCTCCGACACGGCCAGTGGCCGCACGGAGAGGACTGGCTCTACGAAGCGGCGGCGGAATCCTATCTGCCCCTGCTTGCGGTGATCGATGAATGCGCGTTTCACAACGCCTCGCCGATCTTCACCATCGGCCTCACCCCCGTCCTTCTCGAACAGCTCGCCCACGAGGACTTCCGCAAGGGGCTGGAGCACTACCTGGAGGATCGCGTCGACCGGGCCCGGCAGGATCGCGAGGAGTTCCGCCGCGCGGGCGAAAGGCACTACGAGTATCTCGCCCAGCGCTGGATCGACTTCTACTCGAAGCTGGGCGAGCAGTTTGCCGAGCTGGGCCGCGACATCCCCGCCGCGTTCGCCGAGCGCGCCCGGCGGGGGCTCGTCCAGATCCTGACCTCCTGCGCCACCCACGCCTATCTGCCCCTGCTCTGCGAGGATTCCTCGATCCGCGCCCAGATCCGGGCCGGCCTGGCCAGCTCGAAGCGCATCCTCGGCCTGCCCACCCGCGGGGTCTGGCTGCCGGAGTGTGCCTACCGCGGCGGCGGGCCCTGGCGGCCCCCCATCAACTGGGGCGGCAAGGAGAACCGCATCGCCGTCGATCACCTCGTCGCCGATGAGGGACTCACCCACTTCTTCGTCGAGAACCACCTCATCGAAGGCAGCCGCAGCGAGTGGAGCCGCAACGGCGACGGGTGGCAGAAGGTCGGCTGGGACGAGGCGGGCAAGGACCCCAAGCGCGGCTGGCACAGCGTCTACGAGCCTCACCTGGTCAACAGCGACGGCAGCGGACCCGGACGCATCGCCGCCTTCGGACGCGATCCCGCCGCCTGCGAGCGCGTGTGGTCCGGCACCATCGGCTATCCCGCCGACGGCGTGTACCTGGAGTTCCACAAGAAGCACGGCCGGCGCCGCGGCCTCCGCTACTGGAAGATCACCGGCGCCCAGCTCGGGCTGGGCAGCAAGGACCCTTACCACCCCGACGACATCACGGGCAAGGTCTACGAGCACGCCCAGCATTTCTGCCAGCTCATCGTCGAGCGCCTGCGCGACTATCACAACCACACCGGCCGCCGCGGCGTCATCACCGCGTCCTTTGACGCCGAGTTGTTCGGCCACTGGTGGTTCGAAGGTCCCCAGTTCCTCCGCGATGTCATCCTCACGCTGAACGCGAATCCCGATGTCGAGCTGCACACGGCCGAGAGCGCGCTCAGCGCCTATCCGCCCGACAAGACGATCGCCCTGCCCGACGGCTCCTGGGGCGAGGGCGGCGACCATCGCGTCTGGACCAACGACCGCATCAACTGGATGTGGGAAGTCGAGTACCGCTGTGAGGCCCTCTTCGGCAAGATGGCCTTCGAGCTGCCCTGGGAGACGGATCCGCAGATCGACAGCCTCCTCCGCAAGGCCGGCCGCGAGCTGCTGCTCCTCCAGGCCAGCGACTGGCCGTTCATGATCTCCCGCCAGCAGGCGGTCGACTACGGGATCAAGCGCTTCATGCAGCACGTCTCGCGCTTCGAGTCGCTGATCGACATCGCCGAGAAGCTGGGCCAGGATTCGGCTTACCTTGGGCGCATGAACGAGGTTGAGGAACACGAGGTCCGCGACGCGGAGATCCACGATGTCGCCTTCCCCGACATCGACCTGAACTGGTGGAACATGTGAGCGGCCCGCCGCGACGGTGAGCGCCGCTGCCGCGCCTACTCCAGCGTCCGACCCGCGATCGCGAAGGACGAGGTCAGTCCCCCCGCGGCGGGAAGGTAACAGCCGAACGTGTAGTCGATGAGCATCCGGCGGGCGCTGAAGCGCCAGGCGAGGGTGCGGATGGCGTGCTTCTGGCGCGCGATCCACCGCCGGGGCAGGCCGCGTTCATCGCGGTCGTAGAACATCGGGATGACCTCCCGCTCCAGCGTCTCATAGAGATCCAGCGCGTCCCGCTCGTCCTGCCGTCCGGGGTCGACGTGCTCCCCGCCGCGTCCGATGGCGAAGCCGTTGCGGCCGTTGTACCCCTCGGCCCACCAGCCGTCGAGGATGGAGAGATTGAGCCCGCCGTTGAGCACGACCTTCTGCCCGCTCGTGCCCGACGCCTCCATCGGCCGCCGGGGCGTGTTCAGCCAGACATCCACGCCCTGCACGAGATGCCGGGCGATGTTGATGTCGTAATCCTCGACGAACACGACGCGACCGGCGAAGCGGGAATCGCGCGTGAACTCGAAGAGCTGCTGAATCAGCCGCTTGCCTTCGTCGTCGGCGGGGTGGGCCTTGCCCGCGAAGATGACCTGCACCGGCCGGTCGGCGTCGCTGATCAACTTCGCCAAGCGGTCGGCGTCGCGGAAGAGGAGCGTCGGCCGCTTGTAGGGGGCGAACCGGCGGGCGAAGCCGATGGTGAGCACGGACGGATCAAGCGGTGCGGCGGCCTCCCCTTCGTCTTGTTCGTTCTTCCCGTCTTTCGTTCCGTTTCGCGCCGCCTGTTGGGCCGAGAGCCTGCGGCGCACCGAATCGATCATCGCCGACCGCAGGATCTGGTGCTGTTCCCAGAACTCCACTTCGTCGACATCGTCGATCGCCATCCACGTGGCCGGATCGTCCATCCGCTCCCGCCAGTCCTCCCCCAGCGCCCGGTCGTACATTCGTCCCATGGGCACGGCGAGCCAGGTGCCCACGTGCACGCCGTTGGTGATGTAGCCGATCGGGATCTGGTCTTCGGGCATCTTCGGCCACAGCTCCCGCCACATCGAGCGACTGATACGTGCGTGCAGGGCGGAGACGGCATTGCGGGAACGCGACATCTTCATCCCCAGCACGGTCATGCAGAACGGCTCTTCGCGGCTCGACGGCCGGACGCGGCCCAGCTCCATCAGCTCGCGCCGCGAGAGACCCAGGTCCTCCCGCAGCGGGCCGAGCGTCTCTTCCACCAGCGATCGCGTGAAGCGATCGTGCCCTGCCTCGACCGGCGTGTGGGTGGTGAATGCGGTCATCGCGGCGGCCTTCTCGACGACATCCTCGAAGGAACGGTCCTCGCGCTCCATGATCCCGCGCGCCAGCTCAAGCACCGCGAACGCGCAGTGACCCTCGTTGAGATGAACCACCGAGGGGTAGATGCCCAGGGCTTCCAGCATCCGCATGCCGCCCACGCCCAGGACCAGCTCCTGGCGGATCCTGGTGCGCTGGTCACCGCCGTACAGGCGTGCCGTCAGCGCGCGATCCTCGTCGCTGTTGCCCTCCACGTTCGTGTCCAGCAGGAGGAGGCGGCATCGGCCGACGCGCGCGGTCCACGCGCCGATCCGCAGCCGTGAGGTCTTGGTGCGCACCTGCACGTGCCGCGGCGTGCCATCGTCGCGTCTCACCCGCTCCAGGACCAGCTTCTCCGGGCCGGGGGCCGAGTAGTCCTCCTGCTGCCGGCCGTGCTCGTCCAGCGTCTGCCGGAAGTAGCCCGTCGCATAGAAGAGCCCCACCGCGACCATGGGCACGGCGAGGTCGGAGGCCGCCTTGACGTGATCGCCGGCGAGCACGCCCAGGCCGCCGGAGTAGATCGGCAGCGATTCGTGCAGGCCGAACTCCGCGGAGAAGTACGCCACCGGCTGCGCGTGCAGGGGCCCGCCGTGCCATACGCCCCACGTGTCCTCGGCCTCCAGGTAGTCGCGCAGGCCGTGAAAGGCATGGTTGATCCGCGTTTCCAGGGCCAGTTCCGACGCCTTTTCCTCGATGACCTCCTCCGGACATCGGTCGAGGAACTCGACGGGATTGTGGTTGACTAGGTCCGGTTCAGGTTTCAAGGGTGCGTCCTACACATCCGGCGGTGTGGGCCAGTTCAGGGGTGGCTTCACGGGGATGACTGCCCACTTGCTTCGTTCAGGCTGTAGACGTAGGCAGCGAC
>JAXHTH010000010.1:0-2614 GCA_034211115.1 Planctomycetota bacterium | reverse complement strand
GGAGAGTTTCTCCTCGCGATGGAGGCGGACGAGTTCATCGTACACGCCGACGGGCGTCGAGCCGGTGGCGAGTCCGAGCACGGCCGGCTCGCCCCGCGCCGCCTTGGTCCGGATGAGGTCGGCGATCTCCGCCGCCACCGACCGGCTCGCGGCGCCGCTGGATTCGCACACGCGGACGGGGATACGTTCGGCCATCGCGGCCGTCGCCCTGCCATAAGCCGAGGCGGGCTCATCATGTTCTGGAACGGTCATCGTCGCCATGCCTGCCGACCTCCCTTGCTGCCGACTGCGGCAGTGTAGCGGGATCGGGCGACGCGTAGAAACCGCCGCCGCCGCGAAATCACGCGGATCCCGCGATGGCAGGCGGATCGCCCGGATCACCTCCCGTGATGGCCGGTAGAATGCGCCCGCCCCCTTCGGCGGCGATGGCGGATCCGCTGGAAGCGACAGGGCGAGCCTGCAGAAAGGGACCGGCCGTGCCGTTTGAGCCGCCTCCGCACTGGATTCGTCTGACGACCATCGACGCCCACACTGCCGGCGAGCCGCTGCGGATCATCACCTCCGGCTGGCCGGACATCCCCGGCCCGACGATTCTCGACCGACGCCGATATGCGAGAGAGCATCACGATCATCTGCGCCGGGCCCTGATGTGGGAGCCGCGCGGGCATGCGGACATGTACGGCTGCATCCTCACGCCGCCCGCGACCGAGGACGGCGATGTGGGCGTGCTGTTCATGCACAACGAGGGGTTCAGCACGATGTGCGGGCACGGCATCATCGGCCTCGTCACCGTCGGCCTCGAAGCCGGGCTCATCGATACGGGCGGCACACCGCCGAGCGTGCGCATCGATACGCCCGCCGGGCGCGTGACGGCGACGGCGCGCCTCGAGAACCGCCGCGTGCGGAGCGTCTCGTTCCGCAACGTGCCTTCCTTCGTCCTCGAGCGCGATCTTCAGGCAGCCGTGCCCGGATTGGGCAATGTGACCTGCGACATCGCGTTCGGCGGGGCGTTCTATGCCTACGTCGATGCCGATGATCTCGGCCTCGATCTCGTCCCGGACAGCTACGCGAGGATCATCGACGCCGGCATGCGCATCAAACGCGCCATCATGCAGTCGTATGAGATCATTCACCCGGAAGGCGGGACGGATCTCGACTTTCTCTACGGTACGATCTTCGTCGATCGCCTGGAGGGCCCGGTCCACAGCCGCAACGTCTGCGTCTTCGCGGACGGCGAGGTCGATCGCTCGCCCACCGGCACGGGCGTCAGTGGCGGGGCGGCCATCCATCACGCGCGCGGCGAGCTGGCCGTCGATCAGACCATCACCGTCGAGAGTCTCATCGGCACGCGTTTTGACGTGCGCATCGTCGAAGAAACGAACGTGGGCGGGCGGGCGGCCATCATACCCGAGGTGACCGGCTCGGCCTTCATCACCGGCCGGCACGAGTTCTTCATCGATCCCGACGATCCTCTGCGCGAAGGCGTTCTCCTCCGCTGACGCCGGCCCCCGGAACGGGGCGACAGGATGTGAATCTCCGACAGACACGGACGGCGACCTCACCATGACCGATCCCACCATCATGATCATCGGCCTCGGCGACCTCGGCGGGCTCGTCCTCGAATTGCTCGCCCGCGAAGATGGGACGCCGCGCCTCGTCGTCGGCAGCCGCAGCGCGGGATCGGCGACGGCGCGATGCAATCTCGCCCGCGTGGGCGCGATCGCGCAGGGGCGCCATCCCGAGATCATCTTCCAGCACATCGATCTGGACGAAGCCGCCACCCTCGCCGAAGCCGTGCGGCGACATAAGCCTGATCTGATCCTGACCACGGCCACGATGCATACCTGGTGGCTGACCAATCTCCTTCCGGACGAGGCGGCGGCGCCGATCAAGGCCGCCGGGTTCGGCGTCTGGCTGCCCGTGCACCTGACGCCGACCCGCAAGCTCATGCAGGCGCTTCACGACATCGATTACGGGGGTTTCACGCTGATCGCGCCCTTCCCGGACGTGGTCAATCCCATCCTGCACCGGCTGGGCCTCACGCCGACCTGCGGGGTGGGGAACGTCGACGAGATCGTGCCCAAGCTGCGTTACCTGGCCGCGCGGAAGCTCGATGCGCGGCTCGAGTCGATCCGCGTTTCGCTCGTCGCGCATCACGCGCTGGTGCCCTGCGCCTATCGCGGGGTCTGCGATCGCGTTCCGCCCCATCATCTGCGCATCTTTCGTGATGGCGAGGACGTGACCCGGCGGCTCGACGCGGAGGCGATGCTGGTGGCCGAGTATCCGTTTCCTTCGGGGCCGGCCAGTCATTTCCTCACCGCCGGCTGCATCGTCCGACTCATCCGCGCGTTCTGCTGCGGGAACGAGATCGCCACGCACGCCCCGGCCCCCGGAGGATTGCCCGGCGGGTATCCGGTGCTGGTCAGCCGTCAGGGCATCCGGCCCGCGCCGATCCCGGATCTGTCCCTGGAAGAGGCGATCGATATGAACACGCGATCGCACGTCTTCGATGGGATCGAGCGCATCGAGGATGACGGCACGGTCCTTTTTGCCGCGCGATCCGTCGAGCTCATGCGCGAGGCGCTGGGTTACGATTGCGATCGTCTTCCGCCCG
>JAXHTH010000009.1:0-6160 GCA_034211115.1 Planctomycetota bacterium | reverse complement strand
GATGACGAAGACGTTCGCCGCGGGCAGGTACGCGCGATGCGCCGCCTCGATCTCGCCGGAGGTGGCCGCGACGATCTGCACGTCGTAGCCGGTGAGCCGCTGCACTTCCTCGACGAGAAAGAGGTTGGCCGGCTCGGAGACGGCGAGGGTGAGCACGCCGCGCACGAGGAACAGCGGCAGCACCTTGTGTTCCTCGACGAAGTTGCGGGGCAGCAGCTCGACGACCTTGGGATCGGCGAGCTTGGCTGTCTGGGTGATGAAGGGCACGTCGTAGCCTTCGGCGATGACCTCCAGCACCTGCTGCTCGCTGGCGAAGTTGAGCTCGACCATGACCTCGCCGAGCAGCTTCTTGTGCCCCTTCTGCCGCTGATGCTCCAGGGCCTGCTCGAGCTGGGCGGACGTGATCACGCCGCGATCGACGAGCTGCTCACCCAGTTGCAGCCGGGTGGCGGTGTCGAGGGGGCCGTTGGGCTCGGGCTGACGGATCATGAATCGGTCGCTTTCCGTTAGCGAAGACTGCGGGCGGCGGACTCGATGCTGTCGTGAATGTCGAAGCGGCGCTCCAGGCGGGTGATCTGGAGGATCTTCCGCGCCGTCTCGTCGGGTCGGACGAGCTTGAGCTGTCCCCCGCGATCGCCCACCTCGTCGATGAGCCACAGCAGCAACTCCAGCCCCGCTGAATCGAGGCCAGCGAGGTACTCCATGTCGAGCACGACGTCGCGCACGCCGATCTCGAACCGCTCCTGGCAGGCGCGGCGGAAGACGTCCGTCTGATCGGCGGTCAGCGAGCCGCTGATGGTGAGGACGGTGATCGTGTCGTGATCTTCGTAGCTGAGCTTCACGCCGCATCCTCCTGCCCGGCGCGGATGGCGCCGGTCTCTTCCGCCGCCTGATGCTCGGCCACCAGGCGATCAAACTCGCCGAAATCGAGCTTCAGGAAGACCGGGGCGAGCCGGGGATCGAACTGCGTGCCCGAACACCGCTTCACCTCCGCGAGCACCTCGTCGCGCGAGAGCTTGCTGCGATACGTGCGGCTGGAGCTCATCGCGTCGAAGGAGTCGGCGAGGGTGATGAGGCGGGCGATGAGCGGGATGTCCTCTCCGGCCAGGCCGGTCGGGTAACCGCACCCGTCATACCGTTCGTGGTGATAGAGCACGCCGGGGAGGATGTCGTCCAGTTGGGGGATGTCCTTCAGGATGCGGTATCCCATCTCGGGATGGCGGCGGATCCACTCGAACTCCTCGTCGTTGAGCTTGCCCGGTTTGAGCAGCACGTGCTCGGGCACGCCGATCTTGCCCACGTCGTGCACGAGCCCGGCGATGTGGGTGCGGGAGACGGTGTGCTCGTCCAGCCCCACCGCCCGCGCCAGTTGCTGGGTGAGCTGCGCCACCCGCTGGGAGTGGCCGCAGGTATAACGATCCTTGGCGTCGATGGAGGCGGTGAGCGCCTCGAGCGTGCCGAGGAACATCGCGTTGAGATCGTCGTAGAGGGCGGCGTTCTCGAGGAAGATCGCGGTGTGGGAGGCGGTCGCCCCCAGCAGCTTCATGTCCACCGAGGAGGCCTTGATGTCCTCGCCCTGCTTGTCGCCCGCGATGGCCAGCCCGATCACCTTCCCGTCGCTGCTGATGGGATGCACCAGCGCCGACTGGCCAAAGCTGGCGTAATCGGCGTGCTGGGGATTGGAGGCCGGCTCGAGCACGATCGGCGCGTCCACCTTCGCCTGGGCGAGCAGACGATCGGCGAGGGCCTTGATCTTCGACTCCGGCTGGGCCGTTTCGCCCGCGAAGACGAAGCGGCCGGCGAGCTTCTTCAAACGCTGCCGATCGTCGGCGAGATCCACGCCGATCCACGCATACGGCAGCGTGGCGAGCAGCTCCTCGCACGCGATGGCGATGAACCGCTCCGGCTGCTCCACCACCGTCATGCTGCGGATGATCGTGTAGAGCAGGCTGATCTCCTCGTACGACTCGGCGAGCTGCTTGCTGACGCTTTCCATCGCGTCGCCTTCCGACTGCAGGCGGCTCTGATCCTGATGGCTGAAGCGGACCATCGCGGCGAGGCGCGGCACGTCCGCCTCACCCGCGGGCGGAAGCTGCGCCAGCAGCCGCTTGCACAGCTCGTAATCCAGGTGTGATCCCTGGCACATCGCCAGCAGATGCTCGGATTCGAGCAGGGCGGCGGTGGGGATGACGGCCAGCGAAAAGCCGATGACGCGGCGCCGGTTGAGCACCGGCGTGGGCGCGACCCACACCCCGGGCAACACCTCGACCACCGCGGGCTCCGTCTCCCCCGACCAGTCCGCCGCGGCCCGGGCAAGGGCGTCGGCGAACAGCGGCGAGCCGCAGAACAGATCGCACATCCAGTCGCGACCGAGGGGCGTGTCGCTGTGCAGCTCACCCGCGCGGGAACAGGTGAGCAGCAACATCCCGACATCACGCAGCCGATGCTTGAGGGCTCCGCTCACGGAGCGTGAGACAAGCTGGACTTCCTGGGCACTCACGCGGCCTCCGGTCTCCCCTGGACATCCTGGTCGGCCCCGCCGCCCCCCGCCAGCAGCGCGTCAACCTGCTGGACGATGGCGCGGGGACTGAAGGGTTTGCTGAGCACGTCTTTGATGTTGCCGATGGCCAGATCCTCGTCGTCCAGCGCATATCCGCGGGCGGTGAGGAGCACGACGGGGATGTGCGAGGTGGCGTCGTCGGCCGCGAGGGCGCGGCAGAGCTCCACGCCCGTCATGTACGGCATCTGGAAGTCGGTGATCACCAGATCCGGCTTCTCCCGGCCGGCGAGTTCCAGCGCCTCCTCGCCGTCCACCGCGGTCAGCGCCTCGTAGCCCGCGTTGCGCAGCTTGATCGAGAGCACCTGCAGAATGTGAGCTTCGTCATCGACGACGAGGACCTTGTGCGACATGATCGTCCCTCCCTCAGGCCGCCTTGCGCGAGCCTGCGTACCGCATGGGAACCGAGAACCAGAACTTGCTGCCCATGCCGAGCTTGGACTCGACGCCGATCTGCCCGTGATGCACGGTTTCCACGATGTGCTTGCACAGGCTCAGCCCCAGCCCCGTCCCCTTGGCCACCCGCTTGTAGTTCTCGACCCGGAAGAACTTCTCGAACAGCCGGGGCAGGGCGTCGGGGGGAATCCCCAGCCCGGTGTCGGCCACCGAGGCGACCACGCTCCGCGTGAGGTTGTCCGAGTCGGCGGTGACCGTGACCCGGCCCCCCTCGGGCGTGTACTTCACCGCGTTGGACATCAGGTTGAGAAACACCTGATAGAGCATGTCGGCATCGCCCTCGACGCAGAGATCGACATCGGCCACGCGGGGATGGACGGTGATGTTCTTCTCCCGGGCCTGGAGCTCGATGGTGCTCACCGCGCGATCGATGAGGGCCTTGACGTCGACGTTCTCGCGCTCGATCTGGACGATGCCCGCCTCGATGCGGCTGATGTTGAGCATGTTGTCGATGAGCCGTCCCAGGCGATCAGTCTCGTTATGGATGATCCGGTAGAACTCGCGGCGCGATTCCTCGTCCGTCGCCTCCCCGTCCACGAGCATCTCGACGTAGGCGCGGATGGAGGAGAGAGGCGTGCGGAGCTCGTGGCTCGCCTTGGAGACGAAGTCGGTCTTCATCTGGGCCAGCTCGCGCTCCCGGGTGAGGTCGTGGAGCATGGTGACCACGCCGCCCACCTCGCGCTTGTGGTTCTCCACGCAGGAGAAGACGACGTCGTAGACCACGGGCGGGCCCCCCTCGTCCCCGGCGTCGCCGAACTCCAGCTCCAGGTGCCGGCACTCGTTGACGTTGCCGTTCTCGCGCACGTCGGCGATGACCCGGGCCAGTTGCTCGTGGCGGATGAGCTTGTCCACGGGCTGATGGGTCGCCTCCTGGAGCTCGAAGCCCAGAAGCTGGGCCGCGGCCTGGTTGGCCATGACCACTTCGTTGAAGGCATCGGTGACGAGGACGGCGTCGCGAAGCACGTTGAGCACCGCCTCCACCTGACGCCGCTGCGCCTCGGAGACGTGATGGCGAATCTCCAGGTCCCGAAGCTGGTTGCGCAGCTCGTGCTCGCGCTGCCGGAAGCGGTCGACGGCGCCGGTGAAGGCGTGGATGACGGGGCGCAGCCAGCGCGGCGCCTCGTATTCCGCCGCCTGTTCGCTGGACGCGGCCGACTCGATGTACCGGCGGAGATCGCTCAGCGAGCGATCGAAGACGAGGCTCAGGGGGATGAGGACGAGGCCGAAGGACAGGGCGACCGTGCCTCCCACGATGAGCGCGTACCCCGCCCGGCCCACTTCCCGGACGAAGGGCAGCGAGTCGATCACGGTGAAGGCCGCCGCGGCCAGCGCGGCCATCATCAGCACGATGCACAGACCTAGGATCTTCCCCGCCTTCACGGCATCTTCTCCCCTCGGCCGATCCTCCCACCGGCCAGGCGGCGCGGCCCGATGATTTCATGCTCCGCGCCGCTCGAAACGCTCCTTCACGATTGCATTCCCATGCTTCGTTCGCCTCACTCCGCCGTCGCCACCCGCAGACGTTCCTTGAGCTGCCGGTGCAGGGCCTGCACCTCGGCGGAAGCCGGATCGATCTGAAGCGCGGCGGAGTAGGCGTCGAACGCCGCGCGCAGCTCGCCGGCCTCCTCCAGCAGGCGGCCCAGCAGCAGATGCGGAAGCACGTCATGCTCCGCCCGCGCCGCGGCCTGCTTCATCGACCGCAGCGCCTCCGCCCGCCGGCCCCGCTGACGCTCGTAGAGACCCTTGAGCATGTATCCCTCGAAGCGGCCGGGGGCCAGATCGATCGCCCGCACGCTGCACTGGGCCATCCGGCGATGGTCGCCCAGGCGCCAGGCCAGCGTGCCGAACTCGATCCAGACCGTCTCGTCGTCCGGGGCGAGCTTCGTCAGCGTCATGAACCGGTTGTGCGCCTCGGCGGTGCGATCGAGCATGGCCAGACAGCGCGCCTCCAGGTGCACCAGATCCGTTCGCGGCTCCTCCAGCCGTTCCCGGAGCAGGCGCACCGTCTCCAGGCACCGGCCGTACTGGCCCGCGTCGTATCGAGCCCACGCCAGCTCCTCCAGGAGCATCATGTTGTCCGGATCGAGCAGGCGGGCCTCCTCGTAATAGCGGGCGGCCGTCTTCGGATCGTCCGCGAGAAGGGCGATCTGCCCGAGCAGGTGGCGCAGGGCCGGATCATGCTCGAAGTACGCCAGCTCGGGCTGGACGAGCGTCCTCGCGTCCTCCAGCCTCTCCAGGGCGATGAGCGCTTCGGCCGTCGCCAGAAGGTACTGGACGTTGCCATGCTCGAGCTCGTACGCCTGGCGGTACTGCTCGTAGGCCTGTTCGTCGTCGGACCAGCGCTGATGGACGATGCCGGTGTAGTAATGCGCCTCGGCGAGCTGGGAGTCCTTCTCCAGCGCGCCGGCGAGCGCCTCGACCGCCTCTTCCAGGTCGCCGGCCTCGAGATGAATGCGGCCCTTGAGCAGATCGAAGGCCGCGACCTCCGGCTCCTGCCGGATGGCCAGCTCGATGTCACGCAGGGCGCGATCGAACTGGCCGGACTCGAATTCCTGCCGGGCCTGGTCGTAGGTGAACTGCGCGCTGTAGGCGTCGAGACGCTGCCGCGCCTCGGCGCGGGCCTTCAGACCCGTCTGGGTCGGCCCGCAGCCGTACAGAAGGGACAGCGCGGCCAGGCACAAGATGATCGGGAGCGGTCGCACGTGCATGCTCTGTTCTCCAGGGAGCAAAGAACCGGGATTCGACCAGACTCCTCCTCCGTCTCCAGCCCTTCATCAATCGATCGGGGGCTCGGCCTCCGCCTCGGCCAGGTTGCCCGGCGCCGGATCGCCGAACCCGCCCTCGCCGTCCCACTCGCCGTCGTACGGCGACAGGTAGGCCAGACCGAGGGCGGTGAAGTATTCGTGAATGAATTGATCGATGAAGCGATCGCGCTGGTCGTCGGTCAGGACGATCTCGTCGATCGCGACCTCGTCGGCGAACTCTCCCGCGCCCGTCTCCTCCACGAAGACCTCCGTCTCCGGGGAGGTTCGAAGCGTCAGCTCCTCGGCCTGTTCATCGGAGCCCTGTTCGTCGAACGTCTCGTTCTGCGCGGTCTCCTGGACGGGTTCGCGCACGATGCGCGGCGTGTCCTTCACCTTCGGGGTG
>JAXHTH010000008.1:0-5852 GCA_034211115.1 Planctomycetota bacterium | reverse complement strand
CCGCATCGCATCCGGCGAGGCGGACAGAGCCCTGCACAAGTATGGATGGAAGGCGGGGGCGGGTAAAGCACCGATTGCCGAGAAGGCGCCGATTCGTGGCGTGGAGACCCCGCTGCCGCCACGCCCCTGACAACATCGATCCTCGCCCGGGTACACTGCACGGGCACGCGATCGTCCGCGCGACAAGGGGCCGGCGTTGAACGAGATCCATCAATCCGAATCGAGGCATGCCCCAACCGACGCCGCCGGCGCCGCGCTGCTGGCGATGACCGGCATCGGCAAGAGCTTCGGCCGCCATCGCGTGCTCGATGATGTCGATTTCGATCTCCGCGCCGGGGAGGTGCACGTCCTCGCCGGAGAGAACGGGGCGGGCAAAAGCACCCTCATCAGGATCCTCGGCGGCGTGCATCAGCCCGACGGCGGGTCGATCCGCATCGCCGGCCGCCTCGTCCGGCCGCGTTCGCCCCGCGAGGCCGCGGGCTTCGGGGTCGCGATCATTCACCAGGAATTGTCCCTGGCCCCCGCGATGGCGGTCACGGACAACATCTTCCTCGGCCGCGAGCGGACATCCGGCGGCTGGGTGCGGTTCGGCGAGCAGCGGGCCGCGGCCGGTCGGCTGCTGAAGCGCCTGGGGCTGGAGGTGGATCCCGGCCGGCTCGTGGGCGAGCTGCCCATCGCCGCCCAGCAGATGATCGAGATCGCCAAGGCCCTGGCCTTCGACGCCCGCATCATCGTCATGGACGAGCCCACCAGCGCCCTCAGCGAGCCGGAGGTCGAGCGGCTCTTCGCGCGCATCGCCGACCTCACGACCCGCGGCTGCGGCATCATCTACATCACCCACAAGCTCGAGGAGGTCTACCGCCAGGCCGATCGCATCACCGTGCTCCGGGACGGGCGGAAGATCATCACCGCCCCGGCCGCCGAGTTGCCGGCGCCGGCCCTCATCCGGCACATGGTGGGGCGCGAGCTGGTCGAGCATCCCGTGCGCCGCGAGCCCGTGGCCGGTGAGGTGCGATTCAGGGTCGAGCACTGCACGGTCCGCGCCGCGAGCCGCGGGCGGCCGCCGGTCGTCGACGACGTTTCATTCGAGGTGAAGCGCGGAGAGATCCTCGGCATCGGCGGCCTGCAGGGGTCCGGCGCCAGCGACCTGCTCTGGGGGCTGTTCGGTGCGCACGGCCGGCGGGCGACGGGACGCGTCAAGCTCGACGGCCGGCCGGTCGCGCTCCGCTCACCCCGCCGCGCCATCCGCCGCGGCGTGGCGCTGCTCACCAACGACCGCAAGCAGAGCGGTCTGGTGCTGTCGATGGATGTGGCGGCGAACGCGACGCTCGCCTCGATGCCGCGCATTTCGCCCGGCACGTGGCTGAGCCGCCGGCGCGAGCTGGAGCTGACGGCCGCCTCGACGAAGACCCTCCATCTCCGCGCCGCATCCCTCCGCCAACCGGTGGCGACCCTCTCCGGCGGCAACCAGCAGAAGGTCGTCCTCGCCAAATGGCTCAACACGCGGCCGCGGGTGATGCTGCTCGACGAGCCGACACGGGGCGTGGACGTCGGGGCGAAGCGCGAGATCTACCAGCTCATGGATGAGTGGGCCCGGGCCGGGCACGCCATCGTCCTCATCACCTCCGAGCTGCCCGAGCTGCTGCTCATGAGCGATCGCATCATGGTCATGCATCGCGGGCGGCTGACGGCGATGTTCGATCACGATGAAGCGACGCCCGAGCGGGTCCTTCACGCCGCGATGGGAGGGTCGTGACATGGCCGGCAAGCCGGATGAACCTGCCCTGTCGACGAAGCCCGCGACGCTGTCGGAGCTGCGCCGGCTGGCGGCGCATCCGGCGACGACGGCGCTGTTCGCCCTGCTCTTAGTCCTCCTGCTGGGGTTCATCTTCTCCGGCGACGGGGCGTTCTACAAATGGACGACACACCGCGACGCCCTGCGCCAGGCGTCCGTGTTCGGCATCCTCGCCTGCGGCATGACGCTGGTGATCATCACGGCGGGGATCGATCTCTCCGTGGGCAGCGTGCTGGCGCTGGTGGCGGTGTGCTTCTCGCTGTTCTCCATTCACTGGCGCCTCACGCCGTGGCTGGCGATTCCCGCGTGCCTCGCGATCGGGACCGCCTGCGGGGCCGTGTCCGGCGGCATCATCGCGAAGCTGCGCATCCAGCCGTTCATCATGACCCTCGCGATGATGGTCTTTGCCCGCGGGCTGGCGAAGACGGTCAGCGGGGGGATGAAGGTCTCCACCGCGGTGGCCAACGACGACGGAACGTACAGGTACGTGGATGTGCCGCAGATCTTCCGGATGATCGATTCGCGCCTGCTGGGCGACAACATCTCGGTTGTGAGCCTGATCTTCCTCGTTTGCGTGGCGGTGAGCTGGATCCTGCTCGCCCGCCTGCGATGGGGGCGATACCTCTACGCCATCGGCGGCAACGAGGAGGCGGCTCGGTTGTCGGGCGTTCCGGTCAGCGCGATGAAGGTGCTCGCCTACGGCGCGGCGGGGCTCTTCTCCGCCGTGGCCGGCCTCTGCCAGGCCGCCCAGGAGCAGCAGGGGGATCCGGAGGCGGGGACGGCCTACGAGCTGACCGCCATCGCCATCGTGGTCATCGGCGGGACGAACCTGATGGGCGGGCGCGGGGGCATCGGCCTCACCCTCCTCGGAACCCTCACCATCGGGTATCTTGAGAAGATCCTGAGCATCAACGCCGTCCCCGAGGCCGGCCGTCTCATGCTCACCGGCATCATCATCGTCGCGGCCGTCCTGCTTCAACGTCGCCGCGCCTGATCCGTCAGGAGACCTGCACCATGCGACAGCGCGTTCACGTGATCGGGATCTTTCTCCTCACCGCGTCGATCATCGGCTTCGCCGGATGCGGCAAGTCCGAGGAGCCGACGGGGACGCCGCCGACCACGCAATCGGCTGAGCCGGCGGCATCCGAAGCCGAACCGACCACGACCGGGCCGTGGACGATCGGCATGAGCCAGTGCAACCTCGGCGAGCCGTGGCGCGAGCAGATGAACACCGACATCGAGCAGGCCGCATTGAAGCACGACGAGCTGGAGGTCATCTTCAAGGACGCCTCCAACGACACGCTCAAGCAGCGCGCCCACGTCGAGGAGTTCGTCGCCGCCGGCGTGGATCTGATCATCATCAGCCCCAAGGAAGCCCAGCCGCTCACCGAGCCGGTCGCCAAGGCGATCGAGGCGGGGATTCCCGTCATCGTCCTCGACCGCCGCGTCATCGGTGACCGGTATACCTGCTTCATCGGGGCCGACAACGTCCTCATCGGCCGCGAGGCGGGCAAGTGGATCGTCGACCAGCTCGGCGGTGCGGGCAACGTTGTCGAGCTCAAGGGCCTGATGACCTCCACCCCGGGCCAGGACCGCCATCGCGGGTTCCGCGAGGCGATCGAGGGCACCGCCATCGACATCATCTTCGAGGCCGACATGAAGTGGCTGGAGCCTGATGCCCGCAAGGAGATGGAATCCGCCCTCGCCCGGTCCGGGGAGATCGATCTCGTCTACGCGCACAACGACCCGGGCGCGCACGGGGCGTATCTGGCCGCGAAGGCCGCCGGGCGCGAAGACGACATCATGTTCGTGGGCATCGACGCTCTCCCCCACGAGGGCGTGATGTATGTCAAGCAGGGGATCATGGATGCGACCTTCCAGTATCCCACCGGAGGGGCGGAGGCGATCGACATCGCCCTCACGATCCTCCGCGGCGAGGAGGTCCCCAAAGAGATCACCCTCGGGTCCCGCGTCTTCACGCAGGACAACGTCGACGCCGGCGGCGAACCGATCGGCGGAGAAAGCTGAGAAGCGAAAGCTGAAATCAGAAAAGCTGAAAGCTGAAAACTGAGGGACGAAGGCTGTGGCTGCCGGGAAACGGCTGGCCGGGGCGCAGGTCGTCTCGCTGTGAGCTCCCGCTCACCGTGCTTGCCCCCCAGACCTCGGATCCCGTCCGACTTTCAGCTTTCAGCTTTCAGCTTTCGGCGTTTCAGCTTTCTCCGCCGATTTGATTCCGGACCGTCTGGTCCGCAACGCCCGGGGGGTCCTACAATGGGGACCTTTTTCTGCTCTGGAGCGAGGCATGTTCGCGACGGCGGCCGAGGCCCTCAAGTACATCGCCGATCACGATGTGGTGATGGTCGATCTGAAGATCGTCGGCGTGGCCGGTCAGTGGCTGCACGTCACCATCCCCGCCGCCGCCTTCAACGCCGGTCACTTCGAGGAGGGGATCGGGTTCGACGGCTCCTCCGGCTCGGGGTTTTCGCGCGTCGAGAGCGGCGACGTCGCCGCCCGACCCGAGCCGCAGACGGCGTTCTTCGATCCTTTCTGCGCGCATCGGACCGTCAGCTTCCTCTGCGAGACGATCACGGCCGACACGAAGGAGCCGTTCGCCAGCGACCCGCGGACCATCGCCCGCCGCGCCGTCGAGCACATGCGCCGCGCCGGCGTGGCCGACGAGGCGTGGGTGGCGCCGGAGTTCGAGTTCCACGTCTTCGATCGCGTCACGCTGCGGGAGACGCCCTACGAAAGCTACGTGTTCATCGAGTCGGCGGAGGTCGAGCCGGAGGGGACCGTCCCGGCCATCCCGCGCAGGGGCGGCTACATGCGCGTCCCGCCCGCGGATCAGTTGCACGACCTGCGGGCGGAGATCGCCGCCACCCTCGCCGAGCTGGGCGTGCCCGTCAGCTACCACCATCATGAAGTCGGCGCGCCGGGGCAGTGCGAGATCGAGGTCCCCCTCGATCATCTCCTGCGCGCCGCCGACCGGGCGATGCTCGTCAAGTACGTCATCAAGAACGTCGCCCGCCGGCACGGGAAGATCGCGACCTTCATGCCCAAGCCCGTGTACGGCGAGGCGGGCAACGGGATGCACGTCCACCAGCGCCTCACGCAGAGCGGCGCGCCGCTCTTCTTCGACTCCGGCGGGACGAACTACGCGCAGCTCAGCGATCTCGCCCTGCACTACATCGGCGGCCTGCTCCTGCACGGCCGCGCCCTCACCGGAATCACCAGTCCCTCCACCAACTCGTTCAAGCGACTCGTCGAGGGCTACGAGGCGCCGGTGAAGCTGTTCTTTTCTCTGGCGAATCGATCGGCGGCGATCCGCGTGCCCCGCTACGCCGTCGCCCCCGACGACAAGCGCATCGAGTACCGGCCCCCGGACGGGACGGCGAACATCTACCTCATGCTCGCCGCGATGCTCATGGCCGGCCTGGACGGGATCGGGCGGACCATCGACCCGGCCGCGCACGAATTCGGCCCCTTCGACGTGGACATCGCCCGGCAGGATGAGGCGTTGCGGGAGAAGATCCTCGCCCTGCCACGCAGCCTCGGCGACGCCCTCGACGCCCTGGAGGCCGACCACGCCTTCCTCTGCGCAGGCGGCGTGTTTCCCGAAGCATTCATCCACGCCTGGATCGCCGAGAAGCGCGCCCGTGACTGCACGGCCGTCTCGATGCGCCCACACCCGTACGAGTACCGGCTCTACCTCGATGCCTGACCACCCCCGGAATTGCCCTCGGAAATGCCCCCGGAATCGGTCCCCGGAAAGGGCCGACCTCGGGCCGGGTGCGACATCCTCCTCTCGTTGACAGACCGGGGTGCGGAAAGTAACGTTCTGGTTTCCCCCAATTCAACGCATCACTCGGAGAGAACGACATGGCGGAAGTGAACACAGCGCCCGGCAAGGAAGCGGACCTCGCCGGACCCGGTATCGGAACCTATGAAGAGGTCGACGCCGGTCTGCCCACCGACTACAGGCCGATCCTGACCAACAAGGAAACCCAGATCGCCATCAGCCAGGCGAAGAAGATGATCGAGGAGGGGCTCTGTCGCG
>JAXHTH010000007.1:0-2307 GCA_034211115.1 Planctomycetota bacterium | reverse complement strand
AGACAATGGGTCCTTCCGCGAACGGATGGCCCTTGCTGCTTAGGCCCGCTCCCGTATGGGCGACAGCCGACAGTAGGCCATGCAGTGGCTTCCGGACACTCAAGCCTGATTCCTCTGTAACAACCCCCTGCTGAGCAGTCGTGCGGGGCGGCGCCGTGGGGCGCGGTGGAGAGGTCAGCAGCCGCGGCAGGTGGTGCGGGGGGGGTGAGGAGCCGGTCCATGTCCAAAACCGAGCCGGATCCGGCCTCTGATGGCAAAAAAAACGGCGCGCAGCCCCCCTAGGCCGCCTGCCGGGCCGCTTTTCGCGCAGCGGCTCCCGCCCGACTGCCCGCCTTGAGCCATCGCGCGATGTTCAACGCCATGAACTTGAACCGCACCACCCGCTTCACCGTCGCCCGGCCCCGCACCCGCAGGCGTCCGCCGCCGTACCCACGCTTGTACTCCGAGTTCGTCGCCTCGACCCCGCTGCGCACCCGGTACGCCTCCTTGAACGACGCCGTCCGCTCGCGCCGGCGACGCGCGGCCGTCGCCCCCGCCGCCGGCCGCCACCGGATCGTGACGAAGTCATCCCCCTCACGCCACTTCGCCAGGCAGCACTCGGCGCGATCGCAGCCTGCGCAATGCTCGATCGAGATCCGCGCGAAGTGACGACGGTGGTCCGAGACGCCGGCACCGCCCGCATCCGCGCCATCATCCTCTTCGCAGGGGTTGCCCTCTTGGGGACCCTCGCCGTCCACGATCGCTTCCCCGCCCACGACGCCCTGCTCGATCGGCTCGTGACCCGCCGGGCATCGCTCCAGACACCGGCCGTCCGCGCTGAACTCGAAATCCTCCAGCCGCATCCCGTCGCCCTCGCCCCTGGCCTGAGGGCCGCACGCGGGTGACAGGAGGTCGACACCATGGTCGGCCGCCTCCACGATGTTCCGGCCCCGCCCGTAGTTCGTGTCCGCCAGCAGCGTCTCGGGCTTGCATCCCGCATCCGACAACGCCTCGATCACCTCAATGGTGGCGTGCTGATCGCTTGCGTGGGCGCCTTCGATCGACACGTGCGTCACCACCTGCGTCGGGTTGTCCGCGTGGCAGGTCTCGGCCACCTGGGCCTGATAGCCCTTGCCCTTGTGGCCGTAGGTCGCATCCTCGTCGCTGCCCTGGAGCGAATCGGCCGGAATGCGCTCCGTCTTCGGCTCCTTCGGGCGGACCGGAACGCCGTCGGGGCCGTCGCCGTCGGGATCGGTCGGGGCGTCCTCCTCCACCACGCATTGCTCCTCGAGCAGGCGCTTCAGCCGCAGGTAGCTCGGCATGCCCGAAACACTGCGGTGCCCCTTGAACCGGTCGACCAGCCGCCAGAGGTCGGCCGCGCACTGCTGGAGGCGGCGGCGGCTCTTGGAAGAGGGTGCGTCGGCGAAGTAGCCCTCCCGGTCGAGGTACCGCGACCGCAGGCCGCCGGGCAGCTTCGCCGCCAGGCGCGGGTGCTGCTTGCTCAGCTTCCGGAGGAAGGCCGTGATCTGATGCGTGAAGAGCTGAAGCCGGGTCAGCACGGCCATGTTGCTGCGGATGTGGGTGGAGTCGAGTCGCTGACGATCGGTTCTGAGGCCGAGGTCCTCGACGATGGCCTGAACGATGCGATCGAACAGTGCGCTGTAGGTGAGGGTGCCCTGCTCCTCGGCCTCGCTCATCCTGGCGCGGAAGTTGTGGAGCGTCTTCTGGCAGACGTGGGCGTCGTCCGGCTCGACGTCGAGGGCGTACTGGTAGGCGGCGTTGAATTCGAACTGGTCGAGGGCGGCCTCGTCGGTGAGGTCGAACATCTCCTTGAGGATGAGCAGTCCGACGGTGGCGGCCACGGGCTTGTTGGGCCGGCCGTTGTCGGGACAGAAGAGCGGGGCGAAGGTCCGCTCGGCCTCGATGAGGATGGGGAGGGCCTTGCGGCGGAAGCGGCCGGCCCAGTGTTTGCGTTCGAGGCGGTCGATCTTGCGGGGCGAGAGGAGGAGTTCGAGGGAGCCGAGTGTCTTCTGGCGATCGGTGGTTCGGAACATGCGGGCCGTCCCCGTCGAGAGCGTGGGAAATCACATCATCCGACGCCCGACCACCCTGCACGCCCCACGCCAAACCGGCCGGAAAAAGAGGGTTTTTACGGGAGAATCAATACTGCCACTGAGCCAGATGTCCTCGCCGGGACCCATGGAGTCCAATTCCAACCAGACCCGCCGCCACACCGTCAGCATTCTGCTCCACACCAAGGGGCACGAGTAGCCGTCGGATCCTCCTGGCGGGACGCCGAGACCGCTCACGCCGTCCACAATCTGCTGC
>JAXHTH010000006.1:0-18008 GCA_034211115.1 Planctomycetota bacterium | reverse complement strand
AGTGGTTCCCGTCCTCCATGAGGCGGGTCATCTTCTCGGTGACGTAGGGTTCGATGAGGATAGAGCGGGCCATAATCGGGCTCGGCTAAAAGTCTGTGGAGAAAGGCCGTCAAATGCCCGGTTTATCCGCTTCACCAGCCCCGCCGCCGCCTCGCCCGCGCCGGTCACCTCGCCCACATCACGCACCGCGCGCAGCGCATCGTCAAAACCGTTCACCTCGATGACGTAAACCGCGTGCCGCGACATCAGCGACTCGACCTGCGCCCGATCGTTCTCTTCCTTGTCCGCGATGACCAGATCGGGGGCGAGGGCGGCGATCGCGTCGAGGCTGATCGACTTCGTCCCCCCGATGACCGGAACCCGCGCCACCGCATCGGCCGGGCGCACGCAGTAGCCGGTCCGGCCCACCACGCGATCGCCCAGCCCCAGCGTGTAGAGCGTCTCCGTCAGGGACGGGCAGAGACAGACGAGGCGCCGCGGCGGATCGGCGACCTCGATGCGTCGCCCGAGATGATCGCGGACCTCGCGCTTCATGCCCGGCATCTTAGTCGCCGCTCGGCCGAACGCCGGCGGATCGACCGCCGCGACGGCGGGGCGCGACCCGATCGCGCCGATTCATCCCGCCCCGCCTCCGCGCCGCCCAACCGCCTGTCCTACACTGTGCGGCCATGGGTGGAGCATCGACCGGCCGACAATCCGACTCCGGGCTTCTGGTGGTCATCTCCGGCCCGTCGGGGGTGGGGAAGACCACCATCGCCCGCGCGGTCCAGCAGCGCTTCGACGCCCTGTTCAGCGTCTCCGCCACCACCCGGCCCCGAAGCGATCAGGAGCGCGACGGCGTCGATTACCACTTCGTCGGCGAAGACGCGTTCCGCTCGATGATCGAGGCCGGCGAGCTGCTGGAATACGCGCAGGTGTTCGGACGGGACTTCTACGGCACGCCGCGCCGGCCGGTGGAGGAGGCGATCGCCGCGGGCCGCATCGTGCTCCTCGACATCGACGTGCAGGGGGCGATCCAGGTCCGCCGGACGATGCCCGACGCGTTTCTCATCTTCATCCTTCCCCCCGGCGACGAGGAGCTGCTGCGCCGCCTCCGCGCACGCAAGCGGGACGACGAGGCGGCGATCCGGCGAAGATTCGAGGAGGCCAAGCGCGAGATCGACCGCGCCCGGGAAAGCGGGGCGTACGACGCCTTCGTCGTCAACGACGATCTGGAGCAGGCGACGCGCGAGGCGGCGGCCCTCATCCGGCGCCGATCCGCCGACCGATCGACAACGCCCTGACCTCCGCGACCGATCACCGGCCTCGACTCGGCCGGTCCACAGACGGGAGGACACCGCATGGCGACCCGCACCCGCAAGCCGAAGTACCGCATTCCCCGCCTCATCGCGCGCAAGCCGCCGGGCACGGCCCCGGGGACGATCCGCGTCGATCCCGCCGCGCCGAAACCGACCGTCCGGGCCTTCGCCTACGGCCCGGACGAGTTCGTCGAGCAGGCGGTCGAGGACCCGGCTGCGTTGACGGAACTGATGCGACAGTGGCCGGTCGTCTGGGTCAACGTCGACGGCCTGGGCGACGCCGATCTTCTTCGCACGCTGGGCGAGATGTTCAATCTCCATCGCCTCGCCCTGGAGGACGTCGCCAACGTTCACCAGCGGGCGAAGGTCGAGCCCTACGAGGATCAGCTCTTCGTCGTCGCGCGCATGGCGCACCTGCAGACGGATCTTCGCACCGAGCAGGTCAGCGTCTTCGTGGGCGAGAAGTACGTGCTGACCTTCCAGGAGCAGGCGGGTGACTGTTTCGATCTCGTGCGTCAGCGCATCCGCTCCGGGCGCGGGCTCATTCGCCGCTCCGGCGCCGGCTACCTCGCCTACGCCCTGCTCGATGCGCTCGTCGACGCGTATTTTCCCGTTCTGGAGAAGTATGGTGAGCGCATCGAGGCGCTGGAGACGGAAGTCATCACGCGCTGCGAGGATGACCTGATCGCGCGGATTCACCATCTCAAGCGCGAGATGCTCGTCCTGCGCCGGGCACTCTGGCCGCACCGCGAGGCCGTCAACACCCTCCTCCGCGAGGATTCGGAGCTCATCGGCGCGGAGACGCGCCTCCATCTTCGCGACTGTTACGACCACGTCATCCAGCTTCTGGACATGGTCGAGACCTACCGGGAGCTCGCCTCCGGCCTGCTGGATGTGTATCTTTCCCAGATCAGCAACCGGATGAACGAGGTGATGAAGGTGCTGACGATCTTCGCGGCGATCTTCATCCCGCTGACGTTCATGGCCGGCGTTTACGGGATGAACTTCAGCCACATGCCGGAGCTGACCTGGGGCTGGAGCTACCCGGCGCTGCTGCTGATGATGGCTCTCGTCGCCGGGGGCATGCTGCTGTTCTTCCGGCGTCGCGGGTGGCTGGGACGGCGCCCCGCCCGCCACGCCGGCGCGCCGGACGCGGAGCCGGGACCCGCCGAGCAATCGGAGAAGACGAAGTGATGATGGCAACGTTGAGGACCGCGCGCGATGGAGGTCGGCGGCGAAAGGGCGAGCAGACGTCGATCGTCGGGGCTGTGCTGATCATCTTCGCTCTGCTGTGGACGTTGATCGGCGCCGCGACCACGGCCTGCGGCCAGGATGTCGGCGAACCGCCGTCCGAAACGGAGGTCGGGGAAGAGCCCGCCCCGTCCGACGAGCTCACCCTCCAGCGTCTGGAGGCCCGGGTCGCCGAGCTCGAGCAGATCGCCGAACCGGGCGAGGCGGAGCAGGCGGAGCTGACGCAGCTCCGCTCGGCCGTCGCCGCCCTCCGCCAGGCGATCGAGGCCGAGGCGCAGGCGGCCCAGTTCCAGGAGTTGATGCGGACCGCGCCGGATCGTCTCAAGCAGATCAACGAGGAACTGAAGCAGATCGAGGCGGAGCTGGCGAAACCGGCCGGGGAGGCCGGCCCCCCGCCCGATGCGGACACCACCCTCCAAGAGCTGAACGCGCAGCTCGAGTCGGCGCGCACACAGCTCGAGGCGGCGCGCAAGCTGAAATCCGATGTGGAGGCGGAGTTCGCGCGGCGGGATGAGCGGCGGGCGCAGATCGCCGAAGAAATCGCCGCCTGCCGCCAGCAGCTCGAGGCGATCGAATCGTCGCTTGCCGCCGGCGCCGACCCGGCCGATCCGCCGCGACTGGCGGAAGCCAAGCGCGCCAACCTGCTGGCCCAGAAGCGCGCGCTGGAGGCGAATCTCAACCGCCTCGATCAGGAAGCGCGGAGCTACGAGGCGCGCAAGGCGCTCATCACCGCGCGGCTCGAGCGGGCGCGGGGGCGCGTCACTGTCGCCGAGCGCCCCTTCACCGCCCTGCAGAAGCGGGTGGACGCGAAGCGGACGGCCGCGGCCGAGCAGGCCCGCCGCCAGGCCGAGGCTGCCCGACGCGAGGCCGCCAGCGCCCACCAGGTCGTCCGGGAAATCACCGACGAGAACGCGGATCTGACCAACGAGCTGGCCGACATCTCCGCCCGCACCCGCGATCGCAACGCCGAGCGCGCCCGCGTCACGGAGCTGTACACGAGGTGGAATGAGGCGTTCGAGGCGGTTCGCGCGCAGATCGAGCAGGTCGGGCTCACCGGCGTCGTGGGACTGCGCCTGCGCAGCTACCGCGCGCAGCTTCCCGACCTCGCCGAGCATCGACGGCGTCTGCGCGAGCTCCGCGACGAGATGCGCCGCGTCCAGTCCCAGCGCTTCGAGCTGGACGCGAAGGATTTCGAGGATGCGGGCAAGGAGGCGCAGCGCCGGCTGCGCGAATCGGAAGCGCCGGTGCCGCAGGAGGAGCGCGAGGCCATCCTCCAGGCGACCACGCAGGCGCTCGAGAAACAGAAGGAGTATCTCGCGGAGCTGGAGAGCGCCTACGACCTGTATTTCGATCCCACCCTCGTGGAGCTCCATCGCGCCGAGGAGCAGCTTCTCCAGCTCATCGACAGCTCCCTGAACTTCATCGATGAGCGCGTGCTCTGGATTCAGAGCGCCGCCCCGATCGTGCCCGCCGACGCGAAGCGCGCGGTCGATGCGCTGGAATGGTTGACTTCGCCGGACGGCTGGAGACAGGTCCTGGAAGGGTTCTGGGGCGACCTGAAATCCCATCCCCTGCCGCTTCCGCTGGGCCTCGTCGGGTTCATCGTGCTGCTGCTGGCGCGGCGTCCGGCCCGGCGCCGCCTGCGCGAAATCGATGGGCGGGTGATGAAGGTGACGACCGATCGGTTCGGCCTGACGGCCGAGGCGCTGCTGCTGACGATCCTGCTCGCCGCGCCGTGGCCGTCCGTGATCTGGCTGCTCGCCTGGCGGCTGGCCGACGCGCCGCAGGCGACCGACTTCAGCGCCGCGATCGCATCGGGCCTGGCGCGGCTGGGCACGCTGCTCTTCGCCGCCGAAATGCTGCGCCAGCTCTGTCGACGACAGGGGCTCGCCGACGGCCATCTCCGCTGGCGCAGGCCGAATCTCGATCTCGTGCGCCGCCACCTGCGCTGGCTGATGGCGATCGCCCTGCCACTGGCATTCATCTTCGCCACCACCGCGGCGGGAGAAAGCACGGCGCATCATCACGCACTGGGCCGGCTCGCCTTCATCGGCGCGATGATCGCCCTCGCCGCGTTCGCCCAGCGCCTGCTCCGACCGTCGGAGGGCGTGCTGGGCGATCTCATCGCCGCCGGACGCGGCGGGTGGATCGATCGCCTGCGCTATGTCTGGTTTCCGGCGATCGTGCTCGCCCCGCTTGCCCTGGGGATACTCGCCGCGCTGGGCTATTTCTACACCGCCGCCAAGCTCGAGCAGCGGGTGCTGGTGACGATCTGGGTGGTGCTGCTCATCGTCGTCGGCCACGCCCTGTTCATGCGCTGGCTGTACGTCATCCAGCGGCGCCTGGCGTTCCAGCAGGCGCTGAAGCGTCGGGAAGCCCGCATCCGGGAACGGGCCGAGGCGCAGGAGACCGACGCCGGCGCCGAGCCCCCGGCTCCCGCGGAAACGGAGGAGGAGCTGGAGATCGACGTGGCCGCGGTGAGCGCCCAGTCGCGGAGCCTGGTGCGCAGCGTGGCGGTGTTCGCCGCCTTTGTCGGAATCCTGCTCATCTGGGCGGATGTCCTCCCCGCGTTCCGGATCCTGGACAACGTCGAGCTCTGGTCGGAGTCGACGACGGTCAGCGAAGCGGCCGGCGAGGGCGCGAGCGACGAGGCAACGACGAGCGTCTCCTACAGCGCGATCACCCTCGCCGATCTGGGGATCTCGCTCATCGTGCTCATCTTCACGGTCGTCTTCAGCCGCAACATCCCGGGCCTGCTGGAGATCACCGTGCTCCAGCGGCTGCCCTTCACGCCCGGCGCGCGCTACGCGACGACGACGCTGGTGCGCTACACGATCGTCATCGTGGGCATCGTCCTCGCCTTCAACGCCATCGGGGTGGGCTGGTCGAAGGTGCAGTGGCTCGCCGCGGCCATCACCGTGGGCCTGGGGTTCGGCCTCCAGGAGATCTTCGCCAACTTCGTCAGCGGCATCATCATCCTCTTCGAGCGACCCATCCGCGTGGGCGACACCGTCACCGTGGGTGAAGTCAGCGGCAGCGTCTCGCGCATCCGCATGCGCGCCACCACCATCACCGACTGGGATCGGAAGGAACTGATCATCCCCAACAAGGAGTTCGTGACGGGGCAGATCATCAACTGGTCGCTGTCCGATTCGACCATCCGCATCATCATCACCGTCGGCGTGGCCTACGGTTCGAACACCGAACTCGCGAAGAAGCTTCTGCTGAAGGTAGCCCGCGAGCACAAGCGGGTGCTCGATGAACCCGCGCCGCGGGCGTTGTTCCTGGGCTTCGGCGACAGCGCGCTGAACCTCGACCTCCGCGTGTACGTCCCGCACATCGACTACTTCCTCGCCACGCGTGACGATCTGCACTCGGCGATCGACGCGGCGTTCCGCGAGGCGGGGATCGAGATCGCCTTCCCGCAGCGCGACATCCATGTCCGCTCGGTGAAGGCCGATTTCCCCGTCCAGATGCGGGCCGGGGAGACCGGGGAGACCGGGCAGTAGAATGTCGGAGAACGCCGCGATCGCATGACTCACCCGCGAGGACGGCCATGCCCACGAACGTCACCGCCGAATACCGCAAGGCCGAGCAGGCGTTCCGCGAAGCGCGCGAGCCGAGGGACCGCCTGGCGTGCCTCAAGGAAATGCTGCGGACGATCCCCAAGCACAAGGGCACCGAGCACGTCCAGGCGGACATCAAGACCCGCATCAAGCAGCTCACCGAGCAGCTCGCCGGTCCGAAGAGGAAAGGGGGCCGCACGGCGCCGACGTATTCGGTCCGGCCCGCCGGGGCGGGGCAGGTCGTGCTGCTCGGCCCGCCCAACTCGGGCAAGTCCTCGCTCCACGCGCGCCTCACCGGCGCGCATCCCGACATCGCGCCCGGCCCGTTCACGACGCAGATCCCCACGCCGGGAATGCTGCCTCATGAGGACATCCAGTTTCAGCTCGTGGACCTGCCGCCGATCTCGGCCGAGTACATCGAGCCCTGGCTGCACAACGCGCTGGAGCGCGCCGATGCGGCCCTGCTCATCGTCGATGTCAGCGACGCCGCGTGCGTCGAGCAGGTGCAGGTGATTCGCGATCGACTGGCCGAAAAGAAGATCGCACTCATCGAGCACTGGCCTGGGCTCGGCGATCAGCCGGCGCCGCCCGCGGATGCGCCCGCCACGTCGAGGGGCGTCGATGAAGATGACGAGGCGGAGATGAAGGACCCCTTCCGCATCGAGCTGCCCACCCTGCTCGTGGCGAACAAGAGCGATCTCGATCCCGATCCCGAAGAGGTGAAGGTGCTCGAAGAGTTGCTGGGGGTCAGCTATCCCGCCGTGAGCACGTCCGCCGCGACCGGCGACGGGTGCGATCGCGTCGGCCCGCTTCTTTTCGAGGGACTTCAGGTCGTGCGGGTGTATACGAAGACGCCCGGCGAGCCGGCGGACATGACCGAACCGTTCACTGTCCGCCGCGGCCAGACGGTGGCGGACGTGGCGCGCCTCGTCCACCGCGACATCGCGGCGAAGTTCCGGTATGCCCGCATGTGGGGGCGCGAGGTCTTCGACGGCCAGCAGGTGGGCGGCGAGCACGAAGTCGCCGATGGCGACATCGTCGAGCTGCATACGCAGTGATGAGTCATGAGTCGTGAGCGATGAGGGGGCAGCCCGTTTCGCGACGTGGTGCACCTGCGTCGCGCTCGTCCGCGGAGCGCGGATGCCCGACGGCCCGCGGCGGTTTCGCAACCGGGGCCGCGGGTCCCGTTTTAATCAGTATGTTGATATCCGGAATAGACGGCCCCGCCGAACTCCCCGTCCGGCGGGACGCCCGTGCGAACCGCTCGCCTGAGGAGCAGGACATGTGCGACGATCTTCGATCCAGAGCGTTGTCGCCCGGTTGGCGGCGTCCGCGTTCGGCCCTGCGGCGCGTGCACTTCGGCAGTGCGCTCCTCGGTCCTCTCGTGCTGACGGGGCTTCTGCTCGCCTTCGCGACGCCCGCCCGGCCACAGGACAGCCACGAGCCTGCCGCCGCGCAGGAATCGCAGCCTTCAACGCCGGGAGACGAAATCGTGCTCCGCATCGTCTACGACAACAATCCGCATCAGGAGGGGCTCAAAACCGCCTGGGGATTCGGCTGCGTCATCACCGGCTGCGAAAAGACCATCCTCTTCGACACGGGCGGCGAGGGCGACATCCTCCTCCGCAACATGAACAAGTGCGGCATCGACCCCAGGGAGATCGACGCCGTCGTCCTCTCGCACATCCACGGCGATCACACCGGCGGGCTCGATGCCTTCCTTGCCGTCAACCCGAAGGTGGATGTCTACCTGCCGAAGGTCTTCCCCGACCGATTCAAGGCGGAGGTGAGGCGCGTGGCGGAGCACGTGATCGAGACCGAAGGGCCGCGGGAGATCTGCCCCGGCGTGCACACGACCGGCGTGCTCATGGAACCCATTCCCGAGCAGGGCCTCTCTCTCGACACGCCGGAAGGCCTTCTCGTCATCACCGGCTGCGCGCATCCGGGCATCGTGCCGCTCGCGCAGGCGGCGCACGAGCAGAGGAAGAAGCCGGTCCGGCTCGTGCTGGGCGGGTTCCATCTCGTTCGCGCAACCCCCGACCAGCTCCGGCAGGTCATCACCGGCCTGGAGAGGCTCGATGCGCAGCAGGTGGCCCCCTGCCACTGCTCGGGCGACAACGCCCGGACGGCGATGAAGAGGGCCTTTGACGAACGCTGCGTCGAGGTCGGTGTGGGCAGTCGCCTCGGGTTCCCGCGCGCGGAGAAGACCTCGAATTGACACTTGTCAACGGGTCTCATTGAGCGTGAGGGAGGATCTCCGGGACGGGGGCGCAGACTCCAAGCCACGCTCGGCAAACGGGTTGCGGTCCTCGCCCGCCGCCCTCTCCCGCGGGTCGCGCCCGGAGGGCGCGCGGCGCGGGCGCAGCCGGGATGACGTGCGCCGGGGTCGGCGCAGCGCCGGCCCATCCATGCTTCGCTGCATAACGAGTTGACCGGATAGCCTAAACCTGATATAATACTATCCATATACAGTTATCTATGTCCGTCCCCGCGCACATGGTCGCCCTCCGATCACGGAGGCGCGCGAGAGCGAAGCGATGGTGCACGTGCCGCAAGATGAGATCTGGGCCGAGCAGACGCAATGGCTGCGGGCCATGGCGCATCCCGTGCGCCTGATGATCCTCGAGTCGTTGTGCGAACAGCCCCGGTGCGTCAAAGACATCAACTCGATGATCTCGATCGTTCAGCCCCACCTGTCTCAGCACATCGCCGCGCTGCGCAACGCCGGGCTCATCGACTGCCACGTCGCCGGATCGCTGCGCTGCTACTACATCGTTCGACCCACCCTGGTGAAGAAGATGATGCAGATCCTCGCGCAGGATCATCCGCTGCGCGTGCGCGACCGGCGCTCGGTCATGCGGGCCGTGCAGCGCCGGCAGTCGGAAGTTCAGGCCGAAGCGCAAGCGGCGGCCGACCGTGAGCCGCCTTCCCGGGCGGGGGATTCCACCCCGCGCTCACAGACATCCCGTTCCCGAGAAAAAGGAAGAAGCTGATGGCCTCGAAGATGGTCGTGTTCTGCGGATCGGACGATCCCTACCGGGCGTTCCCTCCCTTCATGCTGAGCATGGGCGCCCTCGCCAACGAGATGGAAGTGTTCATGTTCTTCACCATGACGGGGCTGAACATCGTCCGGAAGGGGGGTGCGGAGAAGATCACGCTTCCCGGCGCGCCGAAGACGCTGCCCGAGTTCATCGCGCTGGCCCGGGAGGGGAACGCGAAGATGGTCGCCTGTTCCGCGGCCTTCTCCATCGCGGACATCAACGAAAGCGATCTGATCGACGGGGTGGAGTGCGGCGGGGTGGCCACCTTCGTCGCCGCCGCCGAAGAGGCCGACGTGGTCTTGACCTTCTGCTAGCGCGGCGACGGCCGGGTCGGACGCCCGGCCGCGTTGCCCGCGCTGACCAAACGACTCTGATGGAGCACGAATCATGAGCGATGCTGATCTGGAAACCATGCAGCCGGACAAAGTGGTCGATGCCCGCGGGATGGCCTGCCCCGGCCCCCTGCTGGAGGCGAAGAAGGCCATCGGGACCATTCAGGTGGGCCAGACCGTCGAGATCCGCTCCGGCGATCCGTCCACCAAGAACGACATCCCCACCTGGGCCGCGAAGGTGGGACACGAGTACCTCGGCGCCGCGCAAGGCGACGGGTACGACCGCATCTTCGTTCGACGGGGCAAGTAGGAGCCGGCCGCCATGAACACCGACGCGCCCCCCGAGCGGCGGAAGGTCCTCGTCCTGGCCACGCTCTCCGGCGGCTATGCCGGCGCCGACGCCGTCGGGCAAAGCCGCGCCGAGTACCCCTGCAACGTCTACATCCTGCCCGTGGTCAGCGCGGCGATGTTCCCGGAGGAGTTCTACCTTCGCGCCTTTCAGCGCGGCATCGACGCCATCCTCATCATGTTCAGCGGCGCCGACTGCCCCTTCAAAGGGGCCCCCGAGCGGACGGCGCAGATCGTCAGCAACACCTATGAGCGGATGAAGGAGCGCGGGCTGGACACCCGCCGCCTGCGCCTGGTGGCGATCTGCACCGTCTGCACCAAGCCGTTCCTGCGGGAAGTCAATCAAATCAACGACGTGCTCGAGGAGATCGGGCCGGTCGGGCAGGAGCTGGCCGCCGCCTCGGTCGCGTCCGAGCAGCACGAGGCGACGCAATCATGAGTGCACAGAACCTGCGGGTCGATGCGCTGGTCGTCGGGGGCGGGATCGCCGGCATGCAGGCCGCCCTCGATCTCGCCGACCAGGGCTATCAGGTCGCCCTCGTCGAACGCGAGCCGAGCATCGGCGGCAAGATGATCGCGCTGAGCAAGGTCTTCCCCACCCTCGACTGCTGCAGTTGCATCACCACGCCGAGGATGTCGGCCGTCGCGCATCACAAGAACATCCGGCTCTTCACCTACTGCGAGGTCACGTCGATCGCGGAGCGTGAAGCCGGTTTCGCGGCGACGATTCTGAAGAAGCCCCGCTACGTCGATGAGGAGCTGTGCACCGCCTGCCGCAAGTGCGAGGCCGCCTGCCCCGTCGATCTGCCCGACCCGTTCGACATGGACCTCGGATCGCACGGGGCGATCCGCGTGCCCTTCTCCACCGCCGTCCCCCAGGCCGCGGTGCTCGATTTGGAAAACTGCATCCTCTGCGGCAAATGCGAGAAGGTGTGCGCGCCGTCCGCCATCGACTTCTCTCAGGTCCCGGAGGAGATCGAGCTGGAGACCGGCGCGATCGTCCTCGCCACGGGGTTCGAGATCACCCCGCCGGGCGCGAAGGCCGAGTACGGCGGGGGAAAGCTGCTCAACGTGGTCGACGCGCTGACCGTCGAACGGCTGCTCTCCCCCACCGGCCCCTACGGGCACGTGCTCCGTCCTTCCGACGGCAAGGAGCCGGAGTCGTTCGCCTACGTGCAGTGCGCCGGCTCGCGGGACAAGAGCCTCGGCGTGGAGTACTGCTCCCGCGTGTGCTGCATGTACGCGATCAAGCAGGCGATGCTCCTCGCCGGCGCCCTGCCCATGGCCGACACCACCATCTACTACATGGACATCCGCACGTTCGGCAAGGGCTACGACCAGTTCTACCAGAACGCGAAGGCGATGGGCGTGCAGTTCGTCAAGGGCAAGGTGGCGAAGATCACCGAAGACGAGGAGAAGAACCCGATCGTCCGCGTCGAGCTCGTCGAGGAGGGAAAGGTCGTCGAGCAGAAGCACGATCTCGTCGTGCTCTCGGTGGGCATGTTGCCCGGTCACGACCCGCTGACGACGTACGGCATCAACACCGCCGATGACGGGTTCGTGAAGCTCACCAGCCCGAACTTCTCGCCGACGGAGACGGAGCGGGCGGGCATCTTCGCGGCCGGGACGGCGAGCGGGCCGATGGACATCGTCGACAGCATCGTCATGGCCGGGGCGGCCGCGGCCCAGGCCGCCGCCCACATCGAGATGGTCAGAAGCGAAACCTCACCTTCCCCCAGGGAGAGGGGGCTTGTCCATGCCTGAACACACCGACAACAACGCGCGCGACGCGTCGCCCCGCGAGGCGGAGCACGAAGACATCCGCCTCGGCGTCTACACCTGCTATTGCGGCGGGAACATCAGTGACGTCGTCGACTGCGAGAAGGTCGCCCAGCAGCTCGGCCAGTTGCCCAACGTCGTCGTCTCCCGCACCGACGAATCGATGTGCTCCGACACCGGCCAGGCGAAGATCGCCGAAGACATCAAAGAGCACGGCATCAACCGGGTGATCATCGGCGCCTGCGCTCCGTCCCTTCACGAGCAGACGTTCCGCAACACGCTGAGCCGGGCCGGGCTCAACCCCTATCTCTATTACCATGTCGGGCTGCGCGAGCAGGACAGTTGGGTGCATGGCGGGGCGCGCGACTGCGCCACGGCCAAGGCCGTGCGGCTGATGGCCTCGGGCCTGTCCAAGGCCCGCCTCCTCGAGCCCCTCGAAGCGATCCGGCTGGAGGCGGAGCAGCACGCCCTGGTGATCGGCGGCGGGGTGGCCGGGCTGCGCGCCGCCCTCTGCATCGCCCGGCGCGGACTGAAGGTCACCCTCATCGAGAAATCACCCTTTCTCGGCGGGCGCACCGCGCAGCTCGAAGCGCTCTTCCCCACCGGCGAAGCGGCGCGCGACTCGCTCGACGAGCTCATCGGGGCCATCCGCCGGCGCACCAACATCACCGTCCTCACCCGGGCCGAGGTCATCGCGATCCGCGGCTACGTCGGCGATTTCCAGGCCGAGGTCCGCGTCCGGTCGCGCGGCGTCAGCGACGATCTCTTCGATGCCGCCGCGATCATCGACGCCTGCCCCGTCGAGGTCCCCGACGAGTTCAACTACGGCCTCACGAAGCGCAAGGCGATCTACCGGCCGTATGAAGGATGCGAACCGTCCGCCCCCGCCATCGACTGGGAAGCCTGCACGCGATGCGGCGAATGCGCCAGGATCGCGCCGGACGCCATTGATCTGGAAGCGAAGACCGAGACGCGGCACCTGAACATCGGCGCCATCGTCGTCGCCACCGGGTTCGACCCCTACGAACCTCGAGAGGGCGAACTCGGCTACGGGCGGATCCCCGAAGTCATCACGCTTCCACAGTTGATCAGACTGCTCGCGTTCAACAACCAGAACGGGCAGCTTCATTTCAACGGGCACCCGGTTCGGAACATCGGACTCATGCACTGCGTGGGCAGCCGGCAGATCGAGGGCACCCACGAGCCGCAGGAAGACGGGCAGGTGAACAACTACTGCTCCCGCGTCTGCTGCACCGCAAGCCTCCAGGCGGCCAACGAACTGAAGGAGCGTTTCCCCGACACGAACCTCTTCGAGTTCTACCAGGACATCCGGACCTACGGCCGCGGACACGAGGACATCTACGAAGACGCCTGCGGGCACGGCGTGACCTTCCTCCGCTATCTCGGGGAGGAGCCGCCCGTCATCGAAGCGGCGGACGAACCGGAGGCATCGCTCGTCGTGCGCGTGAGGGACACGCTCACCTTCGGCGAGGAGCTGGAAGTTCCCCTGGACCTGCTCGTGCTCTCGGTCGGGATGATGCCCACCCCGGTGCCCGACCTGATCGAGCTGCTCAAGATCTCCCCCGGGACGGACCGGTTCCTGCTGGAGGTGCATCCGAAGCTGCGGCCGGTGGAGACGGCGGTGCCCGGCATCGTGCTGGCGGGCACGGCCCAGGGACCGATGAACACGCAGGAGGCGTGTGCGGCCGCGTCTGCCGCCGCCGCCAAGGTCGGCGCCCTGCTCGGCTCCGGCGCCGTCGAACTCGATCCGTATGTGGCCGAGGTCGATGTCGAGCGCTGCGACGGGAACGGCACCTGCGTCGAGGTGTGCGCCTACGAGGATGCGATCACGCTGGAGTCGACGACCGTCGACGGGCGCACCGTGCAGCGGGCGTCGATCACCCCGGCGAACTGCGTCGGGTGCGGCGTGTGCGTCGGCGCCTGCCCGAATCGCGCCCTCTCACTCAAGGGCTGGACCCTGGAGCAATACGAGGCCATGGTGGACGCGATTGCCGCGGATTCACCGGCCGTGGAGGTCGGCGTATGAGCCAAGCCAAAGACCCCAAGCGGAACGCGCAACTGCTCAAGACGATGCGCGAGCAGCGCCGGGAAACCGTGCAGCGGACCCAGGAGCTGATCAAGGAGCAGAACGCGCTGCGCAAGCCGATCCGGCAGGTTCTCAAGGACGGCGGGGCCCAGACCGTCCCCCAGCTCGCCGAAAAGACGGGCCTTCCCGCCCACCAGGTCCTCTGGCACGTCACCGCCATGAAGAAGCGTGACCTCGTCGTCGAATCGGGCAAGGACGGCGATTACTACCAGTATCAACTCGCCTCGGGAAGCTCGAGATGACCAGCCGCGTCGATCCCAACCTGCGCCAGGAGATGATCCTGTACGGCGCCGAAGATCTCACGAAGTGCATCAACTGCGGCAACTGCACCGCGGTGTGCGCCCTCTCCGAAGGTGACAACACGTTCCCGCGCCAGACGATCCGCCACCTCCAGCTCGGGCTGAAGGACAAGCTGCTCGCCGCGCCCGAGCCGTGGCTCTGCTACTACTGCGGAGAATGCACGGACACCTGTCCCCGTGATGCGAATCCGGGCGAGATCATGATGGCCACCCGGCGCTGGCTGACGGCCCAGTACGACCACTCCGGCCACGCGCACCGGCTCTACACATCGCCGAGAAGAATGTGGACGGCGATCGTCATCCGGGCGCTGATCCCGCTCGTGATCCTCGCCCTGTATCACATCCTCTACCCCGTCTTCACCGGCAACAGCGCGATCATCACCGACCGGGTGGCGCTCAACCGCTTCGCGCCGGTGATGTGGGTCTGGGCCGCGGTGGTGCTTCACTTCCTGTTCCTGAGCTATCGCGTCGCGTCCGGCACGCTGACCATGAGCCGGCACGTGCTCGGTGCGAACGCCGATGAAGGGCGCATTCCCCTTTCGGCCTGGGTGGGGGAGTTCAGGACGTTTCTCCTGCACTTCTTCACGCAGAAGCGATGGCGCGAGTGCGGCGATCACCAGCGGCGACGCTGGCTCGAGCACCTGTTCTTCGTCTCCGGCTATGTCATCATGCTCGTGCTCATCGTCGGGCTGCTCGGCTGGTTCCAGACGGACGCCATCTACCCGGTCTACCATCCCCAGCGCTGGCTGGGGTATTACGCCACGATCGCTCTCATGTACGGCGCGCTGTCGATGCTCATCGGGCGCATCCGGAAGCGCGAGGCGATCCACAAGGTGTCGGAGCTGTCCGACTGGCTCTTTCCGGGCCTCATCCTGGTGGGCGCGGTGACGGGGATCCTCGTGCACTTCTTCCGCTACGCCGGCTGGCCCTGGCCGACGTATCTCATGTATGTCGTGCACGTGATGGCGATGGTGGCGATGCTCGACGTGGAGGTCGGCATCGGCAAGTGGATGCACATGATCTATCGCCCGCTGGCGATGTATCTCATCCGGGTTCGCGCCCGCCGCACCGCGCCCGCCGCGGCCGAAGGCGCCGCCGCACCCGCCTCGCCGTAAAGGGAGCGGTCGCCGGCGCGGGGACCGTGTTCAGATCGCGCGAAGGGCTGCCCCCGGCGGCGTCGAGGCGGCGACCGCCCCGGGGGAATCCCCGCCCGCCGGCGGAATCTTCTTGGCCTGACCCGGAGATCCGGGATAATGGCCGATGCGGCTCAACGAGGCCGCGACCATGCGGTATACGCCGGGAGGAACGCGTGCGCGGAATCCGTCCTGATCGGCCGCCAAAGGAGGAAATCATGAGAAGCCGACCGAGCAAATCCCGACCCCGGATTCACGGTCCGAGGGCGTTCTTTGTGCTGGGTCTCGTCGTGGCCTGCGCCGCCGCGAGCGCGCCGGCCGCGGAGCTGATCCCGCGCCACGTGCCCGAGAAGCCGACGCACACGAAGCTCTGGCCCGGACTGCGCGACGATCTCATCATCGTCAAGTTCGTCGAGGGAACCCGCGTGCGGCTCCGGGAGGGGCGCCTGGTCTCCCGGGCCGGCGCGGATACCGCCGATGCCAACCGGATCCTCACCGAGCGGGAAGGTCTCGTCACGACCCGGCTCTTCTCGCGCGACGAAGCCGATCTGGAGCGCGACCGCGTCGCCGCGCAGGCCGCCTCCGGGCGCGAGATGGCGGATCTCAACAATTACTACACGGTGAAGCTCGAGGAGCCGAGCGTCGCCGCGGCCGAGCAGCTCATCGATGAGCTCAACGCGCTGCCCGAGGTCGAGATCGCCTACGCCGAGCCCGTCCCCGAACTGGCGGTGCTCGATCGCGACGATCCGGCCCTGCGCCGAAGACAGTCGCGGAGGTTCGGCCCATCGGGCGCGGGCTCGCCCGGTGCTCCCCTGAACCCCGCCACCCCCGACTTTGAATCGCTGCAGGGCTATCTCGGCCCGGCGCCGGACGGCGTCGACGCCTACGCCGCCTGGACCTACGAGGGCGGGCGCGGCGAAACGGTCAAGATCATCGACATCGAGCTGGGATGGAACTGGACCCACGAGGATCACAAGCCGCCGTTCTTCCAGGGCGGCGAGCAGCAGTACAGCGATCACGGCGTCGCCGTCGTCGGCGAGATCATGGGCCAGGACAACGGGTACGGCGTCACCGGCATCTCCAACGAGGTCGAGATCGGCTGTTACGCGGTCTGGAACATCCCCACCGCCGATGCCTTCGACCTGGCCGCCGCCCAGCTCGATCCCGGAGACATCTACATCATCGAGCTCCACTGCCCCGGACCCGGCGGGAACTACATCGCCCTGGAATGGTGGCAGGCGAACTTCGATGCGATCGCGATGGCCACCGCCCGCGGGGTGATCTGCCTCGAAGCCGCCGGGAACGGGTCGGCCGACTTCGATCATGCCCGGTATGAAGGGAGATTCGATCGCACCATCCGCGACTCCGGCGCCATCATCATCGGCGCCACGGACGGTTCGAGCCTGGACCCGGCGTATTTCACGAATCACGGATCGCGCGTCGATCTCGCCGGCTGGGGATTCGACGTCGTCACCACCGGCTACGGCGATCTTCAGGGCGGGCCGCAGAACGAGTGGTACACCGCCGGCTTCTCCGGGACCTCTAGCGCCACCCCCATCGTTACCGGGACCGTCGCCTGCATGCAGGGCATCTACAAGGCCCAGTCCGGCGGCGAGCCGCTGGATGGCCAGACGATCGCGCAACTGCTCAAGGAAACCGGGACCCCCACCAACGGACCCGAGCAGATCGGCCCGCGGCCCAATCTCGCCCTCGCCGTTCCCGCGATGCTCGGCGAGCTGACCGCAATCGAGGGAACCGTCACCGATGCCGACGGCGGCGCGCCGCTCGAGGATGTCGAGATGCGCATCGTCGAGGTCGGCACGCGAACGGTCACCGCCGAAGACGGCACCTATGCGCTGCCTGTCACACCCGGCACCTGGACCGTGCGCGCCACGAAGTTCGGATATGACACGGACGAAACGGTGGTGGGCGCCGCCTCGCCGGGCCAGGTCACGTACGATGTCGCACTCGATCCCACGCCGACCGTCGAGTTGGCCGGCGTGGTGTGGAACGAAAACGGCCAGGGGATCGAGAACGCGGAGGTTTCGATTCCGGACACCCCCCTTCCGCCCGTCATGTCCGGACCCGTCGGCGAGTACGCCATTGCCGATGTGCCCGAGACGCTCGAAGGGCTCGTGGTGGTGACGAAGACGGGCATGACGCCTGATGTACGGCTGCTGGATGCGTCCGGGAATCCCAACGTCGATCTCCGCCTCGCCGTGCCCGAGGATTTCGAGGCCGATGAGGGTGGATTCGTCGCAGACGGCTATTACAACGACTGGGAATGGGGGACGCCCGACTTCGAGCAGGGCCCGGATGCGCATTCCGGCCAGCACTGCTGGGGAACCAACCTGACGGGAATGTACGGGCTCTCCGATGATCATGAACTCGTCTCGCCGGAGTTCGATCTCACCGATATGGTCGATCCGCGCCTGACCTTGTGGCACTGGTACTCGATCTGGGGCCCCTACGACGGGATCAACGTCGAGATCACGGATGACGGCTCCAACTGGGACGTCCTCCATCCGGTCGGCGGGTATTCCGATTCGTGCATCGACGGCCTTCCCGGCTACGGGTGCGAACCGGGCTGGGCCGGCTCGACCAACGCCTGGGTCCCCCTCGCCTTCGATCTCAGTGACTACGCCGGTGAGACGGTGAGCTTCCGCTTCACCGTCGGCACGTGGCAGTACACCGCCTCCCCGGGCTGGTACATCGATGATGTGCAGGTTCACGGCGCCGGCGAGTCGTGCCCGGCCGACTTCGACGGTGATGGCGATGTCGACACCGCCGACCTGCTGTTCCTCCTCAGCGCGTGGGGAACGCCCGACGGCGACGTGGACGGCGACGGCGACAC
>JAXHTH010000005.1:0-3851 GCA_034211115.1 Planctomycetota bacterium | reverse complement strand
CGATGTTCGGCTGCTTTCACAACTGCGTCTTTCTCAGCATCGACAAGGCGTATCCGCTCCAGGCGCGGAAGGTGATGCACGCGGTGTGGGGCGCCGGTCAGATGGCGTGGACGAAAACGATCATCGTCGTCGATCGCGAGATCGACGTGCACGACGAAGAGGCGGTGCTGCGGACGATGCTCAGGCAGTGTCACTTCACGCGCGACGTGGAGGTGATCAACGGCCCGCTGGACATCCTCGATCACGCCGCCCCCCGCCTCGGCGCGGGACACAAGATCGGCTTCGACGCGACGCGCACCATCCGCGGGGAGGAGGTCGCGGGCATCCCCGCAGACACGCGCCCGGAGCCGATCGACGCCGCGGAAATCCGCCTGCGTCTTCGCGCCCTCATCGGAACGCGCAACATCCGCGAGGTCGCGGTCCCCGATCTCGGCGCCGGGCGGTGCGCGTTCGTCGCCGTAGAGAAGACGGCCGCCGGGGAGGGGATCGCCGCCATCGAAGCGGTCTGGGACGCCGCCCCGCACGGCGCCGACTTCGTCGTCGCCGTCAACGCCGCCGTCGATGTCGAGAACCGGGAGGATGTTTTCTTCCATCTCTGCGCCAACACGGATCCGGGGCGCGATGCCGTTCGCCGCGATCATCGCCTCGGCTTCGACGCGACGACGAAGACGGCGGGCGATGAGCGCGGCGGGCAGCCGGTCGGCATCTATCCGCCCATCCTCGCCATGGATGAGGAGACCGCGCGCCGCATCGATGAACGCGCCGACGAGTTCGGCCTTTTCTGAACGGGAACAGCGCACAGAAAAGGGCGACCCGTGATCGCCCTGTTTGAGGAGTCCGCTGCGGTTGCGGCCGGCGCGATCGATTGATCAGCGGCGCCGACGCGTGCCGGCGAGACCGGCGAGCCCAAGAAGGGCCAGCGCGCCGGGGGCCGGGATCTCGTAAAGCTGGAAGGAATGCTGGTTGCCGTTGCTGGCCCAGTTCCCCTGGTTCATGTAGTCCTCGTGGCCGATCAACGAGCCGTTGGCGGCGCTGGCGGACCAGTACAGGTCATCGCGGGCCGACCAGTCGGCGGCCGCGTGCAGGGCGAGCCAGTAGGTGGTGTTGGCGTCGACGGCCACCCCGCCTCCACCGAAGTCGAAGGTGAAGTCGTAGAAGTCCCAGCTTCCGACTGTCTGGTCGAACACGGGATTCACGTTCTGAGCCGAGCCGCTGGCGTAGATGCTTCCGGGCGAGCCGCCGGCGTCGGTGTAGATCCACCAGTCCAGGCTTCCGTCCCAGTTGATCAGCTCGTTGAAGGTGAGCATCGAGAACTTGACGCTTCCGAGGGTGTAGCCGGCGTCGAGCATGAAGTCCTCGGCCTGGGTCCATTGCGTCATCTCGTTGCCGTCAGCATACGTCGGCGGCCCGTTGTCATAGAGTTCGCCCGCGCCCGCGACGCCGGCCGTCGCGAGCGCGACAAGGGCAGGGATCATCAGTTTCATCGTTCGTTTCCTCCTACATCCTGGGGGTTGTGATCGTTCTCCGAGGGGTGGGCCTGTGCGGCCGACGTCGGCCGCAACAAAAAAGAGAGCCCGTCGAGGCTCTCTCTCTTCACCGCGGCGACTTGTCCGCGCGCTGACAAAAACGCAACGGAGAGCCGATCACGGCTCTCTCTCTTCGCTCACTCTCTTCGGCGGCCGGCGCGGCGGGAGCACCGCGCAAAGGAAAGAGAGCCGCGTGGGCTCTCTCTCTTCGCGCCCTCTCTCTTCTGTGGGCTGCGCGATCGGGCGCGACCGGAACGCGCAGCAGGTTCGGCGATGCGACGATCGCCGCGCCTGCACTGAGCGTGCAAGGTACCGCGTGATTATCGGATGCTCAAGGCCGATGTGGATAACGTTGTGCGATCCGCCGTCCCCGCCGAGGCTTAAGATCAGGGGGATCGGAGACGAGTGTTCGGCGACGGACGCAATGCACTTGTGGGCAAAGGTTTACGCAAGGGGCCGCTCGGCGCTGCCGCGTCCGGGGCGGGAGATCGCTGAAAAGAGATATGCGCATGCCGTTGTTGACAACTCCCCCCCGGCGACGCCGGACGACGCCGGCCGGCGGCCGGTCACCCGCCCCGGGCCCCCCGCGCGCCGGCCGGCACGTGCTCGGGCTTGAGGAACAGGTAGTAGAGCCGGCCCTCGGCGTACTGCCCGCCGGCGAGGATCGCCGCCCCCGGCCCCACGCCCATGAACATGTCCGCCCGGCCCGGGGCCTGGATCGCCCCGCCCGTGTCCTGATCGAGCATGAAGCGCAGGAAGCGCCGACTGCCGGCATCGAACGTCACCGCCTCCGTGTCCACGAGCACCACCCCGCCCCGCGGATAGATCTTCTTGTCCGTGGCCAGCGACCGCTCGGCGGTGACCTTCACGCCCAAGGAACCGGCCGGCCAGTTCCCGCCTTCATACTCGGTGAAGAAGACGTAATTCTCGTTCGTCAGCATCAGCTCGCGCACCTGCCGCGGATGCCGGCGAAACGTGCGGCGGATCGCCGACAGCGTCACCGCGCCGCGCCGAAGAAGGCCCGCTTCGACCATCGCCTGCCCCAGGCTCGCATACGGCCGATCGGTCTTGCCCGCGTATCCGATGTACATCACCGACCCGTCGGTGAGGCGCAGCTTCGCCGAGCCGTTGATGTGGATGATGTAGGCGCTGAGCGCATCTTCGAGCCAGACGAGTTCGGAGCCGGCGAACATGTTCGACGCCTCGATCTCGCGCCGCGTGTAATAGGGCACAACTGATCCGTCGGCCGCTCGCCGCCCCTGAGGCTCGCCCGTGACGGGATCGGTCACCAGATCCTCCGGCCGCGCATACAGCGGATGCGTGAAGCGTTCGGTCCGCGTGCGGCTGGCATTGAAGATCGGCGCGTAGTACCCGGTGAAGAGGACGATGCCTTCGCCGTTGTAGCCCACCGATTCGTAGATGTCGAAGAGGCGCTTCACGTCGGCGATGAACGCCGATTCGCTCGGCGAATGCTCGAGCAGATCGAGCATCGCCGCCACGCTCTCCCGCGCCTGGTCGTGCGTGATCCCCTCGAAGGGGAAGAACTGCCGGCTGGACGGGGCGGCGAACCACCGCAGGCTCTCCTCCATCGCCGACAGCAGCAGCGCATCCCGGTCGCGGTAGGCCCGGCCAAGGTCCGGGTAATGCCGCGGGTCGAGGATCAGCCGCAGGGCCGACCGCCCGGGCGGGAGCGGCCGGCCGTAGTCCGGCCCCGGCGCCAGGGCCGGTCCTTCGGCCGTCTTCTCCTGGGCGCAGCCGAGGGCGAGAAGAGCGATGATGAAGAGCAGAGCGGCGAGGGGGAGGATGCGTGTCATGGCCGGGAGGCTCGGGAAGGGGGTGACAGGGGTGGTGGGGGCCGGTTTCTTGATCGTCGCGCCGATGCCCCGCTCGCCATTTCTCGCGAAAGTCGCCATTTCCGCCGCGCCGCCCCCCACCCTTTCCGATTCACCTCGTTGGTGGCCCGACGCTCCGCGTCGGGTCGTCTTTCGCTCCGCGTCGGACAACTCCCGGCGGATCCGGTCACCCTTTCCGATTCATCTCTTCCGGGGGCCCGATCCGCTGCTAGAATGCAATGAGAGAGCGGGAGGGTGCCGCCTCAGGGACAGAGGGACATGATCGACACCATTGGCTGCAACATCATGACCACGCTGGCCTTCGGCATGCCCGGCGGGACCGAGTGGATCATTCTCCTCGTCCTCGGGCTGCTCATCTTCGGCCGGCGACTGCCGGAAGTCGGCCGCAGCCTCGGCCGCGGCATCGTCGAGTTCAAGAAGGGCATCAAGGGTGTCGAGGACGAGATCGACGAGGCCAGCAGCCCCCGGCCCG
>JAXHTH010000004.1:0-24875 GCA_034211115.1 Planctomycetota bacterium | reverse complement strand
ACGGCCCTCATCGGTCCCTCCGGCTGCGGCAAGTCCACCCTCCTCCGGTCCGTCAACCGCCTCAACGACCTGCTGGACATCGTGCGCATCTCCGGTGACATGTTCCTCGGCGGCGACTCGATCTACGACGTCTCCGTGGACGTCATCGAGCTTCGCAAGCGGATGGGCATGGTCTTCCAGAAGCCCAACCCGTTCCCCATGAGCGTCTACGAGAACGTGGTCTACCCCCTGCGCATCGACGGCGAGCGGAACAAGAGCGTGCTCGATCAGGTCTGCGAGCACAGTCTGCGCGGGGCCGCCCTCTGGGAGGAGGTGAAGGATCGGCTGGACGAGAACGCCCTGGGCCTCTCCGGGGGCCAGCAGCAGCGGCTGTGCATCGCCCGGGCCATTGCCGCCGAACCGGAGGTCCTGCTCCTCGATGAGCCCTGCTCGGCCCTCGACCCGATCGCCACGGGGAAGATCGAGGATCTCATCCGGGAGCTGCGCGGCGACTACTCGATCCTCATCGTGACCCACAACATGCAGCAGGCGCAGCGATGCAGCGATTACACCGCGCTCATGTACCTGGGCCAGGTGCTCGAATACGGCCCCACCCTGTCGATCTTCACCAACCCGCATCTCCGCGAGACGGAAGACTACGTGACCGGGCGATTTGGCTGAGTTGTGATCTTCCCTTTCCATTCCGCCGATATAATCGGGAGCGGTCGAGATGGCTGAGTTGCGATCGACCCGCCGCGAGGATCCGCCGATGGCCGCCGAGCTCACCGACCAGCTTCTGGAACTGCGCCGCTCCATCCTGAGTATGGGGGCGATCGTCGACGCGCGGCTGGAGCATGTCGTCGACGCCCTCGTGGAGGGGAACTTCCCGGCCGCACGCGAGGTGCGCCACGGCGACCGGGAGGTCGACTCGATGGAACTGGACATCGAGGAGATGTGCCTCCAGGTGCTGGCCCTTCAGCAGCCGGTGGCCCGCGACCTGCGCTTCGTCCTCGCCATCCTCCGCATCAACACCGAGCTGGAGCGGATCGGCGATCTTGCCAAGAGCGTGGCCAAGCGGATCCTCCATCTCGACACGCTGGGGCACGCGGCGCTACCCGAGTCGGTGCGGGAGATGGCCCGGGCCGTGCGCAGCATGCTCGCCGACGCGCTCAACGCACTCTCCGACAACGACGTCGAGCTCGCGCGGCGCATCCGGCGCAACGACGAGGACATCGACGAGTTCCAGCGCACGGTCCTGGGCTGGGCGCAGGACGAGATCCTCGCCCACTCCACGAAGACCGAGGCGGCCATTGACGTGATGACCATCGCCCGGGCCCTGGAGCGGATCGGCGACCTCTGCGCCAACGTGGCCGAGGACATCGTCTTCCTCGTCGAGGGACGTGTGCTGCGGCACAGCCGGACGTGAGACCGGCGCCCCCGCCCCGCCGCCGCGGTTCACGCCTGCGGCAGCCTCCCCGCATTCAACCTGCTACGGTGCGGATTCCCGTCTCCGCCGTGCCGACGTCGCGGCGCGCAGCGGCTCCGGCAGCCGGTAGTCCTTCGCCAGGCGCAGCACCCAGCGGCGGGCCGCGATGAGACTGACCCGATGGCCGATCGAAACGAAGACCGGCCTGATGTTGGTGCGCGTGCGCAGCGCCTCCCCCACCACCTCGCCGTCGCGGACGAGGCGACGCCGCGCGCCGCGCTGCGCGCCCGGAAGCGGACCGGTCCCGATCAGCCGGCTCATGGCGCATCCGATGACGGGAAGATCCAGCCACAGGCCCAGATGACAGGCCAGCCCCAGCCGGCGCGGATGCGCCCGACCATGACCGGCGCAGACGACCAGGTCCGGACGCGTCCGCAACCGATCGAACGCGTCGAGCAGCGTCGGCAGCTCGCGGAACGCCCGCAGCCCGCTGCGGTAGGGGAACGTCGATTCGCCGCGCGCGACCGCTTTATCGATCGGCGTCAGCGAACGCGCTTCCAGGACGACGACAGCCGCACGGATGCGCGATGTGTGCGCCCCGGACGTCACGACCGCGCCGGCGACGAGCCGCACGGGTCGGCCGTCATCCGCCTCGATCACCTGCCGGCTCAGCGCCTCCTGGAGCCGTTCGGCCTGCTCGATCGTCAGATCCCAGTCATGTCGCACCGGCGGGGGCATGGTGTTCATCATCGCTCCGCCGGCCGGATGCGGGCAAGTCGGCCGTGGTGATAATTCGGCCCGGGGAGGACCCGGGCCCCGCGGTACAATGCGCGCCGAGATGTACGAGGTCTTCGATCATACCGCCGACATCGGGCTGCGCATCACCGCCCCCACCTTCGAGGAGCTGCTCGTCGAGTCCGCGCGGGGGCTGTTCTCGCTGATCGTCGAGACGCCCCCGGAAATCGAGCCGTCGCAGCGCGTCGAACTCACGCTTCCCGCCGCGTCGCCCCCCTATCTTCTTTTCGACTGGCTCAACGAGCTGCTGTACATCTTCGAGACGAAGCGCCTCGTCCTCGCCGAGTTCCACGTGCAGATCAATGATGACGCGTCGTTGGCCGGCGAGGCGCGGGGCGAAGTCATCGACGAGTCGCGCCATCGCCTCGAGCACGAAGTCAAGGCGATCACCTACCACGGCCTCGAGGTCGAGCAGACCGAGGCCGGCTGGGAGGCGAGGGTGATCGTCGACATCTGATCCGCCCACGCTCCGTCATCGGGAGGCCACCGCCATGCCCGCCAATGCGTTCGCCGGTACGCTCGAACAAGTCGATGAGTGCTGCTGGCGCATCCCGAGAAGCTACAAGCCCGGGATGCGCGTGGACGGCCTGATCTTCACCGGCCGTCATCTCCTGGAACAGGTCAAATCCGACCAGGCCCCGGAGCAGGTGGCGAACGTCGCGTTCCTGCCCGGCATCCAGGGCGCGAGCCTGGCCATGCCCGACATCCACTGGGGATACGGCTTCTGCATCGGCGGGGTGTGCGCGACCGATCCCAACGAGGGCGGCGTCATCTCACCCGGCGGGGTCGGATACGACATCAACTGCGGCGTCCGCCTCGTTCGCAGCGATCTCACCGAGGACGATCTCGACGGCCGACTCGAGATGCTGATCGACGCCCTGTACCGCAACGTCCCCGCCGGGGTGGGGAAGACGGGCAAGTACCACTTCCCGCCCGGCGATCTGAGAACGCTCATGCGCGAGGGGAGCGCGTACCTGGAGCGGCTCGGACTCGCCACCGAGCATGACCTGCTCTGCACCGAGGCGCACGGGTGCATCGACGACGCCGAGCCCGATCTCGTCAGCGACCGGGCGCTGGAGCGCGGCGCGCGTCAGTGCGGCACCGTCGGCGCGGGCAATCACTTCCTGGAAGTGCAGGTGGTGGATGAGCTCGCCGACGAAGAGAAGGCCGCCGCGATGGGGCTGAAGCGCGGTTCCGTCTGCGTGCTCATCCACTCCGGGTCGCGCGGGCTGGGCTACCAGGTCTGCGACGACTCCCTGCGCATGCTGCGCGATGCGCCGCAGCGCTACGGGATCGAACTTCCGGACCGGCAGCTCGCCTGCGCGCCGATCGGGAGCCCGGACGGGCGGCGGTACCTGGGCGCGATGCGGGCCGCGGCGAACTACGCGTTCTGCAACCGCCAGCTCCTCATGTGGCAGACGCGTGAGGTGTTTGAGCGCGTCTTCGGCCGGCCCTGGCCCGAGCTGGGGATGGAGCTGGTGTACGACGTCGCGCACAACATCGCCAAGTTCGAGGAGCACGAGATCGACGGGCGGCGCAAGACGGTCTGCGTGCATCGCAAGGGAGCGACGCGCGCCTTCCCCCCCGGCCACGAGGAGGTCGCCGAACCGTATCGCGCGGTCGGGCAGCCGGTGATCATCCCCGGCGACATGGGCCGGGCGAGCTGGCTGCTCGCCGGCGCGGAGGGAAGCATGGAACGGACCTTCGGCACCACCTGCCACGGCGCGGGGCGCGCGATGAGCCGAACCGCGTCGGCCAAACACGCGCGCGGCCGGCGCATTGACGTTGAGCTGCGCGCCAAGGGGATCATCGCCCGCGCCCGGAGCTGGAAAGGACTGGCCGAGGAGCAGCCCCACGCGTACAAGGACGTCGACCTCGTCGTCGATGTCGTCCACCGGGCGGGGTTGTCGGTCAAGGTCGCGCGGCTGCGGCCGGTCGGGGTGATCAAGGGGTGAACGCGATGAACGGGGGCGGGCTGCGCCGCAAGCGGCGACCCGCGCATGCGGGCCGGGTCAGAACGAGGTCTGCTCCGTGCGCGCGATGATCTCATCCTGAAGGTCGCGGCCGAGGTCGCAGAAGTAATCGCTGTAGCCGGCCACGCGGACGATCAGCCCGCGATACGCCTCGGGATCCTCCTGCGCGGCGCGGAGCGTCTCGGCGTCGACGACGTTGAACTGCACGTGGTGGCCGTCCATGCGGAAGTATGACCGCACGAGCTTGACGAACTTGTCGAGATCCTGCTCGCCGTCGAGGAGTTGCGGGGTGAGTTTCTGGTTGAGCAGCGTCCCGCCGGTGCGGACGTGGTCCATCTTCGCCGCGGACCTGAAGACGGCGGTCGGGCCGTTCCGGTCGGCGCCCTGCACGGGCGAGATGCCGTCGGAGAGCGGTCGGCCGGCGCGGCGGCCGTCGGCGGTCGCGCCCGTCTTCGATCCGAAGTAGACATGGACGGTGGTGGGCAGCAGGTTGATGTGATACGTTCCGCCCCGCGTGTTGGGCCGGCCGTCGATCGCGTCGAAATACGCCTCGAACACCGCCTGCATGATCGCATCGGCCTCGTCGTCATCGTTGCCGTAGCGCGGCGTGCGGTTGCTGAGCGCCTGGCGCAGATCCTCGCGCCCGTCGAAGTCGTCGGCGAGGGCGGCGAGCAGATCATCCATGGTCACGCCGCGCTTCTCGAAGACGTGATGCCTGATCGCGCTGAGGGCATCGGTGATGGAGCCGAGGCCGACGCCCTGGATGTAGGAGCTGTCGTACCGCGCGCCGCCATCGTGATAATCGCGACCGCGCTGAATGCAGTCATCGATGAGCAGCGACAGGAACGGGGCGGGCATGAACGTCGCGTACAGGCGCTCGATGACGTTGTTCCCGCGGATCTTGATGTCGACGAAGTGCCGGAGCTGCCGGCGGAAGGCGGCAAAGAGCTCGTCGAACGTCCTCATCTTCCGGGGGGCGCCCGACGCGAGGCCGATTCTCTGCCCGGTCCGGGGGTCGACGCCGTCGTTGAGGGTGATCTCGAGGATCTTCGGAAGGTTCATGTACCCGGTGAGGGTGTAATTCTCCTTCCCGAACGCGCCGACCTCGACGCACCCGCTGGCGCCGCCGCAGCGCGCGTCGGCGACGGACTTGCCGTGCCGGACGAGTTCCTGCACGATGGCATCGGTGTTGAAGATGGACGGCTGGCCGAACCCGGTGCGGATGATCTTCGCCGCCCGCCTGAGAAAGCGATCGGGGTTCTTCTTGCTCACCTGCACGCAGGAGCTGGGCTGGAGGAGTCTCATTTCCTCGATGACATCGAGGATGATGTAGGTCAGCGCGTTGACGCCGTCGGCGCCGTCGGGGGTGACGCCGCCGGTGTTGATGAGGGCGAAATCGGTGTAGGTGCTGCTTTCGGCCGCGGTGACGCCGACCTTGGGCGGCGCGGGCTGGTTGTTGAACTTGATCCAGAAGCACTGGAGCAGCTCGCGCGCCTCCTCTTCCGTGAGCGAGCCGTCCTCGAGCCCGGCGCGGTAGAACGGGTACAGATGCTGATCGAGGCGGCCGGGATTGAACGAATCCCACGTGTTCAGCTCGGTGATCACGCCCAGATGAACGAACCAGTAAGACTGCATCGCCTCGCGGAACGTGCGCGGCGCGTGGGCGGGAACGCGGGCGCAGACAGCCGCGATCTCTTCGAGTTCGGCGCGGCGCCGGGCGTCCGTCTCCTGCTTTGCAAGCCGCCGCGCTTCCTCGGCGTGTCGCTCGGCGAAGCGAACGAGAGCCCCGGCGCATATCCGCATCGCCTTCAGCTCCTCCTGCTTCGCCCACGCCTGCGGGTCATTGTGATAATCGAGCCGGGCCAGCGCTTCATCGATCTCGCGCTGAACGTCGAGAAGCCCCTTCCGGTAGATCTTGTCATCGAGGACGGTGTGGCCGGGCGCGCGCTGCTCCATGAACTCCGTGTAGATCCCCGCCGAATACGCCGCCTTCCACTCGTCCGTCATCTGCGCGAAGATCTGCTCGCGAATCGTGCGGCCTGTCCAGAAGGGAATGATCTGCTCTTCGTAGACGCGGCGCGCCTCGGGGCTCACCGCGAAGGCCGTCTTCTCGCGTGAATCGAGAATGTCCAGATCGTCGAGGCTGTGGCAGCAGAGCTCCGGATAGGTCGGCGTCGCCTTGGGCGCCGGGCCGCGCTCGCCGACGATGAGTTCACCGTCGCCGATCCAGATCGTCTTGTGCTCCATCAGGTGCGCGAAGGCCCGGGCGCGGCGGACCGGCGCCGACTCGGCCGGCGTCTGCCCCTGCACGAACCGCGTGAGCAGCTCGGCGCGCTCGGCGGACAGGGTCGGAACGGCGTCGAGGCTCTCCTGCCGGAGACGGGCCACGCGCGGGGTCATGCTCATGTCGTTTCACCTCTCACCATGACGCGGCCGCCCCCGGAACGAGCCAGGAGATGCACGGCCGCCTCGACCGATTCCTCGCCCGGCGCTTGAAGATCGCGCAGCGGGCACGGGCGCTTCATCATGTCGTACTTGTCGATCCCCAGCCGCTGATAGGGCAGGATGTCAATCGGATGCTGCGCCGGAAGCGAGGCGACAAACGAGCCAATCGCCTCGAGATTCGTCGCGTCATCGGTGATGCCCGGCACGAGCGGGATGCGCACGATGATCTCGCGCCCCTCGCCCGAGAGGCGGCGCAGGTTCTCGAGGATGAGTTCGTTGGGCGCGCCGCAGTACTTGCGGTGCCGCGCATCATCCATCAGCTTGAGATCGTAGAGGAAGAGATCGACATCGTCCGCGACGGCGTCGACCACTTCCGGCGGCGCATGGCCGGTCGTGTCGAGCGTGGTATGGATGCCGTCGTCGCGGCAGGCGCGGAGGAGCCGGCCGAGGAAGTCCGGCTGGATGAGCGGCTCGCCGCCGGACATCGTCGCCCCCCCGCCGGACTCGTCGTAGAAGACCACATCGCGGGCGATCTCCCTCATCACGTCCTCGATGGTCATCTCCCGGCCGATGACCTGCCTTGCCTCGGTGGGGCAGGCCTCGACGCAGGCGAGTGCGAGGCGGCATCGATCGTCATCGACGGCCGGGCCGTCGTCGGTCATCGTGATCGCCCCCGCGTCGCAGGCGTCGACGCACCGCCCGCAGCGGATGCACCGGCCGCCGCGGAAAACCGGCTCGGGCCCCGTCTCGCGGCTCTCGGGGTTGTGGCACCACCAGCAGTCCAGGGGGCATCCCTTGAAGAAGACGGTGGTCCGGATGCCCGGCCCGTCGTGGATGGCGAACTTCTTGATGTCCAGGATCATGCCCATGGGCAGCGGTCCGGCCGCGGGAGAGGTCATCCGATCGGCGTGAAGGGAACGGCGAATCCTAGGCCCGCGAAGCGCCCTCAACGGGCCTCCTCGGCGTGGCCGGACCGACATCGCCGGCGCCCCCTTCCCTCGCCATCAACCGGCCCGGAGCGGGCGACGGCCCGGTCGCCCCCGACCAATGGAGGACCGCCCCCGACGACCGGGGGGGCCGGTGGTCGGGGGCGGTAATCGTCGCGTGTGCATTCGGACTGACTGCGTGTGGCCGGAGATCAGGGAGGAGGCTCCGTGCCGGCCCAACGTCCCCGGGTTCGGTTCATTGCAGCGCGGGCGCGGGATCGATTTCGCCCGGTGGGCCGGAGCGGGGGTCGGGAGGGTCAAACTCCGATAATACGCGCCGCCGGCTATCCTTCATCGGCGTTGCGGCGCTTCTCCCCGTTTCCGTTGCCCTTTCGCCGCTTCTCCCCGTTGCCGTTGGCTGCATGCAGGCGCTCCACCCCCACCTTCCGCACGTGTGTCGGGGTGGCGGCGAGGGCGGTGAACCGCGCCGCGTGCGACTCGAACGTCTCCCCCACCTCCGGCACGCGTCCGAGGGAGGCGAGGACGAACCCGCCGATGGTGTCGAACTCCTCGTCCTCGGGCAGGTTCAGCCCCCACTGCTCGTTGAGGTCGTCGATGTGGTACCGCCCGTCGACCTCGCATCGCATCTCGTCGATGGCGACGAGCGTCGGCTCCGGCTCCTCGTCCAGGTCGTGCTCATCGTGGATCTCGCCCACGATCTCCTCGAGCACGTCCTCGATGGTGACGAGCCCGGCCGTCCCGCCGTACTCGTCGATCACCATCGCCATGTGCACCTCGCTGCGCTGGAAGTCCGCCAGCAGCTCGCGCACGGGCTTGCTCTCGGGCACCACGATCGGCTGCCTCAGCAGCGGGCGGAGCTGGAAGTTGTTCACCTCCTCGCCCAGATGCGGAACGAGATCCTTCACGTAGAGGATGCCCACGATGTGATCGAGGTTCTCCTCGTAGACGGGAATGCGGGAGTGGCCCGACTCGATGATGAACGACCGGATCCGGGGCAGGTCGTCGGTAAGCTCGATGCCCTCGATGTCCGTGCGGGGTGTCATCACCTCGCCCACGTCGGTGGAGGTGAACTCGACGACGTTCTCGAGCAGGGCCGCGGCGCCTTCATCGAGCATCCCCTCCCGGTGCGTGTCCTCGATGCTGCGCAGCAGCTCCGCCTCCGCCTCGTCCTCGCGCTCGCGGAGATTGGCCCCGGTCAGCCGGCGCACGACTTCATCGATGAACGACAAAGAGCGGGTGAGCGGCGAGCAGATGATCGACAGGGCGCGGATCATCGGCAGCGCGCCGGCGACGAGCGCCTCGGGCACGTGCCGGGCCAGCGAGGAGGCGAGCATCGTCGTGAACACCCAGAGGATGAGCAGCGAGACCACGCCGGCCAGAACCAGCCGGCCCCAAGTCAGTTCCAGCCGCTCGCCGACCCCCCCCGCCTCCGCCAGCACGAGAATGAAAAACGCCAGGCGCAGGGCGGTTCGCACCAGCGCCACCGCCTGACGCGTCGAGGCCGGATGATCGAACAGCCACGCCACCTGCGCCGTGCGGCCGGGGGTCGACAACCGCTGCTCGAGCGCCGAGCGGCTCATCAGCAGCAGGGCGAGCGACAGGGCGGCGAAATACGTCGCCAGCGCCAGCACCACCACGCCGATCACCAGCACCACGGTCATGGCGCTTCCCCCCGCCCGCGCGCGGCCGGGGCGTGCCCGACAGCGCGCGAGGATGATTCGTCAGCAAAAACCGGCCCCACGCCGATGGCCCGCAGAATACGATCCTCCTCCGCATGCATTGCGGCCGCGCCCGGTTCGCTCCCGTCATCGAACCCCGCGCAGTGCAGCAGGCCGTGCAGGGCGTAGAGCAGAAGCTCACGTTCCAGCCGATGGCCGCGTTGTTTCGCCTGCCGGCGCGCGACATCGGCGCAGATGGCGATGTCGGCGTCGATCGCCTCCCCCGGCCCCGTCGTCGGAAAGGCGAGCACGTCCGTCGTCCCCTCCGCGCCGAGATGGCGCCGATTCAGCGCGGTGATCCGATCGTCATCGACGATGAGGACGCTGATGCGCGCCACCGGCCGTGCGATCTGTTTCAAGGCGTCCGAGAACCGCCGCGTCAGCCACGCGAGGTCGAAGGCGCCCTCCGCGCCGGGCATGACGGCGATCTCGACGTCCGCGCCGGCCGGTGACGATCCCGAGCCGGACGCATCGTCGATTCGGGTCGGCCCGACCGGCCGGGCTGTCCGATGGGCGGACGCCGTCCGTTCAGGAGGCTCGGGGGGTATGTCGGATTCCGCCGATGGGCAACAACCTCCATCGTCCTGGTCGGCGGATGCGGTTTCCGGGCTCGCGGTCATCGCAGGGGTTTAGCTCATTCCAGTGAGGGGAAGCGTCCATAGGATACGACCCAAACCGGGCCGGGGCCACGGCATTCCGCCCGGCGGCCGACCGGCGGGAAGCGCCCGACCCGCGTTGTTCGGACCGCCGGTTCCGCTTTCCCGGCCGGTACAATCCGTCTATGCCCATCTGCCGCCTCCAGCCGCTTCTTGTCAACCAGATCGCCGCCGGGGAGGTGATCGAGCGGCCGGCGAGCGTGGCCAAGGAGCTCATCGAGAACGCCATCGACGCCGCCGCCGGCCGGATCGACGTCGCCATCGAGCAGGGCGGGAAGGAGCTGGTGCGGGTCATCGACGACGGCTGCGGGATCCCCGCCGCCGAGCTTCCCCTGGCCCTCGCCCCGCACGCGACGAGCAAGATCGCCACCGCGGCGGACCTTGATGCCATCGCCACCATGGGCTTCCGCGGCGAAGCGCTCGCCTCGATGGCCTCCGTCAGCCGCATCAGCCTGCTGTCGCGGACCGCCGCGGACGACGGGGCGGCCCTCATCGAGGGCGAGGGCGACGACCTCCAGCCGCCGCGGCCCGCGCCCGGGCCGGTCGGAACCAACGTCACCGTCCGCAACCTCTTCTTCAATACGCCGGCGAGGCGGAAGTTCCTCCGCACCGACCGCACCGAGGGCGGGCGGGTGATCGAGATCGTCCAGAACCTCGCCCTGGCCCATCCGTCCATCGCCTTCACCCTCACGGTTGACGGCCAGGTGCGGCTGGATCTGCCGCCCGACCAGGCGGCGCGGGAGCGCGTGCTGTCCGTGGTGGGCGAGGAGCTCGCCGGGGAGTTGCTGGAGGTCGCCGCCGACGAGCGAGGCATCGGTATCTGGGGCCTCGCGGGCACCCCGAATCTCGCCCGCGCCACCGCCCGGCATCAGCGGGTCTATCTCAACGGCCGCATGATCGCCGACCGGTCGATCAACCACGCGATCAAGGAGGCGTATCGCGGCCTCATCGAGCCGACGCGCTCGCCGATGATCGTCCTTTTCCTGGAGATGGACCCGTCCCTGGTGGATGTCAACGTGCATCCGAGCAAGGCGGAGGTCAGGTTCCGCAACCAGGCCTCGGTGCACGGGGCGGTCCTGTCGGCCGTGCGGGCGGCGCTGCGGAAAGCGGACCTGACGCCGGGCTTTGATCTGGGGCGGACCGGGACAGACGCGACGGGGGCGATGGCCGCGCCGCGCCCGCAACCGGCGGAGTTCGGCCGCGGCGCCCCCGGCCCCGCCCCCGGAAGTTCCGCCCCAGCCCCCGGAGGAGAAGACGCACCGAGAACAGGATCATCGGACGCAGGCGCGCCCTCCGCCGCCTCGTTCGTCGAGTACTTCCGCCGTCTCGACCCGAAGCAGAAGGGCTTTGTCTACGGCGAGATGAAAGAGGCGCTCGCGCGCGAGACGCCTGAGATCCTCGAAGAGGAGATCGCCGCGCGCGCCGGCAGCCCCGATGCCTCCGACCCGGAAAACGGACCAGGTCCAATTTCCGGCGCGTCTTCCGGGGCATCTTCCGGGGGCGGGGCCATGCCGACGGTGAGGCAGGCGATCAACGCCCTCCAGGTCCACTCCAGCTTCATCGTCACCCAGGATGAGCAGGGAATCGTCATCATCGATCAGCACGCCCTGCACGAGCGCGTCATCTTCGAGAAGCTCCGTCGACGACTCGAGAGCGGCCCGCTCGAATCCCAACGCCTGCTCATGCCCGCGACGGTCGAAGTGGACGGCCGGCAGGTGGAAGCGCTCGATGAGCTGCGCCCGCTGCTGAAGAAGCTGGGGATCGAGGCGGAGCTGATGGGGCCGAAGACGATCGCCATCCACGCGTTCACTTCGCTCCAGTTCGAGCGCGGCGTGGATCCCGTCTCGTTCATGCAGGAACTGCTCGCCCGCGCCGTCGGCGACGGGCTGGGTGACGATCCGGAGGCGGCGCTGCACGAGGTGCTGGACATGATGGCGTGCAAGGCGGCGATCAAGGCCGGCGACCGCCTCAGGCCCGCCGAGATCGAGGAGCTGCTCGCCTACCGCGAGACGATCGAGCGATCGAGCAACTGCCCCCACGGCCGGCCGACGAGTCTGCGCCTGAGCATCCGCGACTTGGAGCGCCAGTTCGGGCGGAGATAGAGGAAGAGACGGAGAGACGAAGACACGAAGAGACAAAGTGCATCACAGCCGCGGATGCATATCCGCGGACGCCTCCGCCCTCTCACGCAGATGCCCGGCCATCGCCTCGGGCGTCGCGCCGCAGCCGGGACATCGCTTCGCCTTCGGCTTGAGGTCGCGCAGCCAGTGCAGGCAGAACGGGCAGGTGTCAGGCCAGTGCGGCGCGCCGCACTCCGGGCAGTGCGCTGAATCCGGCGCGAGATTGTCCAGGCGATACCCGCACTTCACGCAGAAATCGAAGCCCTTCATGCGGATCTGCCTGCGGAATTCGAGGGCGAACCAGCGCGTCCGCCACAGGGCGATCGAGGCGGCGAGGATGCCGACGAACGCCGCGATGCGCACCTCGCGGGCAAGCCACAGCCCGGCGCGGTGCCGAATGAGCATCTCGAGAATCAGGATCGTGATCGCTGAAGCCCCCAGAAAGACCGCCGTCACCAGCAGCGTCCGCTTCGGATCCCACCCATGCCGCTTCAGAACCTGATCGCGGATCTCCACAAGCTCATCGTCGCGTAGCGGAAGCGGCAGGTCGATGAGCTTCCTGAGGTCATCCGCATCGGGCTTCGAAACGTGGAACATCTGTCCTCATGATACGGGCTGTCGCGTCCCGTCAACAGACGGACGGCGACGGTCCCGGGCCGGTGCCTGACGGGCCGCCGCGGCCCCCGCCGCGTATCCTCTGCGGAGACGATGCGCTGCCATGAATGATCGCCGGCTATCGCCGGACCGCTGGAAGGGGACGGCCGGCAAACGGAGCAAGACGGAGCGGCTGACGCACATCAAGGATGCGCGCGGGCGGAGGGTCACGCAACTCGATCCGGTCGAGCTGCGGCTGCTCCGCCGGCACGATGTCATCGACGCCGAGTCCCTGCGGGCGATGGCCGGGGAGATCGGCAGCGGCCTGACGGACCAGCAGAAGAAGCTGTTTCGCATCTTCGGCGTCGCCTGGGCCGTCATCTTCCTCGTGTTCATCATCCACACGGTCGATGTCTGCATACACGGCCGATGGCTGGAGATCTTCGATCTCAGCCGCGTGGCGCTTCTCAACATGGTCGTCTGGCCCATCCTCGTCTGGGTCCGCGCACGGCAGGTGCGGTTCCGCAGGATCCGGAAGGTGATGCTGGCGCATCGGCACTGCCCGCACTGCGGGTATGATCTGCGCGGCCTGCCGCCGGATGAGCAGGACGGCGCGACGGTGTGTCCCGAATGCGGGTGCGGGTGGAAGGTGAAGGAGGAGGGACCAAGGGACTGAGGGACTAAGGGACCAAGGGGTTACAGCCGCGGATGAATATCCGCGGGGGTGAGCGCCGATCATGAGTGAAGCGAAGGACAGAACAGGACGCTCGATGCGCATCCGCGATGCGCGCGGGCGGAAAGTGACGCAGCTCGATCCGGTGACGATGCATCTGCTGCGCCGACATGATGTGATCGAGGCCGGGGTGCTGCGGGCCATCGTCGGCGAGAAGGGCGTGCGGATCACGGCCCGCGAACGCGCCTCCCTCATCGTGGGCATTGTCGGGCTGCTTCTCATCGGCGGCCTCTTCATCACCGAGCTCATCCTCGGCGGCCTTACCGACGCCCCGTACGCCAAGCACGCATCGGTCGCGTTTTTCGCGCTTCTGCCCTGGGTGTTCTGGTTCAACATCAAGCGTTCGCGCTTTGGAAAGATAGCCGCGGCGATGCTCAAGCACGGCCGCTGCCCCCATTGCGGCTACGACCTGAAGAACCTGCCCATCGATGACAGTGACGGCGCGACGGTGTGCCCGGAATGCGGGTGTGGGTGGAGGATGAAGGAGGAGGGATCAAGGGACTGAGGGATGAAGGGACCAGGGGGTGATAGCCGCGGATGAATATCCGCGGGCGTGAAGGAACGCCATGAGCGAGCCGCACCGCAGAACGAAGGTCTCGATGCACATCCGCGATGCGCGCGGGCGGAAGGTCAGGCAGCTCGATCCGATGATGATGCACATGCTGCGCCGGCATGATGTGATCGAGGCCGATGTGCTGCGCGCGATCGCCGAGGACATCGGCCCGGGCTATGCGCGGGCGAGCCGTATCGCGACGTGGACGTTCTTCATCTGCGGCGCCATCGGCGTGATTGGCCTGCTTCTGCGCGCGTACTTCTTCAGCGGCGGGCTCGACACGGTCGGGAGAATCCTCACCGTCATCAACGTCATCTGCCTGGCGCTGGTCGTGTTCGGCCTGTGGGCCGGCGCGCGGAAGCTGCGCTTTCATCGCGTGAAGCGCATCATGCTCGGCCATCGCCGCTGCCCGCACTGCGGCTACAACCTGGAGGGGCTGGCCGCCGATGACCGAGACGGCGCGACGGTGTGCCCCGAGTGCGGGTGTGCGTGGAGGATGAGCGACGGAGCGACGGAGCGACGAACGGGGAAAGAGACGGAGAGACGAAGTCACGAAGAGACGGCGTGAATCGTAGTTGCGGATGAAGATCCGCGGGGGCCCCGGGAGGGGCCGGGCGCCGGATGGGCGCGGAATTCTCTTGAGCCGACACCGCCGTCCGATACACTGCGCGGGCGGGCTTTGCGGGCGACGGCCGGCCGCCGGACGTGTCCCGCGCGAGACATGTGACGGTTTCGGTGTGTACACGCGACGTTCGGCCGCGTGCCATCGACATGCCAGGGAAAGGAGCGCGACATGAACGTGCGATACGTAACAGGCCTGATGGCGGCGATTTCGCTCACCGGCGCAGCCCCGGGCGGGGTGGCGGATTTCGACCAGTTCGAGGAAGGGATCCTCTACGGCAGCTTCGAGGACGGCGGCATCACATTCTTCGACTTCGATCGACGTCTCCAGGGCGATCCCAACTGGTTCGTCTGCGAACGGGCGGACGGCGACCTGAGCGGGGATCCGCATTTCACGCCGCCCAACACGCTCGGCTTCGGCGGCTGGGCGCCCGGCCCGCCCCTCGCCTACAGCCGCTGCGGCGAGTTCAAGATGACCACCGGCGAGGTCCAAACCTCCGCGTCCCTGGAGTTCTGGGGCGGGTCGGAGGTCGGCAACGGCATGACCCTCGAGGCCTACCTCGACGACGAGCTCAACGGCTCGACCGTCATCGAGTTCCCCTACGGCTACCAGCATTACACCGTCTCCATCTCCGGCGTCGAGTTCGACACCCTGCGCCTCAACGGGTGGGGACCGGCGCATGACGGCTGCTTCTTTGCGGTGGTGGATCATGTCGTCATCGGCGGCGAATGTCCGGCCGATTTCGACGGCGACGGCGATGTCGATACCGCCGACCTGCTCTTTCTGCTCAGCGCGTGGGGCACGGGCGACGGCGATGTGGACGGCGACGGCGATACGGACACCGCCGATCTGCTGGCTCTGCTGGGCGCTTGGGGTGAATGCTCGTAAGCGCCTGGGCGTGATTCGAACCGATCCCTAAAAGCACGCGAGCAGCGCCCCGAGGCAGGGCGGAATCGGCAGCGAGGCCCGGCGCCGGAGCCGCGCGAAAATCGAATGAAGTAATCTCGGCTCACAAGGACCGTTCCTGTTCCGAATGCGCGTCCGGAAACAGGTGACTTTCCCCGACTCATTGAATCACTCTGGATTTCGCACCGGGTGCCGTTAGACTGATACGCGAGGACCCCGGCGACGGAACCGAGCGGCAGCCGACACGGAACTGTCGCGTGAGCTCGAGGAGAGCATTCTGTGCGCGATCGAAAGAGTTCTTCCCGGTTGTTCCGATGGGCGAGCTCGTTCCTGGTCGCGGCGAATATCGCGCAAGGTGCCGATCCGATGAGCGCGAGCGAGGGGCCGTCGGCCGACGAACCTGAACGGGCCGGGCCGGTGGCTCATCCACAAGCCGGGCCGATTGACGGCGATCCGGATACGGATCGGGATGGGCTCCCTGACGCGGAGGACTCCTGTCCGATCCTGCACTATGACCCCGGGTTTGACTGGCAAACGTGCGGACCCATGGACCTGGATCCCGACAACGACGCACGCCCCGAATGCAGGGCCCGCGAGCGTATTGCTCTGAAGCTGGTGGATCCAAACGACGGCGCTTTCATCGTGCATATCGCGTTCGCCGTCGTCAAGAACGGTGTCATCCACTTCGCGGATGCCTTTGCGTATGTGGGCCAGGGCCAGTACGCGCATGATCCGGACGGGATCTATCGCCTGTATCGAGTAGGTTCAACGAGCAAGTCCATCGTGGCGGCCGCCGCCGTGGTCCTGCATGAAGACGGTGTCCTCTCGCTGGATGATTTCGTCGACGATGAGGACGCGACCCAGCAGTTGGATGACGGCGATCGCACACTCGGGCAACTGCTCTGTCATCAGGGCGCCTTCAAACTGGATTCCGGCGCGCTGCACCTCTTCTGTTACATCAATGACCTGATCGCCTTCTGGCTGGAACCTGATGATCTCGTGTCGCCGCATTACGACAGTGAGGTGTACGGCAACCTGGGCGGTGGCTTCGAATACTCCGCATTCAACTACTCGCTCGCCGGCGCGTACATGGTGAACAAGACCGGGGAACCCTTCCAGCACGTTCTGCAGACACGGATCTTCGATCCGGCCGGCATGTGCACGGCATCACTCGACGGCACCCGGGCGGTGGGAACGCCGATTGGCCACGAAGCGGGGCTGTCGCAGGGACCGGTCATGCATGTCGGGCCTTACATCAATCTCGTGAGCCCGGACGACGACCGGTGCGTCGACAACTTCTACAGCAGCGATGATCTGCCCGGTGATGATTACACGTTCCAGTACTACCATCTGGACGAGGCATCGGCGCAAGCACGTGATCCTGCGGGTGGTGTCATCGCCTCAGTGATCGATGTGGCGCACTTTGCCGAGGCGCTCCTGGACAGTTATCACAACCCGGATGGCCTGCTCTCCCAGGCCGGTGTCCGCCGCCTCTGGGAGAAGACAAGCGATCTGATGTGCGATCCCAACTGCCCCTACGAGCGATACTACGGCATCGGATTCTTCACGCACACCCTGCCGGGCGAACCGGTCACGCAAGTCGGGCACGGCGGCAGCCGGGCCGGCTACACGAGTGCGTTCGTGCTTCGCCCCGAAGCCGACCTGGCCATCAGTATCCTCGCCAATGCGGATGCGGGCACGATCTCGCTCTCTGATCTGGCGAAGACCATCCTGGACGACTTTCAATTCCACTGCCCGGCCGACTTCGACGGTGACGGCGATGTCGACACCGCTGACCTGCTGGTTCTGCTCGGCGCGTGGGGGACGGGTGATGGCGATGTGGATGATGATGGCGACACCGACACCGCCGACCTTCTCGCCCTCCTCGCCGCGTGGGGCGAATGCCCGTAGGCGAAGCCGAAAGGGCATGGCATCATGGCATCGAGGGGCGGAGAGCCATGAGCCATCGGGGATCAGCCATCACCCAACAGCAGGCAGCCCCCGGCCATCGGTTGCTGACCAACAGCCGGCCACCAACAACCAATAACCCCACCCAATCAACCCGCCCGGCGCGGCGGCTTCTTCGGCGCTTCGCGCCGGCTGTCGAGCATGTGCCGGAGCGCGAGGTACGGGTGCCGCAGCAGCATCCGCGGGCCGGAGTAGCGCATCACCTGCTGAATCTGCTCGCGGATCGCGGGCTGGTAGCAGTGGATCGGACAGTCGGCGCAGGTCGGCTTGTCGGCGCCGAAGGGGCATTTCTCGAGACGCTTCCGCGCGTAGGCGGCAAGTTCAGCGCAGGCCGGGCACAGGCCGTCATCCGTTCGATGGACATCGCGGCAGAACAGGGCGATCATCGATTCGACCGTCCTGCGTTCGCGTTCCCGTCTTCGCTGCAAGCGGCTCATCAGCGCCGGCATGGTAGCGCGGCAGCAGAGAGCCATCCGCGATCAGCAGTCAGCCGGAGGCGGCAGGCCCACGCCTCCCTCCGGCGTTGACAGGCCGCGACGACGGCGGTCAACTGCCCGGCGGGCCGCGGATCGGAGCCGGACATGGCCGAGGCGGAAGCAACGGGTGAGGATCGGATCGTCTGCCATCGCTGCGGGGCGCTGTACGTGCCGGGCGAGCCACTGTTCTACGTGGTGAAGATCGAGGCCTATCCCCTGCCGGAGCTGCCGCCGCTCACGCTCGAGGATCTCCAGCGCGATTTCGAGGAGGAGATGAGGCGGATCGTGGAGGAGACGAAGGGGATGTCCTCCCGGGAGATGATGGACCAGGTCTACCGCCGTCTGGTCATCTATCTCTGCCCGCGCTGTTACGGGCGGTGGATCGAGAACCCCACCGCGGACTGACGGCCGGCCGCGACTGGGGGGATGATCCGGGAAGGCCGGCGGGTTGGTGGTTCCGGCCCCGGCCGGTACGATGCCCCGGCCCGGGCGGCGCGAACCCCGACTGTTCGTAGAATGTTTGGTATACTCGGCCGGGCCGGTGCGAATCCGGCGATCGGTGGTCGGTGATGCGGACGCTGTGTCCGCCCGGCGGCCCGGAGCGCTCAGAAACCACACAACGAAGGAGCAGGAACAGATGAGGATCAATCGAAACATCGCGGCGGTGCTGGCGCTGATCGCCCTGGCGTTCGCGGCGGGGCGGGCCGGCTGGCTCGGCGCCGGCCCGGAGGCGTCCGCCGGGCCGATGCAGGAGCAGGAGATGGCCGACGAGATGCCCCCGGACATGCCCCCCGATCTGTCGCCGGAGATGATGAAGGCGATGAAGATGGGAGCGCCCGGCGAGCATCACGAGTACCTGAACACGCTCGTCGGCGCGTGGGACGGCACGTTCAGGATCCGGATGGAGCCCGACGCCGAGCCGATGATCTCAAAGGGCACGATCACCCGCGAGTGGGTCCTCGACGGCCGGTTCATCAGGGAGGTCGTCGAGTCGAACACCGACTGGGGCCCGTTCAGGGCGATCAGTTACCTCGGCTACAACAACGTGGACGGCCAGTACGAGTCGGTGTGGATGGAGAGCGTCTCCACCGGCATCTACTACTCGACCGGCAGCTACAACCCCGACACGCAGATCATGCGGACACGCGCCACGTACCGCAATCCCGTGACCGGGAAGGTGGAGTACAGCCGCTACATCAGCGACCTGTCCGATCCGGACCGGCACGTCTTCGAGGGGTACATGACCGGCCAGGACGGGAAGGAGTACAAGAGCTTCCACGGCGTGATGGAGCGCCGCACGAAGAAGAAGTGACCCGGCGCTGAAGGCACAGACCAGGTGCCGTTGATCCCGCCGCCCCTTCCGGTCGGGTTCCCGATCGGCGAGGGGCGTCGGCGCGCGCGGGGCGGCGCGCCTTCGTTCAGCGACGCGCCAGCTCGGCGGCGACCTCGACCGCCCGCTGAAGCTGCGGATCCGCGCCGGCCGCGTAGGGAATCTCCCGCGGCACGCGCACGTCCGGCTCGACCCCGACCCCTTCCAGCCGCTTGCCGTCCACGCGGACATCGGCGACGGCCAGGTACAGCAGGCTGCCGTCGGAGAGGATGAACGCCCGTCCGGCGGTCACCGCACCGGCGGTGGGCGTGCCCACCACGGGTCCGATGTCGCAGGTCCTGAAGCCCCAGGCGATGACTTCCTTTCCGCTGCGCGAACCGCCGTTGATGAGAAGCACGACGGGTTTGCGCCAGTGCATGTCCAGGGTGTGCGGCTCGCCCTCGCGCGGATGCATCGTCATGACCGGCACGTTGCGGTTGAAGAGGTTGAGATACCAGGTGCGCGCCCCGCCCCAGCCGTCGCGGATGTCGAGGACGAGCGCCTCGGCGTCGCGGGGCGGCTCGTCGTTGAGCAGCTCGATAAGCTGCTGCTGGAAGTGTTCGCCGGCCCACGACCAGACGTGGACATAACCGACGGCGACGCCGTCGCGCTCGATGACCCGCGCGCTCTCGCGCATGGCGCGGAGGAACATCTCGTTGGGCTCGACGAGTTCGCGCCGGACAGCGAGGTGGCGGCGCGACGCGGGATCGGGCGAACGCTGAATCTCGATCGTCAGCGGCGGACCGGCCTCGCGGGCGGCGCTCTGCCGCGGTTCGTACGGCCGGCCGTCGACGGAGATGATCTCATCGCCGATGCGCAGGTCGGCGTCGGCGGCGGGCATGCCGTCGATGATGCCGGTGATGAAGATCGTCCCGTCGATCTCGTCGGCGACGAGGCCGGTGTCGGCGTAGCGCACCTCGCCGCCGGAGAAGCGCTCGCGGATCGGCCCGCCGCGCCGGCCGTGGCTGAAGATGCCCAGCAACTGGTAATAAGCGGGATCGCGCTTCGTGAAGTACCGCGTGTGGGAGGTGTCCAGTTCGCCGAGCATGGCGTTGACGGCCGCGGCGAGCTCGGCATCATCGTCCGCCTCGCGGGCCGAGGCGGCGTGGCGATCGAGCATGGCCGGCCAGTCGACGCCGTTAAACTCGGGATCGAAGAAGTGCTCGTCAACGAGGCGCCAGACTTCTTCGAGCCGCGCGAGATTCCGATCATCAGGCGCGGCGGAGCCGGCGGCGCTGATCGCCAGAACGATGATCGGAAGGACGACGGCGGGAACCCGCAAGCGGCCGACGAGCGATGTGATGAGTTCCGCGGCGAACATGGGCGTTCCTCCGTAATCGCCGCCCATTGTAAAGCCGCGGATGATATCCGCGGTCTTCTCATGCCCCACGCGCCCGATTCCCCGCCCCCATCGCGCGGATGGTATCCGCGGTCTTCTCACACCCCGGGCCGTCGAATCACATTATGGATGTGCGGACGGATCGTCCCGTTCTCACGCGGGTGGCGGGTCCTGCGTATCGTCCAGTTCGCGGGCGATGATGACGGCGCGCATCACCTCGTCGCCGCGGCGGATGGGGTTGAGGCGGCTGTGGTACGAGCGGACGGAGCCGTCGCCCCGTCGGGCCCGCACGGTGTATTCCTGAGCCGTCCCCTCGGTGAACGCGGTCTCGAGCGCGCTGCGAATGATCGGGTGATCCTCGGCGAGGATGTGATCGAACACCGCTGTGCCGATGATCTGTTCGGGGCGGGCACCCGGGCTCGTGTTGTTGACGAACAGCACGACCCCCTCGCGATCGACCTGGAGGATCCGGTCCGGGGCGGCCTCGATGATGGAACGGAGGCGCTGGACATCGGCCGCGTCGCCGGGCGCGTCGGCCCCGGCCCCTGCGTCCGGCGCGGGCGGATCGGCCAGCCGGGCGATGGCGATCACGGACCGGACGGCCCCGGCGTCGCCCGCGGGCCGGAGGAGGACATCGAGCGTGTAGCGCCGCTCCTCATCGCCGGCGATGACAGTGGTCCGCTGCTCCTCGCCCCGGCTGAAGGCGGCCTCGAGCAGCGCGGCGAACCGGTCCCGGTCATCCGCCGTGAGCCACTGCAGGAAATGCGTCCCGATGATCTGGTCCGGGCTGTGGTGATCGATCGTGCGATTGAGGTACTCGATCGTTCCGTCGCGACTAAAGCGGACGACGAAGTCTGAAATACTCTCGAGGATAACCCGGTCCACGGCGTGGACATCATCGACGCGGTCCGCCCCCGCCGGGCGTGCCGCGGAGGTGCCGAGGCATCGGGCGAGCAGCTCGCCCCGGCCGGAGACGCCGAACGCCCGGTGCACCGCCTTCACGTGATTGTGGACGGTGTGGACGCTGATGTGCAGCATCCGGGCGATTTCCTTGTTGGACAGGCCCCCGAGCAGGCAGTCGAGCACCTCCTGCTGGCGACGGGTGAGCTTCACGGCGGCGGGCGGCGGCTGGGCTGGCAATGTCCGATCCCCAGAATACGGGTCACAGAGAGGCAGGTCCCGGTTACCGGCCCTCCTTCCCCCGGTCGCCCGGCAGGGAAGCCGCATCACGGCGCGTTTGGACCGAAGGCCGTTGCATTTCAGCCCGCCCGAAAATGGCCGGTTAAGGCCATTCGGGGCGGGCCCGGATTGGCGGATTATACATATGGACGATGAGCCCTTCCATCGGGGTCCGAACTCCGCAGAGCCGCTCGACCCGGGGTGCGGCTCTGTTCGTTTTTGCCCCGCCCCTTCGGCCGGTTCCCGCGGCGTCCGCGGCGATCAACGTCAGACGACCTCGAGTGTCGACGGCGGCTTCGGGGCGATGTTGTAGGTCACGCTCACCACGCCCGGGACGTCCCGCACGACATCGTCGGCGATCAGCTCGAGCGTCTTGAACGGCAATCGCGTGGGCGTTGCCGTGCGGGCATCGACGCTGTTCCAGCACCGCACCTCGATCTGGTGGCCGAAGTCGCGCTGCCCGTCGCGCATGCCCGTCACGCGATCCTCGTGGAGGATCGCCATGTACTGGAACGCGCCGCTGTCGCGCAGGCGCTGCTCGACGATCGCGGTCGCCTTGCGCACCGTCTCGATGCGCTGCGGCGTCACCTCGCCGATCACGCGCGCCGCGAGGGCGGGACCGGGGAACGGGATGCGCTTGAACACCTCCTCCGGCAGGCCCAGCGCTTTGCCCACCTTGCGCACGCCGTCCTTGCGAAGCTGGATGAGCGGCTCGAGGATGCGGTAGCCGAACGCCTCCTCCGGGTCGATCCCGAGCTGCTCGAAGACGTTGTGCTGGCGCTTGATGCCCGCGATGGTCTCGTCCACGTCGGTAAGGATCGTGCCCTGCAGAAGGTACTTCGCGCCGCTTTCCTTGACGATGCGGCCGAAGACGTGGCGGTAGAACGTCTGCGTGATCGCCTCGCGTTTCTCTTCCGGATCGGTGAGGCCCTCGAGGGCGGCGAAGAACTCCTCGCGGGCGTCGATGACGCGGACCGTGACGCCGAGGTCACGGAACAGGGCGACGACGTGTTCGCCCTCGCCTTCGCGCATGATCCCGTTCTCGACGAAGACGGTGTCGAGCCGGTCGCCCAGCGCGCGGTGGCCGAGCATGGTGACGACGGAGGAATCGACGCCGCCTGAGAGGGCGTTGATGGCCGTGCCGTCGCCCACCGCGGCGCGAATCCCGTTGACCTTCTCCTCGATGAACTGATCGGCGCCGAGCTGCTGTTCGGTGATTTCGGTGATCATGCGTGGTTCCCTTCCGTGGCCGGGCTGATGGTGGGCGGATGATACCCGAACGCGCCGCGGGACATTGACGGCGGCGCGGGCGGCGCGGCGCGTGGATCGCGGGCGCGGGGTGGATGGTCGGCGAAACCCGCCGATGCCATCGGCGGCTTTACACACGCCAGCCCGCCCCCGTTGTAAGGCCGCGGATGGTATCCGCGGTCTTCTCACACCCCACGCGCCCGATTCCCCCGGGGCCGCGTTGGCGCGCGCAGGAGTGACCGTCGGCCCCTTAATGGAAGGAGGTCGTTTTCCCATGACGGCCGAACGCAATCGCCTGGCGGCGCTGATGCGGATCGCGGACCTGCGTCTGCGGGACGCGGTGGCCGCGGCGCGGCGGTTCGATCTGGAGGGTAAACCCCCGTCGTGGCCGGAGTTGCCGGACTGGCGGGGGATCGACACCGCCGGGTTCCGCGCGCTGCTGGAGATGGAACGGGACCGGCCGGACCACCCGCTGAACTGGCATCGCCAGGCCGTCGAGGAGGCCCTCGGTCGCCCCCGCGCGCGCCGGATGTACTTCGCGATCCGGCGCGAAATCTGGAATTCAAAAGAATTTTTGCGCCTCACCGAGAAGGCCCGGCTGATCCTCGAGATCGTCATCGAGCTGGCCCGGGAGGAGGCGTTCCCGTGGTTCGTGAACGCCCAGGCCCGGGAGGTGATGCGGCTGGCCCGCCTCAACCACGCCTCGATGGCCATGCGGCTGCGCGAGCTGCAGTGTTTCGCCATCACCCGGCCGGCGCGGCGGATCCGCCTCGTTCGCAGTCCCGGTAGCCTGCCTGAATGGCCCTGCGCCGCCAACGGGTGGGGCGTGGACGAATCGCAGCCGGCGGAGGAGATCGCCCAGTGGGTCGTGCGGTACCGGCGGGGAATCCCCTGGAACGCCGCGCGGGCGGCGTGGTGGCTCAATTACGACCTCCTCTGCGGCACCGGACGCGTCCTGCCCTGCTTCGAGGTGTCTCTGAACACCCTGCAGCGGCCGTACGAGGCCCGCAACCGCCACTACGGCCCCCGCCCCGGCGTGGCGACGGACGAGGAGTTCGACGCGATGGTGCGGATGATGGCCGAACGCGGCCCGCTCCCGAAGGCCGGACTCCGGACGGCCCAGTGGGACGGGGCGGAGTTCGGGGCGTGACCCGCGGATACCGTCCGCGCGATGGTGGTGGATTCGGCGGCGTGGGGTGTGAGAAGACCGCGGATACCATCCGCCCGGCGGGGGGGGTGAATCGGCAGCGTCCGGTGTCAGAAGACCGCGGATACCATCCGCGGCTTTACACCGGGGGCCGGTCCGCACCTGTAAAGCCGCCGATGGCATCGGCGGGGTTTCTCATACCCCACGCACCCGATTCCACACCGCCCGCGCCGATGGCATCGGCGGGGTTTCTCATACCCCACGCACCCGATTCCACACCGCCCGCGCCGATGGCATCGGCGGGGTTTCTCACACCCCACGCACCCGATTCCCCGCCACCCGCGCCGATGGCATCGGCGGGTTGGACCGCCGGAGACGATGGACCGCCGTTCCCCGTCGCGATCGCCGGCCGGAATCGGCGGTTTTCGATATTCTCCCGCCATGAACCGGGGCCGAAGGACCATCGGGTATCACCTCGTCAAATCGGCCTATGGCCAATGGCTGCCGGGCGATGAGGCCGGCCACTGGTCCACCGCCTGGGACGAACGGATCGGCTACCTCCACCCGAAAGCTTGGTTAAGAGATTTAGTCATTTTTGCATACTATTGCATTCGCAGGCTAACAACCACAGGCAATAGCATGCACTTTTTAAACATTAATTACCTATTTAGAGATAAAAAAC
>JAXHTH010000003.1:0-18541 GCA_034211115.1 Planctomycetota bacterium | reverse complement strand
CGCGGAGCGTCCTCCCACCAGCGTCGGCGCACGACGCGGAGCGTCCTCCCACCAGCGTCGGCGCACGACGCGGAGCGTCGTCCCACCCATGGAGGCGCGGCGCGCGTGGCGCGCGCAGGAGGGGCCGTTGGCCCCTGTAGGGGTGCGCTCGTTTTTCCTTCGACGATGGGCTCGCGGCCATGCGTCTGATGCCGATGGAGACAGACCGCGTTTCCGGCCTCACGGGGGCGTCCGGGGCGTTGCGGCGCCTGACCGGGCGCGGCGGAGGCGCGCGTGGCGCGCACAAACTAAACCCCCTCGGCCGATCTGTGCGCGCGCCGCGGGTTTGCGCGGAAAGGGATTTCCTCGTTTTGCGAGATTCTTTTCAGGGCACCGGCACGCGCGGAGCACGATGCGGAGCATCGTCTTGTTACTTGAGCGGGCGAGGCACGACGCGGAGCGTCGTCCCACCACTCTTGCGGAGCGTTGTTCCACCGCTTGAACGGGCGAGTCGCGACGCGGAGCGTCGCGCCACCTTTCACGCGGAGCGTCGCGCCACCTTTCACGCGGAGCGTCGCGCCGCCTTCGCGTCAGTCGTCGCCCCTGCCTTCCGGCTGGAGGATCTTCACGCCGCTGGCGCGGAGGCTGGCCTCCTGGAGGACGAACCCGCTCACCGCGGCCAGGAGCAGCAGGATGGGGATGAGCATCTCGTTGGCGGTCAGGCTCTCGCGCACGGCGCCCTGCCAGGCGGGGACCTGGAGCATGAGGGCGATGCCGCCGCAGATGGCCATCGCCGCCCCGCCCACGCTGGTGAAGAGCACCACCACGAGGCGGAAGAGGATGACCGAGGCCATGGCGAGGACGATGAAGCCGATGAACGCCCCGGCCCAGCTCGCGTCCGGCGGGTTGGCGTGCAGGGCCGTCCACGCGTTGGAGCCGATGAACGCGCCGGTGAGCCCGCCGAAGATGGCGACGGTGATGCGCAGCAGGGGGGTGGCGACGATCGCGCACAGCCCGCCCACCGACACCGCGACGACCGTCGATCGTCCCATCCGCTGGCTGAAGATGTACCCCAGCCACAGGCCGCAGAAGAACGCGAGGATCGCGACGATCCACTTGTGCCAGCGGTAGCCGTTGAACACGCAGAGGATGCCCACGGCGACGACGACGGCGGCGAGGATGAGCGGCACCTGCATGAGCTGGTCGATCAGCTCGTCGGGCCGAAGGATGATGTTCATGCGGTCGATGAGCCCGCCGAGGAACGGGCCGCCTCCGCCGGTGGTGGAGGTGGAGGATCCGTCCTGGGCGAGGAAGAGCATCGGGCTGTACATGGCCGGGCCTCGCTGCACTCGGCCTCATTCATCGGGCGAGGGCGAGACGAGCCGTCCGCTCACCCCGCCGCGATCGGGTGCCGAGGCGTTGATTTGCGTCTTCCGGGAGCGGTCTTCCGCTCACTCAGCCCGGTTTATCGGCTGGCTTGGGGCGAAACATCCACTGAATGGCGACGCCGATGAGGGAGATTATCAGCCACAGCCCGAGCAGCCAGGTGGCCTGGGAGGGCAGCCAGTTGACGACCGGCTCGCCGACCTGGGTGACCACGATCCGCAGGCCGCTCAGCCAGAGCAGGGCTCCGCCGAAGGAGGTGACCACCGCCGCGCTGAGGGTGGGGGCGAGGGCGCCGAAGAGCACGCCGAGCAGGATGCCCCCGACGGCGGCGCCGATGATCGCCGGACGCAGCTTCTCCGGCGTTTCGTCCCACCACGCCCGCAGCCCCTCGAGGACCTGCTCGGCGTAGGAGCGGGCCTGATCGAGCCGCTCGGAGGCTTCCTCGGTGAGGTCGATCTGCCCGTCGCCGCCTTCGTCATCGCCCGGCTCGCCCGGCGGGCTTATCGGACCTTCGCCTTCTTCGGCCTCTCCGAAGAAGCGGTCCAGCTCGTCGAGCTCGCGCGGGGCGGGGCCCTCCGGTTCGTCCTCGGGCTCGACCGGCTGGAGGACGGACTTGTCCACGCCCTGGATCTCGGCGACGGTGACCACGGCCATCGGGGCGGCGACGGCGAAGACCAGCGCCAGCGCCCCGGCCACCGCGACGCGGTACATCAGGGCGGCCACGCAGGCGATGATGATCCCGAGGACGGCGGCGGTGATCCAGGGCGAGACGCCCAACTGGACCGCGTCGCCGAGGATCCAGCCCGCGGCCCCGCCGAGGATCAGCCCCGCGGCCGCGAAGCCCGCCCGCAGCACACGCCGCCCCGCCGCCCAGAGGATGATGCCCACCACAATCAGCATCACCACCGGGATCAGACCGGCGAGAGGGAGGTCCTGAATGGCCTGGGAAAGCTCGTTCATCGGCGTCCGCCATCGTGTCCGGGGTCTTTTTGGGAAACCGCCTTCGGGGAATTCGATCCCGCCGAGATCCCGGCCGATGTGAGATGCTACCTCAGAGGTCACTGTTCAGCCATGCACGCCGATGATCCGACTGACATCCCCTCCGAATCGTCCCCCGGCCATTCGTCTCCGGACCCGATGCTCGGGGATGATCTGGCTGACCTCCGCCGGCGGATCGACGATGTCGATCGGCGCCTGATCGAGGCGCTGAGCGAGCGGGGCGCGCTGGCGGCGAAGATCGGGCAGGCCAAGCGCGCCGCCGGTCGGCCCATCTATGTCCCCCACCGCGAGCGGGAGGTGCTCGATCGCGTCCTCGCCGACAACCCCGGCCCGCTGCCGGGTCGCACGCTCGAGGCGATCTACCGCGAGCTGATGTCCGGCAGCTTCGCGCTGGAGCAGCCTTTGTTCGTGGGGTATCTCGGCCCGCCCGGATCGTTCAGCCACGTGGCGGCGACGCGTCATTTCGGCTCGTCGGTCGAGTTCGAGGATCTGCATGAGATCGAGCACGTCTTCGAGGAGGTCGCGGCCGGCCGCTGCAATTACGGCCTCGTACCCTACGAGAACTCCATCGGCGGCGGGATCACCGACACGCTCGATGCCTTCCAGGTTCATGACGTGACGGTCTATGCCGAGGCGCTGATCGACGTGAACCAGGCGCTGCTGGCCAACTGTCCGCCGACGGAGATTCGGCGCATTTACTCCAAGCCGCCGATCTTCGGCCAGTGCCGGCAATGGCTGTCGCGGCACTATCCCGACGCCGAGCTCATCGCGACGGTGAGTTCGTCCAACGCGGCGCAGCGGGCGGCGAACGAGGACGGGGCCGCGGCGATCGGCTCGACCCTCGCCGGCGAGCTCTACGGCGTCAAGCCGCTCTTCGAGGGCATCCAGGACAAGGCGAGCAACATCACCCGGTTCCTCATCATCGCCACCGAACAGGCCGAGCCGGGCGGCGACGACAAGACCACGCTCATGTTCGTCACCAGCCACAAGCCCGGCGCGCTGGTCGATGTCCTCGCCGTCTTCCGCGATGCCGGCATCAACCTCAGCCACATCGACAAGCGACCCAGCGGCCGCACGAACTGGGAATACAGCTTCTTCATCGATGCCGAGGCGCATCAGCGCGACGAGCGCATGGCCGTCGCGATCGACAAGGCCCGCGCGCACTGCCTGTCGCTGAAGGTGCTCGGCTCGTATCCCCGCGCGCAGAGGATCCTGTAGCGCGGGGTCCGGTTTCACATCATCGCCTGGCAGGGCATTCGTGGTGCGATCGTCAGGAGGCGCATAGCATCGAGTCATGCGCATGAAAGACCGCGTTGTTCTGCTGATCGGCCTCGCGGCGCTGATTACGGCGCTCACGGCCGCAACCTCCTGTGGAGATGCGATGAGTTCACCACCTGCGGATCTGATGGAAGGGCGCAACCGTCTCGGCGACGAGACGAGCCCGTATCTGCTTCAGCATCGTGACAACCCGGTGCACTGGTGGCCGTGGGGCCACGATGCGTTCGCCGCCGCCCGCGCGCTGGATCGGCCGATCTTTCTCAGCATCGGCTACTCGACCTGCTACTGGTGTCACGTCATGGAGCGCGAGAGCTTCGAGAACGAGGCGATCGCGCGGGTGATGAACGAACACTTCATCTGCATCAAGGTCGATCGCGAGGAGCGGCCGGACGTCGATGACATCTACATGACCGCGGTGCAGGCGATGACGGGCAGCGGGGGATGGCCGATGTCGGTGTTCCTCGAGCCGCGGTCGCTGAAGCCGTTTCTCGCCGGCACGTACTTCCCGCCGCAGGATCGATACGGCCGGCCCGGGTTCCGCAGCGTGCTGCAACAGGTCGCCCAGTACTGGACACAGCAGCGCGACGCGGTCATCCAGCAGGCGGATCGCGTCGCCGAAGCAGTGGCGCAACACCTCTCGCTGGCCGATCAGCCGCAACCGCCCGGGACCGAGCCGATCGAGGCGGCGGTGACGCAGTTGCTGAGCCTCTATGACCGCGCGCATGGCGGGTTCGGGCGCGGACCGAACAAGTTCCCCACACCGGTCAACATCGATTTCCTCATGACCGCGGCGTGGGATCGGCCGGCCGCGCGCGACGCCGTCCTCCACACGCTCGACCGAATGGCCACCGGCGGGATGTACGATCAGATCGGCGGGGGATTCCATCGCTACAGCACCGATGCGGAATGGCTCGTGCCGCATTTCGAGAAGATGCTCTACGACAACGGCCAGCTCGCTTCGACCTACGCTGAGGCGCATCAGCGCACCGGCGATCCGTATTACGCCGAAATCGTGCGCGAAACCCTGGACTACGTCCTGCGCGAGATGACCTCGCGGGACGGCGCGTTCTTCAGCGCGCAGGATGCGGAAGTCAATCACCGCGAGGGCGGCAATTACATCTGGACCGCCGAACAGGTCGGCGACGTCCTGCGCGGGGCGGGCCTCGCGGATGATGTCGAGTTCGCCCTGGAAGTCTACGGCTTCAATGCGGGCCCGAACTTCACCGACCCGCATCATCCCGGGGACGGGGCGAAGAACGTCGTCCATCTCGTCGAGAAGCCCGAGACGCTGGCGGTGAAGATGGATCTCCCGCTCGAGGAGTTCAATACCTGCCTGAAGCGGATCAATGAAGGCCTGCTCGCCGCGCGGGATCGGCGCGATCAGCCGCTGACCGATGACAAGATCCTCGCCGGCTGGAACGGCCTGATGATCGCGGGGATGGCCGATGGGGGGCGCGTCCTGGGCGAGGCGCGTTACATCGACGCCGCGCGGCGGGCCGCCAGGTTCGTCCTCGAAACGATGCGTACGCCGGACGGCGGGCTGCTCCGCACCGCACGGCAGGGACGAGCGAAGATCGACGCCTTCCTCGAGGATTACGCGTTCATGATCCGCGGCCTCCTCGCCCTGCATCGCGCGACCGGCGAGCGCGGGCCACGCGATCAGGCCATCGAGCTGGCGCGCATCGCGAAGCGGCGTTTCCTGGATGAGTCGACCGGCTCGTATTTCGACACCCTCGCCGATCAGAGTGATCTGTTCGTGCGCACGAAGTCGACCTACGACGGGGCGACGCCGTCCGGAAACGGCGTGATGGCCCACAACCTGCTGGAACTGCATGCACTGACCGGCGATGAAACCTGTCTCGACGAGGCGGCGGCGCTGCTGGGGGCTCTGGGCCGCGTGCTCACCAGCCGTCCGTTGGGCTCGGTGACATCGCTGAGCGCGCTGAGCCGGCTCGCAGAAGTCTCGCCGGAGCATCTGGAACGGCCGCGGACGCCGGCAGGGGAGGTCGACGAGCCGCAGCCGGTGCAAGTGACGGCCGATCGCGATGCCGTCACGCTCGCGGTCGACGAAAGCGCGGCCGTAACCCTGACGATCCGCATCGCGGACGGCTATCACATCAACGCCCACGAGCCGGGCCTTGACGGGCTGATTCCCCTGGAGGTGAAGCTCATCGACGGAGCCGGACTGGAGTTCGCTGTCGACTATCCGCCCGGCGAGCCCATCGACGGCCCGGTCGGCAGGGCGCGGGTTCATCACGGCGTCACCACGCTGCCGATCACCCTGACGCGAGTCGGCGACATCACCGGCCGACCCGCAATCACCGTCACCTGCCAGGCGTGCACGGACACGGCCTGCCTGGAGCCGCAGAGGGTCACTCTCCCGGTGGAGATCGGCGGGGGTTAGGGGCGGCACCCCGGCCGGGTCTTCCCTCCCCTCGTCGGCTATGCTTATGGCCGTCATGAACCGCAAACGCATCGCCCTTATCTCGACCGGCGGCACCATCGAGAAGACGTACAACGAGCTCGAAGGCGTGCTGCACAACGAATACAGCGTCCTCGACGTGATGCTCGCCTCCCTGCTGCTGGAGGGCGTCGAGATCGTCCGCGTCCCCCTCATGAACAAGGACAGCTACGAGCTGACCGATGCCGATCACACGCTCATCGCCCGCACCGCGGGAGCGATGGCCGAGGCGCATGACGGCGTGGTGATCGTGCACGGCACGGATACGCTGCCCGTGAGCGGCGAGCGGACGCACGAGCTGCTGGGCGAGCCGCCGGTGCCGATTGTCTTCACCGGCGCGATGCGGCCGTATGAGATGCGGAGCACCGATGCGCTCCAGAACCTCGTCGAGGCGCTGCTCGCGGTGCAGATCGTCGTCCCGGGCGTATACGTGGCGATGCACAACCGCGTCCTGCAGTTCCCGGGCGTGGTGAAGGACCGCGCGCGGGGGCGCTTCGTGAAGATGAGCTGACGCGCGCCGCCCGCGTGCCCGAAGGAACTCGGAGATCGGAGAGCCATGCCGACGCCCGATGATCAAGCCGCCGGTGCTTCCTCGCCCGCCGAGCCGTACATTCCCGCCTCGCAGTCGCCGGCGGAGATCACGCTCAAGGCGGTGATCCTGGGCATCGTGCTCTCGGTCCTGCTGGCGGGGGCGAACGCGTACCTGGGATTGAAGGCGGGGATGACGGTGTCGGCTTCGATCCCCGCCGCGGTCATCTCGATGGCCATCCTCCGCCTGTTCAAGCGGTCCAACATTCTCGAGAACAACATCGTGCAGACGGCGGCGTCGGCGGGCGAAAGCCTCGCCGCGGGCGTCATCTTCACCCTCCCCGCCCTCGTCCTGCTGCGGGCGTGGACGGACTTCAACTACCTCGAGACGACGATCATCGCCGCCCTGGGCGGGGTGATCGGCGTGCTGTTCACGATCCCGCTGCGCCGGGCGCTGATCGTGGACAGCCCGTTGAAGTTCCCCGAGGGCGTGGCCACGGCGGAGGTGCTGAAGGCGGGCGAGGGCGGAAGCGGCATCGCCGCCATCGCCGCCGGCGGCATCATCGGCATGATCGTCAAGTTCGGCGAGGTCGGCGTCCGCCTCTGGACAGGCGTGCTCGAGGGCGGCACGCGCATCGGCTCGTCCATCTTCTACTACGGCACGAACGCCTCGCCCGCCCTGCTCGCGGTGGGCTACATCGTCGGCATCAACATCGCGGTGCTCGTGTTTCTCGGCGGTGCGCTGAACTGGTACGGGGCGATCCCCATCGTCGCCGCGGGCACCGACTGGCCGGTCTACCAGATCGAGGAGCGCGCCGAGGATCCGGACGCGTGGGATGTCGTCACCGTCGACGCGGACGTACTGGACGGATGGAGCGAAGCGGAGATCGCCGAACTCCAGGCTTCCATCGCCGCGGCGCGCGAGGACGGCCTGAACGATGAGCAGATCATCGACCGCATCTTCGCGGATTTCGCGATTCCCTGGAGCGAGATCGACGAGGCCGATGCGGAGACGGCGCTGAACGATCGGCGCGAAGCGCTGGACGAGTTCGAGAAGATCGGCCGGCCCGTCGACGCCGATGAATGGGCCAACCAGATCTGGTCGGAGCGCACGCGATACCTGGGCGTGGGGGCGATGGCGGTCGGCGGGCTGTGGGCCCTGCTGCGGATGGCCGGCAATCTCGTCCGCGGCATCAGGGCGAGCCTGCGCGCGTATCAGTCCATGCGCGGCGGCGAGGGCGGAGGCCTGCGGCGCACGGAGCGCGACACCCCCATGCAGTGGGTGGGCATCGCCCTCGTGATCTCGATCATCCCGCTGTTCTTCGTGTTCAACCACATCACCGACAACGTCGCGATCTCGGCGTTCATGGCGGTGGTGATGCTCATCGCCGGCTTTCTGTTCTCGGCCGTCGCGTCGTACATGGCCGGTCTGGTCGGCTCGTCGAACAACCCGATCTCGGGGGTGACGATCGCGACGCTGCTCACCGCGTCGCTCTTGTTGCTCGCGCTGGGGATGGACAGCGCCTCGGGCCCGGCGGCGGCGATCCTTATCGGGGCCGTCGTCTGCTGCGCCGCGGCGATCGGGGGCGACAACATGCAGGACCTGAAGGCGGGCCACATCGTCGGGGCCACGCCGTACAAACAGCAGATCATGCAGGGGATCGGCGTGCTCGCCGCCGCGCTCGTGATGGCCCCGATCCTCTCGGCCCTGCTCCGCGCGTACGGCATCGGTGATCTGACGGTCGAGGGGCAGGAACCGCTGGAGGCGCCGCAGGCCACGCTCATGCAGTCCGTGGCGCAGGGCGTGTTTACGCAGAGCCTGCCGTGGGACATCGTCGCGATCGGCGCGGGCATCGCGGTGATCGTGATCGTGATTGATCTGATCCTCGAAGCAACGGGCAGCGCGTTCCGCGCGCCGGTGCTGGCGGTGGCGGTGGGCGTGTATCTTCCGCTGGAGCTGTCGGTGCCGATCCTGTTCGGCGGCCTGATCTCGTGGCTGGCGAACGTGCTGTTCCGGCGCCGCCAGGGCGGGGAGACAGGTGGTGCTGCGCCGCTCGGGGCGCCGGATGAGGGCGAATCGCCACGCGCTGCGCAACTGCGATCAGCGCGGTCGATCGACCTGCGCAACGGCCTGCTCTTCGCCGCGGGTCTGATCACCGGCGAGGCGATCCTCGGCATCCTCCTCGCCATCCCGCTGGCGATCTGGGAGGGCGAGAACCGCATCGCCGACGGTCTGGCCGCGGTGACCGGGATGAAGGAGGAGGCGACCTGGCCGGGCGGCCTCCTGCTCGCGGCCATCATGGTCGTGCTCTACCTCGTGGCCACGCGCGCCGTGCGGCGGGTGCGCTGACGGGGATCAGAAGACGCGCTTGAGCTCGATGCAGTCCAGTCCCCAGTAGGTGCCGGGATCGCGGGCGTTCTCGTTGGAGCCGACCAGCTCGACGGTGAGGCTGAAGCCGACGCGGGCGAGATAGTGCGTGCCCAGCGAGTAGGCCTTCGGCGGAGCCACGCGGTCGGGGTTCTCCGTGTTGAAGGTGTCGACGGGCTCGCCGGCCTTCCTGCCGTTGACGTAGAACTGGAGAATCCCGTAGTCGAAGCTGTGGGTGAGGTAGACGATGACCTCGTACTCGCCGGCCTTCTCGACGGGCCCGGTGAGCACGACCCGCTGGCCGGGCTCGGTCGCCTTGCACCACACGTGCTTCATGTTGCTCCAGGTGCCGGGCGAGCCGTCGCCCATGAGCTGCACCTTGCGCTCCGGCGCGGTGGTCTTGTTGATGACCTCCAGCGATTCGGCTTCGATGACGTTGTCGCGGCGGAAGATCCGCAGTTCGACCTTCGGGACGAGAAACTCACCCGGCTCGGTGACGGGCGTGACGTTGTGCACGAGATCGCGGCCGTAGAAGTAGTCGGTCACCGCGTAATGCATGGTCGTCTCCGACCAGTGCCAGACCTCCATGTCGACCTTCAGCGATTCCGTGAAGGGGATGGTGTCGAGGAGGCGGAAGCGGTTGACGGAGGTGTAGCCGAAGTTGCGCGGCCCGTCGCATCGGGTCTGGTTGTGCTGGGGGGCCTGGAACAGGGCGGTATTGCACCAGGCGTATCCGTAGTAGTCCTCGGTCCCCGTGCCGAAATGGGAGGGGAAGGTCTCGCCGTCGATGTAGATCTTCTCATCGCCCTCGCCCCACCAGCCGACGACGGGGTTGGCCACGTGCAGCGCGTCGCCGACCCAGACTCCGCGTCCCTCGATGGTCGCGTAGTTGAAGTCGCGCCGCGGCCGCGTGTCGATGGGCCCTTCCTGGCGCCACGCGGCGTGGAAATGCATCGAGCGGTCCGTCCACTCGTAGTCGCCGTAGCCGATCGAACCGGAGAGGGCAATGATCTGATCGCTGCGATTGACCAGTCGGATGGTGGCGGATTCGGCGAAGGGCATGCACCAGCGGGCGGTCATCATCCCCTTCTCGTCGACGGTGACCGGCCAGCTTCGGTAGGCGTTGACGTCGGGGGCGCTGCCGAAGAAATCGCCCACCGGACAGTACACCGTTTGCCGACCGTCGAACTCGGCCACGAGCAGACAGCCGCGGAGGGCGGCGCGGCGATTGACGGTGAACACGCGAATCCGGATCTCCCGGATCGCGCCGGGGCCGTCGACGCTGAGCAACTCGACCTCCTCGTCCACCTCCAGCCCCTCGGGCATCTCCACCGACTGCTGGAAGGTCACCTGCGGATTCGCCAGCCGTTCGTTGGCCGCGGCGACGAGCCGGCTCTTCTCCTCGAAGAAGGCGCTGCGGAACGGCTCGACGGTGACGGACGGGTCGTAGGTGCGGTAGTTGATCTGGTAGTAGAGCCCGTCGGGATCATCGCAGGTGATCTTGCAGTGCCGGGCATAGGGAATGGGCAGGTAGCAGTTCCAGCCCCGCGCGCGGACGCCGGACAGCGGCAAGCCGATCGGCGGCTTCCCGCCCAGCAGCGTCTGCATGGGCATCGCGAGGGTGGGCTTCTTTGCACCATCGAGATAGATGCGGATGATGCCCTTGGCGTTGGCGGACCAGATGCGGACGATCGCGCCGGGGCCCTCGGCGTCCATCATCACCGACTCCTGCCGGCCGTCGATCTCCTCGACGCGCAGGAAGTTGCCCGCATCGCGGTTGGCGAACCACGTTTCCTCGTCGTCGGGGCTGGTGGATGCGCGGTCGTAACTGCTGAACTGCCGGCAGACGAAGGGCGGATCGGGATACTCGGCCAGCCCGGCGAGATCCGTCATCTCCTCGAGGAGCGAATCGAATGTCACGTCCGCCGCGCCGGCGACCGGCGGCGCGAAGCCCATGACGCCCGCGGCGATCAGGACGGACACTGCGTGGAAGGCCGACCGGATCGGCCGGCGACGAAAGACGAATCCCCACTGCATGATCGAATCTCCCTTTTTGCGGTCCACACGTGCGGCACCCGCGCGACGGCGGCGCGCCTCCGGTCCCGCGAAAAGACCCATCATAGCACACCGCCCCGCTAGCGCTCCCGGATCATCTCGGTGGGCAGGAGGCGCAGCCCGAGCACGCCGATCACCCCCTCGGAGGGGCGGAGCAGGAGATAGGGGCGCTCCTCCGCGGCGGTGACCCGCGGCACGTGCGTCCCCTCGATGATGTCGATGCGATCCAGGCCTTCCTCGTCGGCGATGCGGCGCCGAATCAACCGGCCGGAGCGCGTCACCAGCGCGTACCTGGGGTCGTCGCTGTCGATGACCGCGGCGAGGGAGTCGCGATCCAGAAGCACCGGCACGTCGGGCGGCGCCCAGACCGCAGCGCGGAAGCGGGAGGGATGAAAGAACGTGAGCTGATCGCCCGCCGCGCCGCCGCGGGCGGGCGTGACCACCGCCGTGTTGAGGGTCTGGTAGGCGGTGTCGAGGTTCGCGCCGGAGGCGGCGAGGGGGAGGGGTCGGATCGTGCGGCGGACCTGGGCGGCATCGGAGGCGATCATGTGCACCACGTCCAGGGCCTCGCCCCGCAGCAGGAGGGCAAAGAGCCCGTCGCCGCTCCCCGACCAGGTCGGCATCAGCCAGCTTCCTCCCTGGCCGGGCAGACGCCACTCCGCGCCGCGAGTGCGCACGATGAGATCGAACTGCTCCCCGTCAATCGGTCGACTGGAGAACGCCAGCGCACCGTCCTCGCGCAGGGTGGCGAACGCGTTGACCGCGCTGTCGTCGGAGACGAGCCAGCGGACGAGGCCGGTCTCCCAGGCGGCGATCCCGATCCAGCGCGAGCCGTTCTCCCGCGGCGCTTCCACGAGAAACCCCTCGCGCGTACACGCCCGGCCGAGCAGGGCCGCCTCGTCGACGATCGTCTTCAGTTGCGGCGCCTCGTCCTCGCTCTCCCCGAGCCGGTAGATCTCGATGCGGGTGGTGGTGGGGACGGCGGCGTCGGGCTCGGCGAGGATGGTCGGCCAGTCCGGGGCGACCCCGCGATGGGTGGCGACATACCGCCCGTCGGGGCTGACCAGCGGCAGCGTCATGTTGTCGTAGGGGATGGTGCCCAGATCCTGGACGATTGCCGTCACCCCCGCCGTGCGCGTCCTGCCCGCCCGCTCGTAGTGCCTGGGATTGAGCGGGTCCACCTCGGCGATGCGGGCGGCGATCTCCTCCTGCCGGCTCTGCGATCGCGCCGTGCGCGAAGGCGGCGGTGTGGATGCGCTCCGCCCGGTGGTCCGCGTCTGTGTCGGCGCGCATGATGCGGCCATGAGAAGAGAGAGAAGCAGGAAGGCGGCGAGAGCGGAACGCGGATGATGCATGCTGCTGGTCGGAGCCGACGACCGAAACGGCCGTGGGCGTGAAGAACTACCGCTCCATGTCCAGATCGTCAACGTCGACGGGCGGCTCCGGCTCGTCGTCGGCGTCCTCCGGCAGCGGCCGTCCCTCCGGGCGACCCGACGGGGGCTCCAGGTTCACCCGGTCCTCGATTTCCTTGTGATTGCGCCGCTGCTGCTCGACGGGTCTGAGCATCTCGTCGAGGCGCTGCAGATACTCGAACTGCGTCTCATCGCTCTGCTCGGGATTGTCGACGACGTAGGGCGTGACGAACGCGAGCAGCTCGACCTGCGTGGTCTGGTTCTCGCGATGCTTGAACAGCTCGCCGATGAGCGGAATGTCCTTGAGCAACGGGATGCCGCGCGTGATCTTGGATTCGCGCTCGCGGAGGATGCCCGAGAGGACGACGGTCTGGCCGTTCTGGACGATCACGTGCGTGGTGGTGAGGCGCTTGTCGATGATGGCCCCGCCGAACAGCGTCACGCCGGGCACGGTCGCCGAAAGCTCCAGCCGCAGCTCCATGTCCACATCGCGCTGGACGGTGATGCGCGGGCGGACGTTGAGGATCACGCCGACTTCCTTGTACTCGAACGAATCCGTCGGGTTGCCCTGGGAGTTGATCGTCGTCTGCGTGATGAACGGGATCTCCTGGCCGTCGAAGAAGAACGCCTCCTGGTTGTCGGCGGTGAAGACGACCGGCTGCTGGATGACGCGGAGATCGCTCTCCTGCTGGAGGGCCTGGATGACAAGGTTCAGGCTGATGTTGGCGTTGAGCACGGAGGTGTCGAAGAGACTCTCGAACGGCTCGTCCTCCGTGCCCTCGATGCCGACCGTCCCGCCGAGGCGGAAGTCATCGAGGGAGCCGCCGAGAATGTCCTCGGCGTTGCTCAGGCGCCAGCCGAGCACCAGGTCGTCGGTGAGGCTGACCTCGGCGATGATGACGGAGATCATCACCTGCCGGCCGGGCCGGTCGAAGAAGGAGATCAGCTCCTGCACGGCCTCCTGGTGGGGGCGGGGGCAGAGGATGGCCAGGGCGTTCTGGCGGATGATGGGCACGATGCGGATCTTGCCGATGAGGGGCGATTCGGGGCTCTGATCCTCGCGCTGTCGCCCGCCGCGCTGCCAGGGGAAGTTGAGCGTTCCGGCCTGCCCGCTTCCGCCGCTGCCGGTCGTTCCGCCGCCGGTGCCGGAGCCCATCTCGGAGATGCTCTGCCCGGTCAGGCCCTCTTCGGGAGCGCGAATCGTCGCCCCCGAGCCGGCCTCGGCGAGGAGGGCGTTGAGCTGCTCGGCCAGCTCCACCGCGCTGGCGTGCTTCAGCTCGACCACGAACGGGAGGCCGATCGAGGTCGGCTGATCCAGGCTCGCGATCACCTCGTCGAGAAAGTCCAGGCTCTCCTCGGTCTTGGAGAAGACGAGAAGCTGGCTGGTGTCCGGGTAGGCCTCGATGCGGAAGATGCCGCTGAGGATGTCCGAGACGTTGGACGCGCCCTGCCCGCCGGGGCGGACGGTGCGCCGACTGCCGGTGGTGCCTCCGCCCTGGCCGAGGAGGGCGTTGAGCTTGTCGGCGACCTTGAGCGGATCGGTGTAGACGAGGGTGTAGATCTTGGACGTGCCGGGCGAGCGGGGCAGATCCCACTCCTCGCTGATCAGCTTCTCGATCTCATCGACCACGGACGGATCGCCGGTCACGGTGACGCTGTTCTGCTGGACGTTGACGGTGACGCGAAGCGGGATCTCCGGTCCGATGGGCGAGCCGCCCACGGGGGCCTGGGGAACCCGGCGCCCTCGCGGCCGGCGCTGCTGGGGGCTGCGCCGATCGCTGCCGCCGGTGCCCGTGTCCTCGAAGAGATCGAGGATGTTCTCGGAGATCTCCGTCGCGTCGGCGTAGGCGAGTCGGAAGGTCTGCGTCTTCGGCTCGATGTAGGTGTGATCCAGCTCCTCGATGAGTTCCTGGAGGTGCTGGCAGAGGGCGATGTCACCGTACACGGCGATCTGGTTCGAGTTGGCATCGACGGAGAGGACGGCGTGGCTGGGGAGGTTCTCGCCGATGAGGTCGCCGATGTCCTCGGCCGCGACCTCCTCGACCTGGAAGAGCTTGAGCACCAGCGTGCCCTTGTCCTCGCGGTCCATGATGTCCACCCCGGCGGGAAGGACGGGCACGATCTTCCAGGTCATCAGCTCATCGAGGTTGCCGATGATGACCACGTCCTTCTTCTCGATGACGCCGATCTGGTTGAGCCGGAAGGCCTGGATGAGCATGTCCAGGGCCAGGGTCTTCTCGATCGGCTCATCGTTGACGAGTGTGATCTTCTTGTTCTGGAGGGTGAGGAGGTTGACGGGCATCACGACCTTGCCCGTCATCTCCGCGATGAAGGGGATGGTCTCCTTCACGCCCACATCGTCGAAGGCGAGCTTGACGAGCCGGTCGCCGTCCGGATCGACGCGTCGTCCGGGCGCGCCGTTGTCGGGACGCGTGGACGGCTCGCCCGCCCCGGCCGGCGCGGGCCGACCGGCATCCTCCCCGCCCTGGCTCTCGGGCGAGGCGGGATCGGGGCGCCCGTCCTGGGCCAACGCGGCCGGCGACCACAGCGCGATCGCGAGCAGCGCCGCCAAGAGGCTTGTGTACGTCTTTCGATTTGCGTGCTTGCGTTTCACGAGACCATCCTCGTCACGGGTCGGGTTCGGCTCGAAGCTTCGAGCCGGCGATTGTTCTGTCTCTTCCCGGCGGGTCGTGTCGGGCCCGCGGGAAGAGCGTGGTTGGGACAACTACTCGGGGGGCACGTCGGGCGGGCGTCGGGGCGGTTTCGGCGCCGCCCGCGCAGGCGAGGAACCTGCTCCTTCGTCGTCGGACATCCGCAGGGGCGGGACGCTGTCGCCCGCATCGCCCTCGGCATCGATCAGCCCGGGCGGCGCGGTCGAGCCCCCGCCGGAATCGGGATCCTGGAAGAACGGCGTGAGGTTCTCGAACAGGGACACGTCGTACTCGCCGCCCGCGTAGGCGACCCGCGCCGACCACGGGGCGTCGACGGCGAGAACCTCCAGCCCTTCGGCCTGTTCGCCCACCGTGAGGCGCAGCCCGCCGTGGAACCAGACCGTGTCGCCCAGCAGGGCCCGGATCGACGGGCCCGTGTAACTGCCTGGAATCACCGGCGTGTCCAGCTCCGGCTCCTCGGGCTCGATCGGCTCGGGCCTGGGCGGGGGTTCGGGCCGCGACGGCGCCGGCTGCGGCGGCGCGAAGAACACCGATCGGCCGTTGAAACGCGCTTCGTACGTCCCCACCGCCTCCTCGTGGGCATCCATCAGCCGGGCAAACTCGGTGCTGACCACCGCCTCGTCCGTGCCGGGCGAGAACAGCGCGCTCAGCAGGGGCGGCACGGCGAGAATCACGACGAGGCCGGCCGCGACGATGAACAGCAGACTCCACACCTGCGGACCGTTGAGCGTCGGTTGTGTTCGCATGGTTCGTCTCCTTCCAACGCGCTCAACGGCTGCGGGCCACCTGGGCCCACGCCTCCAGGCCGAGGGTGACCTTCACCCTTCGGCCGCCGATCCGCAGCAGCTTGATCTCGGTGAGGGCCTCGATGTCCGGCCGGCTCTCGAGATCGCCGATGATCGCGATCGCATCTTCCGGCGACGCCTCGAAGACGAAGCGGGCGGTGACGCGGCGCAACTGGTGGCCGGGGCTGACGAGCCCGCGGGCATGGGGATTGGAGACCGGCCCCCCCGCGCCGCGCAGATCGAAGCTGTCGTTGCCCACCGAGTACCGGTTCATCACGTCCACGTAGGCCGCGGTGAGCGCATCGCTGGCTTCGTTCTCGTTGCCCGGCAGGGAAACCGGCCCGATCGCGCAGACGACGTCATCCATGCGGCGCACGCGGCGGACGAGTTCCGATCCCTCGCGCACCGCCGCGGCCTGGCGCTCGATCTCCGCCGCCGCCACGTTGCAACGATCCACCACGGGCCAGAGCAGGTAGAACCAGAGCTGGAAGAGCACGACGAAGGCGACCGCGAGGACGAGCCAGCGGATCGCCCGCGGCAGGCGGTTGAAACGCTCCGGAATGGAAGTCTGGTTCGACATGGCTCAGCCGCTCTCCTGAAGCTCCTGCAGGCGGTCCATCAGCAACTGGAACTCGTCCTGGAGGCGCTCCTTGAGATCCTCATCGTCCGAATCCCGGGCATGCCGCCGCGCGGTGGCGATCTTCGGCAGATGCGCTTTCACCTCCTCGATCGTCATCGCGTTGATCTGCGCCTCGGTCAGGGCGGGGGGCGGGGCGAGCCGCTCGGGCACGTTGTCTTCCGAGCGATCGCCGTGATCGAGCACGCCCTCCCGCGGGGGGGTTCGCAGCGTCCGGCGACTGGATCCGCCCGGCTCCGTCCCGGCACGCGTTTCATCGTTGCCGGGGCCGACGACGACGCGATCGGTCGCCGTCTCCGGCTCGGATCCACCCGGCGGGGGCGGCGTCCCGGAGGCGATCCGCGGGCCCTGACCGCGCTGCCGGTCGGCCAGCGTCCAGTTGGCGAAATCAAGCACCCCGCCGGGCTCGATCTTCTGACGGCGATGGGGATGCTCGATCTCCGCCGTCAGCTCGAACTGGTAGTGCCCGTAGGCGTTGGAATCGTCCAGGCCCAGGCTCGGCGTCCCGAAGATGCCGCTTTCCCTCAGTCGCTCCTGCATGATGGCGACGACTTCCTGGGCGGTCGAGAACTCGCCGTGCGGCCGCGCTTCCCCGCGGACGGTGAAGGTGAAACTCTTGTTGTCGCGCTTGAGATCGATCTTCTCCAGCTCGATGCCCTCGGGAGTGTTGCAGACGATGTCGGAGAGAAGCTTGGACGCGCTGGACGCCTCCCGCTCCAGGGCCCGGTACATCTCCAGTTGCTGTCGCTTCTGTTCGATGGCCCGTTCCTGCTCGGCGATGTCCGGATAGCGCAGGTTGAGCAGGCCCAGCCGGAGCCCGCTGGCCGCGACCGGGGCGAGGGCGAGCAGCAGCAGGCAGACGGCGACGGTCAGCAAGGCGTTGCGCGGACGCGAGAGCGCTTCGGCGGTCCGAGTGACCATCGAGGGCTTCTCGAGCGCGGGGGCATCGAGCATGCTGGTGAGCGGGGCGAGGTCGCCGGTGGCGGCGAGGGCCGCGCCGGCGAGCACGCCGAACCGCCGCCACCAGCCGGGCTCGGCGCCGGCCCCGTCCAGCCGGTCGCGCGCCGCGTCGATGAGCTCCGGCGGGGCGATGAGGGCCGCACCGTCCTTCTCGACGGAGGCGATCACCGGCTCCTGGCTCTGAACGAGCGAATCGACGAAGGCGCCGGTGTGGCCGCTGTTGAGCGCGGTCTCGGCGAGGGCGGCGGTGAGGCGCCGCGTCCAGTCCTCCGCCGAACCCGCCGCTTCCCGCGCGGCGCGGAACACCGCCCCGTTGGGATGGGCGATCGCGAGGGCGAAGGCACCGTCGGCCCGATCCAGCCACATCAGCGGGTCCGCCGGGCGCAGCCCGTCGAGCAGGGCCACGAGGGCGGTCACCGCCGGCGTATACGTGATCGGCCGGCCGTTGACCGGCGGGGCGCTGATCATCGCCGTGGGCGGCCAGAACATGAGGATGCCGGTGCGGCTCGTCTCGCCCGGCGCGGGGGGCAGGACCGTCATCGCCGTGCGATAGGGCGCCGCATCGGCGGGCAGATGCGTCTCCGCCTGAAGTTGCAGCGCCTGCTGAAGCTGGTCCGGCTCGGCACTGGGCAGGGTCACGGTTCGGCACACGGTGCTGGCGGCGGGGAGCACGCAGATGAGCCGGGCGGCGCGCGCGGCCGTGAGCCGCGCTTCCATCTCGCCCACCCGCTCGGCGGGATACTCCTGGGCCTCCAGGATCGACGCCCGCCCGTTGCGGGCGGCCACGATCAGCATGCGCCATCCGCCGCCCACCCGCTGGAGTACGGCGAGCACGCCCGAATCGAGTTGGAGGGTTTGCTGTCTACTCACTCACTGCTCTCGATACTCAATAATCCGCACGGGAACGGAACAACGATCAACCACGGCAACGATTTCAACTTCCACGCCGCCCACGCCGGATCGTCCCCGCGAGGTGACGGTAAAGACATTGCTGGAGGTGGTGAACAACTCCGCCAGTTGC
>JAXHTH010000002.1:0-43382 GCA_034211115.1 Planctomycetota bacterium | reverse complement strand
ACAAGTTCCAGATGTTCATCCACACGCAGAAGCGCGATCCGAAGACGAACCTGCGCTGCATGGACATGCAGTGGGACTTCTGGTCGCTGTGCCCGGAATCCCTCCACCAGGTGACCATCCTCTTCAGCGACCGCGGGATCCCGCAGTCCTACCGGCACATGAACGGCTACGGCAGCCACACCTATTCGCTCATCAACGACAAGGGCGAGCGGATCTGGTGCAAGTTTCACTTCAAGACCGACCAGGGGATCAGGACGTGGATGGATGACGAGGCGGCCGAGAAAATCGGCGCCGACCGCGAAACGCATCAGCGCGACCTGTTCGAGTCGATCGAGAAGGGCGAGTACCCGAGCTGGACGTTGTACCTCCAGGTCATGACGCAGGCGCAGGCCGAGCAGTTCCGATGGAACCCGTTCGACCTGACCAAGGTCTGGCCGCACGCGGAGTATCCGCTGATCGAGGTCGGCAGGCTGGAGCTGAATCGCAACCCCGAGAACTACCACGCCGAGGTCGAGCAGTCCGCGTTCAATCCGAGCGCCCTCGTGCCCGGGATCGGTGCCAGTCCGGACAAGATGCTCCAGGCCCGCCTCATGAGCTACGCGGACACGCACCTGTATCGCATCGGCGTGAACTACCGCGAGCTGCCGGTCAACAAGCCGCGCTGTCCCGTGATGAACTACGAGCGCGACGGGTCGATGGCCACGGCGGAGAACTACGGCAGCAGGCCCAACTACTGGCCCAACTCCCGCGAGGGCGCGCCCGAGCCGGACGAGGAATACACCGATCCCGCGTGGGAACTCGGCCAGACCGTCGTCGATCGCTTCGACTCCACCGTCGATCACGACGACTACACGCAGGCGGGCAACCTGTTCCGGCTCTTCGACGAGGCGCATCGCGACCGCCTCGCGAGCCGGATCGCGGGCGTGCTCGGCCAGGCGCGAGCGGAAGTGCGGCAGCGGCAGCTCTGTCACTTCTTCCGGGCCGACGAGGAGTACGGCCGGCGCGTGGCGGAGAAGCTCGGCATCGACGCCTCCGCGTTCCTGAGCGAGGACAAGGCGCCCGCGGGCATGGCGTGAAGAGAACTTCACGCCCCACACGCCCCGCGCGACCTCGCCGGATAGGATCGCGGCAATGAGCGCTCAGGAGTCAGCACACGTCGGCGGGCGGGCGCCGGAGCGCCTGCGCCGGTGGATACTGGCGGCGCTGGGCGTGGTGTGCGTGGCGCTGGGGGCGGTGGGCGTGGTCCTGCCCGGCCTGCCGACGACGGTCTTCCTGCTCATGGCGTCGTTCCTCTTCACGAAGAGCTGCCCGTGGCTGGAGGATCGGCTGATCCGCAATCGGTTCTTCGCGCCGTACCTGCGCTACCTGGACGGCAGCCGCGCGATGCCGCGGCGGGCGAAGGTGACGGCCATCGCGCTCATGTGGCTCATGGTGAGCCTCAGCGCCCTGACACTGACGCGGGGCGAGGCGGGGCTGTGGTGGATCGCCGCCCTCTTCGCCGCCGCCGCCGTGCTGGGCACGACGGTGATCCTCCGCTGGGGCGGACGGTCAACGCGATTCGTCCAACCGGCGGAGGGCGAGCGGATGACAGAGAAGACCGAACAGAGTTAGGTCACCGGCGCGGGCGCGGCCTGAGTCGTCGAAGGTCACGCCGCGTGCCGGATAGGGTCTGCTTCATGCGCGAGGCGCGGTCCGGCCGGCGGGTGCAGGCAGTCCGACGTGCCGTTTGGTAAGCGGGCCATCCCGATCGCGAATCTGACAGCAGTGTGAATCGATCGTAGAATCCGGCCACACACATGCCGGAGCGCGAATACATCCTGTTTTGCGACGAATCTGAAAAGGGCGGGCCCCACTTCTGCAACTTCTACGGCGGCGTACTGATCGGGGCGTCGGCTTATGAACCGGTCACGAGGCGGCTTGATCGTGTGAAGGCGGAGCAGAATCTGCGGGCCGAAGTGAAATGGCAGAAGGTCACCGATCGCTACCTCCCGAAGTATCAGGCACTCATGACGGCGTTCTTCACCGAATTGCGAGATGGCCACGCCAAGGTGCGCGTCATGTTCCGGCAGGCGGCCTTGGAACCGACGGGGCTGACCCATGAGCAGATCGGCTCAAGCTATTACCGTCTCTACTACCAATTCATCAAGCACGCGTTCGGACTCCAGTTTATTCCGCGGCAGCAGGGAGGAACCTGGCTCCGGCTCTACTTCGACCAGTTCCCGGATACCGGCGAACAGGTTCAGCAGTTCAAGGGGTTCATCAAGGCGCTGGAGCGAACCCAGGGCTTCCGAAGCGCCGACATCCGCATGCGCGCCGAGGATATCACCGAAGTGCGATCACACGACCACGTGCTGATGCAGTGCCTTGATGTCGTTCTGGGAGCGATGCAGTTTCGCCTCAACGACAAGCACCGCCTCAAGCCGCCGGGAAAGCCGAGACGGGCCAGGCGCACGATCGCCAAGGAGAAGCTGTACGAGACAATCCGAGCACTCATCTGCGAGCTGCGGGGTCAGCCGCACTTCAACATCGGGATCACCTCCGGCCACGAGCACGGCCGCGCCAGCCGCTGGCTCGACGCATATCGGCACTGGTCCTTCAAGCCCAGCGACCACGACTACCAGGAGGAGAAGACCAAGGCGTGGAAAAGAAAGAACCCCACTTGACCTACCTTGTACCCGACGCGGCGCGTCGGGCTTCGGGCAAGCAGGGCTCCTAAAGTATCGACTCCTTCCGGTGCGTTGTCAAGCCCGATCCACGTGCCATCCGAGCCCGGAGCGCCGTCGGAAGTCGAATCACCGCGTTCCGGCTCGGCCGGGAAGATGTCTCGGTCCGCCGGAGGCCCCGGAGAATACCGCGTGCAGGGAGGAGAATCGCCGCGGAGGGGGTTAGTATCCTTGATCCTGCCCGCCCCGAGGCGACGCGCTCGCCGCTGAAGAGCGGGCGGCAGGACGCGCAAGTCCATTTATGGCAACGACTTGGGACAATCTCTGATGACCGCGCACCAACCGGCGGAGTTGTCGGTCAACGGCTGGAACAGCCAGTACATCGATTCGCTTTACGAGCAGTGGCGGGCCGATCCCAATGCCGTCGACCGCCAGTGGCGTCACTTCTTCGAGGGCTTCGAGCTCGGCTATCGGCCCCCGCAGCCCCCGGAACTGGCCCCGGAAGGGGCCCGGGAAGGGGTCGGAGACGACGGCGAAGGCCGGTCAGCCGCCCCCGCGCTCGCCGAGCCGGCGGAGCCGGGGGCCGAGCCGGGGGCCCCGCCGGAGATCGCCGCCCCCGTCGAGACCGGCCACACCGCCCAGGCCCGCGTCGACTCGCTCATCTACCACTACCGCGACATCGGCCACTTCGCCGCCCACCTCGACCCGCTCGGCAACGACCGCCCGGTTCCCGAGTACCTGCGGCTCTCTTCTTTCAAGCTCGCCGAGGCGGATCTCGATCGTGCCTTCGATCCCGGCCACCTTCCCCTGCCCAGTCCCTCGAAGCTGCGCACGATCATCGAGCTGCTGGAGGCAACCTACTGCGGCCACATCGGCGTCGAGTACATCCACATCCAGGATCGCCAGCGCCGGCGCTGGCTCCAGCAGCGCATGGAGCCGGTCCGCAACGATCCTCCGTTCACGCACGAACAGAAGATGCGCATCCTCCGCGAGCTCATCGAGGCCGACGCATTCGAGAGCTTCCTCCATACGCGCTACCGCGGAAAGAAACGCTTCGGCCTCGACGGCGGGGAATCGCTCATCCCCATGCTCGATGAGCTCGCCGAGTTCGGGCCCGAGCACGGCGTGAGGGAATACGCCATCGCCATGGCCCATCGCGGCCGGCTCAACGTCCTCGTCAACATCCTCCACAAGACCTACGACCAGATCTTCACCGAGTTCGAGGAATCGTGGACGGAAGACTTCCTCGAGGCGGGCGGCGACGTGAAGTACCACCGCGGGTTCAGCGGCGACTTCACCACCACCGACGGCCACAACATCCGCATGACGCTCTCCCCCAACCCCTCCCACCTGGAGTTCGTCAACGCCGTCGTCCTCGGACGCGCCCGCGCCAAGCAGCGCATCCGAAAGGACACCAATCGCGAGCAGTGCGTGCCGATCCTCATTCACGGCGACGCATCGCTCCCGGGCCAGGGCATCGTCTCCGAATGCCTGAACATGATGAAGCTCGACGGCTACACCGTGGGCGGGGCCCTGCACATCGTCATCAACAACCAGATCGGCTTCACCACCAGCCCCAAAGACGCACACAGCGGCAAGTACTGCACCGATATCGCCAAGATGGTCGATGCGCCGATCTTTCACGTGAACGGCGATGATCCGCAGGCGTGCGTCTTCGCCGCGCGGCTCGCCATCGCCTATCGCCAGGCCTTCAAGAACGACGTGGTCATCGATCTGTGGTGCTATCGCCGGCACGGCCACAACGAGGGCGACGAGCCGTCCTTCACCCAGCCGCGGATGTACAAGGCGATCGACGAGCACGAACCCGTCCTCCGCCTCTACGCCCGCCGGCTCATCGAAGAAGGCGAATTGACGGAAGAAGAGTTCGATACGCGCTACAACGAGACCCGGGCCGCGCTCGACCAGGCCCAGACCCGCGCGCTGGAACATCCCGTCGAGACCGGCGTGCCCGCCTTCGGATCCGTCTGGTCCGGCCTCACCGAGAAGTACAACGACGATCCCGTCGAGACGGGCGTGAGCCGCGACGTGCTGCTGAAGGTCTCCGAAGCGCTGGGGCGCGTTCCGGAGAACTTCACGCCCCACCGCCGGCTGGCGAAGCTGCTGGAGGCGCGGCGCACCGCCGTCGCCGACGACAAGCCCCTCGACTGGGCCATGGGCGAACTGCTCGCCTACGGCACGCTGCTGCTGGAGGGCGATCCCATCCGCCTCACCGGCCAGGACACCGAGCGCGGCACGTTCAGCCACCGACACGCCATCCTCTTCGATCAGGAGACCGGCGAGGGCTTCTCGCCCCTCGATCACATCGACGGCGACCAGGCGCGGTTCTGCGTCCACAACAGCCCCCTCACCGAGGCCGCCTGCCTCGGCTTCGAATACGGCTACTCGCTGGGCCACCCTCACATGCTCGTGATCTGGGAGGCGCAGTTCGGCGACTTCGTCAACGGCGCGCAGGTCATCATCGATCAGTTCATCGCCTCCGCCGAGGTGAAATGGCGCCGCTACAGCGGGCTCACGATGTTCCTTCCCCACGGCTACGAGGGCGCGGGGCCGGAGCACTCCTCCGCGCGCCTCGAACGGTTCCTCACCCTCTGCGCCCGCGACAACATGCAGGTGGTGTATCCCACCACGCCCGCACAGATGTTCCACGTCCTGCGCCGGCAGATGAAGCGCAGCTTCCGCAAGCCGCTCATCGTGATGACGCCCAAGAGCCTCCTGCGCCACCCGAAGGCGGTCAATCGCGTGCAGCGCCTCGTCACCGGCCGCTTCTATCACGTCCTCGACGATCCGGAGATCGTCAACCCGCTCACCATCCGCCGTCTGCTGCTGTGCTCGGGGAAGGTGTATTACGATCTCGCCGCCCACCGCGAGAAGGTGGGGCGCGACGACGTGGCCATCGTGCGCATCGAGCAGCTCTTCCCCTTCAACCACCGCGGTTTTGAGCGCGTCCTCGACCGCTACGGCCGCGCGGAAGAGGTTGTCTGGGTGCAGGAGGAGCCGAAGAACATGGGCGCCTACCGGCACGTGGAGTCGATCCTCCGCGAGCACTACGACATCGAGCTGCCCTACGTGGGGCGTGAGGCCAACGCCTCACCCGCCGTCGCCGCCGCGAAGATGCACCACCAGCAGCAGGAGCGGATCATGGTCAACGCCATCGGCTTGGCCACAACGTGTCCGATTTCGTTTGACGAGGAGGAGGAGGAGGCGGAGGAATAGAGGATGAGCTGTTGGCTTTTGGCTGTTGGCTGTTGGCCGCAAGTCGTCAGCCGGCGGCCAGTGACGGCCGGTGATCGGTCCCGAAGACCTCAGGCGTATCATCCCTGGGTGGCGATCATCCCCAAGCCCTCCAACAGTCAGAAGCCAACAGCCAAAGGCCAATAGCCAAGAGCCAACACCCCCCGGAACCCCCATGCCCGTCGACATCACCATCCCCAGCCCCGGCGAATCGATCACCGACGTCTCCGTCGGCGCGTGGCTGAAATCCTCCGGCGAGTGGGTCGAGAAGGACGAGCCGCTGGTGGAGATCGAATCGGACAAGGCCGCCCTGGAAGTCCCCGCCCCCGAGTCCGGCGTGCTCACCATCACCGCCGAGCAGGGCGAGGAGATGAACGTCGGCGATGTCATCGGCACCATCGATCCGGAGCCCCCGGAAGGAAGACCAGAAGAGAGGGCGGAGACCGAGGAGAAGCCGCCGCCGCGCGGGCGTTCCGAACAACCCGCGAAGAAGACCGACGAGATCGCCACCCGCGTCGAGGTCGCCACCGCGACCGCATCCGGCGCCGGCGACGGAGGCGAAAACGCTTCCGGAGGCCGCGTCACGCCGCTGGCGCGCAAGATCGCGGCGGAGAAAGGCGTCGATCTCGACACCGTCCGCGGCACCGGCCCCTCCGGACGCATCACCAAGTCGGATGTCATCGCGGCGGCCCCCGGAAGTGGGACCGCTGCCGCAGCGGGCGGCGCGCCACACGATGGCGACGAGTCGACCCTGCCCGCGGTATCGGAACAGACCGTCTCCGCTCCCGAAGATGGCGGCGCTGCGGACCTTCCCGTCTCGATGCGCGGCACGCGGCGCGAGAAGCTCAGCCGCCTTCGTCTTCGCCTCGCCGAGCGCCTCGTCGCCGCCCAGCGCACCGCGGCCATGCTCACCACCTTCAACGAGGCGGACATGAGCGAGGTCATCCGCCTCCGCAAGCGGCACAAGGACACATTCCTCGAGAAGCACGGCGTGGGGCTGGGGTTCATGAGCTTCTTCGTCAAGGCGGCCGTCTCCGCCCTCAAGCAGTTTCCGGGGGTGAACTCCTACATCATCGACAACGAGATCGAGTACCACGATTACCAGGACATCTCGATCGCGGTCGGCACGCCCCGCGGCCTCGTCGTCCCCGTGCTCCGCAACGCCGAGCTCATGTCGTTCGCCGCCATCGAGGCGAAGATCAAGGACCTCGCCTCCCGGGCGCAGAACGGCCGGCTGTCCATCGAGGAGATGACCGGCGGGACGTTCACCATCTCCAATGGCGGGATCTACGGCTCGCTCATGTCCACGCCGATCCTCAATCCCCCCCAGTCGGGCATTCTCGGCATGCACAAGATCATGAAGCGCGCGGTCGAGGATCCGAACAACCCGGGTGAGCTCGTCCTCAGGCCGATGATGTACCTCGCCCTCAGCTACGATCACCGCGTCGTCGACGGCGAGCAGGCCGTCCGCTTCCTCGTCCACATCAAGGAATGCATCGAGAACCCCGAGCGCATGTTGCTGGAGGTGTGAGGGGAAGTGATCAGGGATCAGCCATCAGGGATCAGGGGGGCGTGTCGAGATGAGTGAGGAGGCGGGTGCCACCGCCAGCGACCGCTTTCCGGGGGCGGGAGTCGGCGGTGCGATGAGCGATAAGCGATGCGCGATGAGGCGGGTGCCACCGCCAGCGACCGAAGGGAGTCGGCGGTGCGATGAACGATGAGCGATGAGCGATGAGGCGGGTGCCACCGCCAGCGATCGCATTCCGGGGGCGGGAGTCGGCGGTGCGATGAGCGATGAGCGATAAGCTCGCAGGGTCCGCTGTGCGGACCGTTCACTCGTGCGATGAGCAATAACCCGTTTCGCGACGCGGTTCACCCGCGTGCAACGCGCGGATCGGGCGGCACGCCGTCGCCTCCATCCATGCTACTGATCATCAATCGACCGCTCGATCAGGCTCAGCCGCTGCCGCAGTTCATCCGCGAGCCCGTCGCGCACCATTTCGTCGATCAGCCCCACGCGCAGCATGTCGGCGATGTGCACGCGATCGATGTCGCGGAACGAGGTCAGCTTCATCCGCACCAGCGCAGCGAGATCGAGCACGAGAAAGCCCTCCGGATCACGAACGGCTTCGTCCACAGCCGGCGCCGGAGCTGTGTAGGATGGCCGCACAAGCTCCCCGGCCCAGACCAGATGAACGCCCGCGCGGCGACTCGGCTCCTCGGGATCGACGAACAGCACCAGCCCCCGCAGATCTTCGCGGCGATAGCCCAGTTCATCCATCACGTGCGTAATGCGACCCAGATCGCCGCGCGCCACGAGCAGGTCGACATCCTTCGTCGCCCGCGTGGCGCTGGGATCGACACGGCCGATCCACGCCGCCACGGCATTGCCGCCGATGACGGCATACGGGATCCCCGCGGCATCCAGCGCCGCCGTGACCCGCCGCAGTCGCTTCTCCACCCGATCAACCGCCATCACGTGAGCTCGGAATGAGATCGTGTTCACAGCGCGTCCATTGTAGACGTCCGGTGCGGGAAAGAACGCGACTCACCCGGCCCCCGCCGCCGCGCTGCCCGCGATGGCCATGGCCACGATGGCGAAGTAGCCGCAGCCGCAGAGGGTGGTGAAGGCGCCGAGGCAGAGGCCGATGATCGAGCAGATGTACCCGCCCTGGGCCACGCCGTAGTTGGAATACACACCCGGATTCAACTCGCAGTATGCCTTGGCCTCGCGCGACTTGACGAAGCCGATCCACGCGAGGATCAGGCCGAGGATGGGCCAGGAGAAGACGATGGAGCAGATGCCCAGCACCAGCCCGGCCGTCGCCCCCGGCGCCTCGCGCGGGGCCGGCACCCCCGGCGCCCCAAGAATCGTCGGCGGCATCGGCTGTTCCGGGGGCTCACCCGGCGACCATGACTGATCCGGCGGCGGCTGTTCCGGGGGCGGCGGCATCTGGCTCATCGAACGCTCCTTCCCAACGGCGATCCGGCGTTGGACGCCTGTTCCCCTTCTTCGGCAAACCGGCCCCTTGAATGGATACTGTTTGCCGCGCGCTCACACCGCGCCCCGCGCCGGACCGCGTCCCCACCCGCATTCCGGACAGTTCTCGGCGATGCGGTCGCCAACATAATAGCCGCACTTCGGACAGAAACCGCCGCTCACAAAACGCCGCAAGGAATGACCCACGATGATCATTTCGATGAGCAGCCAACTTTGCCAGACGAACCACGCGCAGGCGCCGCCGGAGAGGCGAAGCCCGGACAGCGCTTCGAACATGGTCGAGTCCAGCGGCGGTCCAAGCCGTGGGGGGAAAAGCCAGCGTGTGATCAAGAGCAGGCCGACCGCGACAGAAATGAGCAGAATCGCCGAACCCGCCAGCGCTCTGACCCGCTTCGCTGACATCAGCCGTCCCTCAAGAGCCTGATTGAAGCGAGCTGCGATCATCGCGCAGCCGATGGCCGACACGACGGCGAAAGGCGGGAAGACCCACGCCTCAGCGGGCGGGATAAGCGACCCCGTGTTGATCATCGGCAGACCGGTGAGGGTCTCGGCCGCCCCATCGGCGATGATCGCCATCTGCGCGAGAACGATCAGCACGAAGTGCCCGCCAGCCATCCAATACAGGGGCTCGCTGATGCGCTTGTCCTTCACGGCGGCCGTGCGCCACAACGCGATCAATACGAGAGTAGCCGCTCCGACCGCGAGCAGACGGATGAGATGCGATGCGCCGGCCGAAATGACGAAGAGCAGATCACTCACGTCTTCCAGATCCAGGTTGTAGAGGACTTCACGCAGACGCGCGATCGGGATCACGACGAGCGAGACGCCCGCGCGCAGCAGGTAGAGCGCCGCCGCCACTTGCAGGATTCTGATCGCGCCCAGCAGCCGGCGCGCCGTGACGGAGATCTGATGTGCATCGGAACTCGGGGATTGCGGATCTGCGCCCATGGGATGCTTCATCCGATTGGACCCGATGATAACCAATTCCGGGCCGCCGGGATGCACATTCTCGCAGGTCATGAGGGAAGTCACCGGCGCCGTCGAGCCTCGTCGCTTCTCGCGCAACGGCACGGTGCGATGATGGCTTGAACTTCTGATGCGCGGCAAGCGAGCCGCCGCGTCCTCGCGAGCGGGTCGCGGTCGATTGTCCCGTGCGCGGTGCGGGCAACGTCAGGTCTCTGCCCCTCGGGCGCGACCCGCTGGCGGGGACGCCGCGGCTCGCTGCTGCGCACTTATCGCCCATCACTTATCACTCATCACTTATCACTCATCCCTCACCGCTGCCATACCGCCGGATCCCACAGGTAATAGAAGCCCACCTGGTCGGACAGCGGAGGCGCGGCGATGTTGAGTTCGAGCAGGTTCGCCTGTGTTGAGCCGACGGGCGATTGGGCATACGCGCTGCCGACATGCTCCATCGGCCGATGGTACTTGACCAGGCGCGCGGTGCGCAGGCCGGCGCGGTCCTTCGCGGCATCAAACGCATCGCGCAGATCACCGAGGCCGTCGATGAGTCCGACTTCGGCGGCCCGTGCGCCGGTGACAATCCGACCGTCAGTGATCCACGCGATATCCGACTCGCTCAGACCAGATCGATTCGTCTTCACGACGGAGAGGAAGTTCTCGTAGAACTCGTTGATGATCCCCTGCAGCAGCGCCCTGTGCTCGGCCGGCATCGGTTCGAACGGGTTGCCCACGTCCTTGTTCGGGCCGCTCGTGATGGCGTCGGCGTGAATCCCGATTCGGTTCATGCCCTCGGAGAAGTTGAACGTCTGCATGACCACGCCGATCGAGCCGGTGATGGTCGTCGGGTGGGCGATGATCTCATCGCCGGCGCAGGAGAGGTAATAGCCTCCCGACGCGGCGACGCCGGCCATCAAGACAACGACCGGCTTCTCGCTCTGCGCCCGGAAATGCTTCAGTTCACGATACATCAAGTCAGAGGCGGCGACCGTCCCGCCCGCGGAGTTGATGCGGACGATGACCGCCTCGACATCCGAGTCCCGCTCGGCCTTGCGCAGGGCCTCGGCGAAGCGCGCCACGGGATTCTCGCCGGTCGAGACGATCTTCCTCCGCTCGGCGTCGATCATCAGGCCGGTCACGTCGATGAGGGCGATCTTGCCCGCGGATGCGCCCAGCCCCGCCCCGTCATCGTCCAGCACCGTCGTTTCCGTCAGATCATCGCTTCTCGGCGTGAGTTCGATGATGAACCGCATCCCCACGCAGCCCGGGATCGCCCAGGCCAGAGCCACCAGAACACCCAGCAGAGCAGATCGCATTGCAAACCTCCCAATCACATCGCAGCGGCGTCTACGGTAGCCGCCGCGGCCGTCGGCGTGTAGTTTCATCGCAGCCCGATGGATGAGCACGGCCACATCCCGGTCCTCACCGCGGAGATCCTCGACCTGCTGGGCCCCCGGAAGGGGGAGGTCGTCGTCGACTGCACGACCGGCCCGGGGGGGCACAGCGTCCGGCTGGCGGAGGCGATCGGCCCCGCCGGCCGGCTCATCGGCTTCGACATGGACGGTGAGATCCTCGCCCTCGCCCGGCGGCGGGTCGAGGCACTCGGCGTCCCGTGTACGGGCTTCAACGAGAGCTTCATCACCGCCCCGCAGCGCGTGCAGGAGCTGGGCCTGCGGGCCGACATCGTCCTCGCCGATCTCGGCTTCTCCTCCAACCAGATCGATGATCCATCCCGCGGGTTCAGCTTCAGCGCCGACGGCCCGCTGGACATGCGCTTCGATCGGCAGCAATCGACGACCGCGGCCGATCTGCTGGCCCGTCTGAGCGAGCGTGATCTGGCGGATCTGATCTACGAGTACGGCGAGGAGCCGTGGAGCCGAAAGATCGCCCGAAAACTTGTACAAACCCGCCGATCCCAGCCGATCCAGACGACGGCAGAGCTTGCCGGTCTGGTCGTCGAGGCCTACGGCGGTCGCGCCCGCCACTCGCGGCTGCATCCCGCCACCCGGACCTTCATGGCTCTCCGCGTCGCGGTGAACGACGAGCTGGGGGCGCTGCGAGCGCTCCTGGAGGGGATCGCGACCGGCGCGGAGCGGACCGATGAAGGCGGGTGGCTGAAGGGTTCAGCGCGGATCGCGATCGTGAGCTTCAACAGCCTCGAGGATCGGCTGGTCAAGCGGGCGTTTGCCGAGCTGGCCCGACGCGGCCTGGCAGAGCGGCTCACGAAGAAGCCTCTCGTCGCCGGACCCGAAGAGGTGGGAGCCAACCCCCGGTCACGCTCGGCCAAGTTGCGGGTCGTCAGGATCGACGGCCGGAGCCTGGAGTGAAGCGTCGGACAGGCGGCGGAGCCCGCCCGCCCGGTGCACGAGGCACGGATGCTGAAGGCATATGACACGTGAGAACAAGCTGGCACTCGTCGTCGGATTCGGCCTCATCCTCCTGGTCGGCATCCTGATCTCCGATCACTTCTCCGCCGCCCAGACCCAGCAGGCGGCGGAGCTGACCCAGGTCGCCGACCCGCTGGACCATTCGCGGTGGGAGGACCCGGAACTTATCGCGATGGGCGCGGGGCGCGTGCCCGGATCCTCGCGGTCGGCCCAGGCGGCCTCGCTGGGCAGCAACCTTCAATACGGCGGCGACGAATTCGACGCGGCCGACGTTCGCCCGATCGACCCGGCGGCGCGGCGGATGGAACAGCCTCCGCCGGCGATCGAGATGGGCGGCGCGCCGCCCGCCCGCGTCGGGCTGGACCCGGCCGAATCGCAGGCCCTGCCCTTCCGCTTCCACGATGTGACGAGCGGTGAGTCGCTGACGACCATCTGCCGGAAGTATTACGGCGACGCCTCGCTGCTGGAGGAGCTGGCCCAGTTCAACGACCTCTCCGATCCGAACCTGGTCCGAGCCGGCCGGCGACTGCGCATCCCGGACGCGTCGGACCTCGTCCGCGGCCGCTCGCCCGCCGCGGCCTCGACCCACCGCGGCCAGACCCCGGCACGGGAGCCGCGGACGTACACCGTCCGCGAAGGCGACAGCCTCTCGGAAATCGCCCAGCGGCTGCTCGGCTCGAGCCGGTTCTACCAGGCGATCTTCGAGTCCAATCGCGACGTGCTGCGCTCGCCGGACGACATCCGCGCCGGGATGGTCCTGAAGATCCCGCGTGATCCGGGCTGAGCGGCGGAAACGGGGGGCGAAGGATGCGGATAGCGGGGGCGGCGCGGGAGCGACGCGATGTTCGGCAAGCTGATTCTCGTCATCCTCACCGCCGCCTTCACCGCCGCCGCTCTTCTCGTGCTGCGGCAGGAGCGCATCGACACCGCCCACGAGATGTCGACCGTCCATCGACAGATGCTCGAGCATGAGCGGGCGCTGTGGGAGCTGCAATGCGAGATCGCCCGCCTGAGCCGGCCGGAGGAGATCCGCCGGCTGATGGAACAGCTCAACGGGCCGTGGGCGCCGATCCCCGATCCGGAGTCGGCCCGTCGCCTGCCCCCCGGTCAACTGACGTTCGGCCCGGCGATCTTCCTGGAGGGGCCGGCGAATCCCGAGGAACTCGGCGGGTGATGCAAACCGGCCGCCGCGAGCGAGTTATGGCGCTTTCCCGACGCGCATCCACCATCTCGAACGTTGACGGGCTGCACGCCTGGCAGGCCCGGCGGATCGCCGCCTGGGGTCGGCTGATCGTCGCCCTCCTCATCGTCGCCATGCTCGGCGTGCTGGGGCGTGTCGTGCAGCTCAAGCTCGGCCCGGACCCGCGGATGGCCGAGGCGGTGGGCACCGCCATCTCCAGCCGGCCCGAGCTGGGGAGGCGAGGCGACCTGCTCGACCGCCGCGGACGCGTCATCGCCTCGAGCACCGTCGGCTACCGGCTGTTCGTCGATCCGAAGGAGGTCGAGGACATCGCCACCATCGCGGTGGACCTCGCCGCCATCATCGGAGGCGATCCCGTCGAGATGGACCGGCTCATCCAGCCGCGCCTGCACAGCCGGTACGTGGCGGTGAAGCAGCTTCTTCAGCCGTGGCAGGTCGAAGCGATCGAGCGGGCGGAGCTGCGCGGCGTGGGACTGGAGCCGCGGCTGGTGCGGCATTACCCCTACGGCGACGCCGCCGCGGCCCTCGTGGGCAAGGTCGGCTTCGAGCACACCGGCCTCAGCGGCATGGAGCATCGCTTCAACGAACGCATGCTCCCCGAAGGCGGTCATCTCACCTACCTTCGCGACGCACGAAGGCACACGCTCTGGATCGAGCCGGACGGCTACGTGCCGGGACGGGACGGCCGCCGCGTGCGCCTCAGCATCGACCTCGTCATTCAGCAGATCGTCGAAGAGCACGTCAGGGCCGCGGTGAAGCGGCAGAACGCGGGCGGCGGGCGGATGGTGGTCCTCGATTGCCGCACCGGCGAACTCCTGGCCCTCTTCGACATCCTCAACCCCCGCGCGGGCTGGGACGAGCAGACGGACGATCCGGCCCGGGCGATCGACCCCGCCCTGGGCCGCAACCGCTGCGTGACCGATCCCTACGAGCCCGGCTCGACGTTCAAGCCCTTCGTCTGGTCGCTGGCGACGGAGCTGGGCAAGGCGGATCTGGAGGAGGTGCTGCCCACGCCCGCCGGCCCGCCGGGCCATCGAACCGGCACCGGCCGACTCATCCGCGACGCCTACTACTACGGCCCCTCGACGTGGCGGCGGGTGCTCGTGAAATCGATGAACGCGGGGATGGCGATCGTCGCCGAGCGGATGAATCACCGCCAGTTGCGGGATGTCCTTCGCCGCTTCGGCTTCGGGGAGGAGACCGGCTGCGGGCTGCCCGGCGAGTCGCCCGGGATCGTCACCACCGCGAAGGACTGGACCAGCTACACGCAATGCTCGGTCGCGATGGGGCACGAGATCGCCGTCACCCCCGTGCAGATGGTGAGGGCGTTCAGCGCCTTCGCCCGCGACGGGACGATCCCCACGCCGCGCCTGACCGCCGTCTCGGCGCGGGACGGCGAATACCGGCTCATCCGCCGGGCCGTCCCCGAGTCGATCGCCCTGCTCACGCGGGACGTGATGCGCGAGGTGATGATCGAAGGAACCGGCCGGCACGCGCAGTCCGAGCACTACCGACTGTTCGGAAAGTCGGGCACGGCCCAGCTTCCGAAGAAGGAAGGCGGCGGGTATCACGAGGATCGCTACGTCTCCAGCTTCATCGCCGGGGCGCCGCTGGAGCGCCCGCGGATCGTCGTGCTGTGCGTGATCGACGATCCGGACCGGGCGAAGGGGCACTACGGCGGGGCGATCGCCGGGCCCGTGGTGCGGGATGTCATCGACGCCACGCTGAATTATCTCGGCGTCCCGCCCGACCAGGGGCGGGAGGAGGAGGCGAGGCTGGTCGCCGCCCGCTGATCGGCGCCCTACATCGCCAGGCTCTGGCTGAGGCGCATCAGGTTCCACCCGATCCAGATCAGCACGACCAGGATCAGGATCATCCAGATCAGCTTGAGCTGACGTTCGTTCACGAGGCATCCCCCGATCTGCCGCGGTGGAAGTTCACGAGGCCATATCGTCCAGCCTGAATGGACTCATGCACGTTTGAGCAAGTTTCTTCCATCTTCGAGCGTCCGGGAAGATGACGGGGCCGCGCGCCGCCGGCCCGGAGGGTCGAGACCACCCGAACAAGCGATACGCGCGACTGCTGCATCTCCGAACTCCCGGCGGCGATGACCGCCACTCCCTCGATCATCCCATCGCGTCGATGGATCGCCGAACGCTCGATGTGGTTTCGGCCGGTCGGCCTCGCATTCGTAGCAGCGAGGAAGATTGCGCAAGGCACCGGCCCTCATTGTCGGCATGACCGCGCCGAGGGGAGCCCCGGCCGTCTGCGACGGTGCCGCCCCCGCGGGCTGTCGCTTCATGCCCTCCGATAACGCGTTCGGTCGGCGGCGATTCGCGACGGATCCCCCGCCAGGTCCCCTCCAGCGGCGCTACCCCGTCTCGCCGTACGCTTCGAGCCCGAAGTGCTTGATCTTCTTGTAGAGCGTGGTGCGGTTGATGCCGAGCACCTCCGCCGTCTTCTGGCGGTTCCAGTCGTGGGCCTGGAGTGCGGCGAGGATGATCTGCTTCTCCGGCTCCTCCAGCGCTTCGCGCAGCGGCATCGGCCGGTACTCGCCGAGGCGCCAGGATCCGTCCCCGTCGCCGCCGGGATCGGGGGCGAGTCTGCCGGGCTCGTTGTCGCGGACATGGGCGGGGAGATCATCGACGCCCAGCCGGGTCGACTTCGAGAGCACCACCGCCCGCTCGATGATGTTCTCCAGCTCGCGCGCGTTTCCGGGGAAGCTGTAGCCGCGCAGCGCCGCCAGCGCCTCGTCGGTGAAGGCCGTCACCTGCTTGCCCGCCTCGCGCGCCTTGACCTGGAGGAAATGCTCGGCCAGCAGGGGAATGTCCCCGATGCGGTCGCGCAGCGGCGGAAGCTGGATCATCACCACGTTGATGCGGTAATACAGGTCCTGCCGGAACTCGCCGTCGGCGACGAGATCCTCCAGCGGCTGGTTCGAGGCGAGAATGACCCGCACGTCGACGTTCACCGTTTCGTTGGAACCCACCGGCTCGAAGGCGCGCTCCTGGAGCACGCGAAGGAGCTTCAACTGCATCCCCGGCGAGGCGGAGTTGATCTCGTCGAGAAAGAGCGTGCCTTCATGCGCCGCGAGGAACCGGCCGGGCTTGTCGGTGTGCGCGCCGGTGAACGCCCCCTTGACGTGCCCGAACAGCTCGCTCTCCAGCAGCGTGTCGGGGATCGAGCCGCAGGAGATCTCGACGAACGGCTTGTCCGCGCGGGGGCTGCGCCGGTGAATCGCCCGGGCGATGAGTGATTTGCCCGTTCCCGAGGCGCCGCACATGAGCACCGTCGTCCGGCTCGGGGCCACCGCCTCGATGACATCGTAGATCCGTCGCATGCGCGGATCGGCGCCGATGATGTTGTCCAGGCCGTAGCGCTCGTCGAGCTGGCGGCGGAGGTTGACGTTCTCGGCGATGAGGGCGTGCTGCTGCACCGCCTTCTCGACGGCGATGCGCAGCTCCTCGTCCACGATCGGCTTGGTGAGGTAATCGATGGCGCCGTGCCGGACCGCCTTCACCGCCGTCTCGATCGTCCCGTAGCCGGTGATCACCACGGGTACGACGTCGCGATGCGCCTTGCGCGCGGCCTTGATGAGGGCCAGGCCGTCCATGCCGGTCATGGACATGTCGGTGACGAGCACGGCAAACGGCCGCGGGGCGCGCCCGCCGAGCGTGTCCTCGGCGTCGGCGATCGCCTGCAGCGCCTCGGCCCCGCTGTGGGCGGTGCTCGCGTCGTAGCCCAGCGACAGCAGGAACTCGGCGATCGAGTCGGCGACGATCGGGTCATCATCAACGATGAGCACTCTCGGCCGGGATTCGCTCATGGGCGTCGCAGGCTCCGGATGGGAATGCTGATCTCGAGGATCGCGCCGGCGCGGGCGGGCGCGCTGCGCAGGTCAAGCCGGCCGTCGAGTTCGGCGATGATCTCGCGGCAGATGGCCAGCCCGAGGCCGTGCCCGTCGGCCTTCCCGCTCACGCCCTCGATGATCTCGCCGCCGAGGCCGCCCCCGGTGTCGGTGATGAGGATGAGCAGATGGGATCCCGCGGGATTGAGACCGATCGACGCATCGACCTTCCTCTCGGCCAGGCCCTCGGCGTTGCACGCTTCGATCGCGTTGCGCAGGCCGTTGACGAGCACATGGCCCAGCGGCCCGGCGGGCAGCGCGGCGGCATCGGGCGACAGATCGATGCGCAGCGCGACGGACGCCTCCTCCGCCATCGGCGTCAGGCCGGCCCGGACGTGGCGAACCTCCTCCCCCAGCGTGCGGGAACTGTGGAGGATCTGGGAGTTGTCCGTTGATGATGAGCGAAGGGCGCGCCTGAGCACGCCGGCCATGTCGTTCATCGCCTGTCGGGCGGTCTGAAGACGTGCCAGGGCATCATCGATCGACTCCTCCTCGCCAGCCCGGCCGTCCTCGGTATTGAGCGCCTGCTCCGCCAGCCGCAGGCAGCGCATGGAACCATCGAGAAGCGAGTTAAGCTCGTGGGCCAGCTTCTCGAGTGCCAACCTGTTGCTTTCGGCGGACTTGCGCTGCTCGAGCCCGCTCTGCGCTGCCGGTCGCTGAGGCTTCATGGCCTGCCATTGATCGACGAGGGCGGGGCGATGCTGAAGGCCGATGTTGCCGAATCGCGACATCGTTCTCGGACAGCGATGCGCCGAGGCAACAGTGTTTGCCACGGCGCGCAGAGATTGCCCAGCTTAACGCAACGCTCGCGCCAATTCCTTGAAAACCCTTCACTTAGCCTTGCGTCCCCCGCGCAAACCGCTAGATTGACGTATTACTCACGGCCACCCGAGACGGCTCCGGAGGAGAGGCCATTCTCGGCGGCCGTTTTTCGTTTTTGCCCCGCGGCGCGGCCGTTTCAGGCGCGGAACGAGATCGGCCGGCCCGTGAGCCCGGTCAGTTCCTTGATGACGGTCATGGCCGCGAACCCGAAGACGGCGAAAAGGCCGATCCACAACGCCTGCACGTTGAGGCCCAGGGCCAGCAGCCAGGCCGCCCCGTACAGGCTCTGCCACATCGCGCCGTAGCGCTTGAGCTTCTCCGCCGCGGCCGGGCCGCTCACCCGCCGGGCCTTCAGAATGGCCACGACGATGAACGCCCCGCCCGCGAGGGCGGGATAGACCGCGCCCCAGGGGCTGGATCCGTCCGGCCACACGCCGTCGGGGCTCATCGCCCCCGCCCCGAGGATCACCGCCGACCAGAACGCCCAGCCGAGCACGGCGCTGACGATCGCGCGCCGGGTGAGCCGCGGCCGCTTGTCCTCGAACACGTGCACCGCGCCGGCGATGGCCATCGAGTGCGTCATCACCAGCCAGACAGGCAGCGTGAAGGAGAGCTGGTGGTTGGGGATGAACATGTGGGCGGCGTGGATGAGGCCGATGGTGATGATCCCCACCGGCGGGATGTACTTGCCCGTGGCGTTGTAGAACAGCAGCCCCGCCGCGGTGAGGAGGGTGATGCACACGGCCCAGGTGCCCATGCCCGCCCCGCCGAGCACGGCCACGATGAGCGAGCCGATGGTCACCACGATTGCCTGCCCCAGCTTGATCCGGCCGGCCGGGATGGGCCGGTCGGGGCTGAAGGCGGCGTCGTGCCGCACGTCCAGAACATCGTTCAGCGCCGCCCCGTAGGCGAAGAGCCCCACCGCGACCACCGCCCCCGCCAGCAGGGCCGCGCCCAGCGGCATGTCGTAGACCTCGATCCAGTTCGCGTAATCGTCGTCCGCCTGGGTGAGGAGGATGACGAACCAGATGTCGCTCACGGCGCCGAAGGCCACGGTGAGCCGCGTCAACTGGATCGCGGTCATCAGTCTGATCAGGAAGCGGCGCACGGCACCATCCTACCCGCCTCGGGACCGGTCCATTGAATCGGCGCGTCGGGGCTCGTACGATGCCGGGCCGCGGCGCGGCGGGCCCGCCCGCCGTCTCCCCGCCAGAAGGTGTCTGCACCATGTACGTTCAGCGAGAAGCCGGCGAGAGTGCCCGCGGCCTGCGGATCGGCGTGGCCGTGGCCCAGTATCACAGCGACATCACCGACGCCCTGCGCGAGGCGGCGATCGAGGTGTTCACCAAGGCCGACGGGAAGCGCGATGATCTGATCATCATCTCCGTCCCCGGCTCCTTCGAACTGCCCCCCGTCTGCCAGGCGATGGCCAACCGCGACGACCTCGATGCGGTGGTCGCCATCGGGTGCGTGATCCGGGGAGAGACGACCCACGATCAGCACATCGCCCAGGCGACCTCGCAGGCGCTGATGCAGATCATGCTCGACACGGGCAAGCCGCTCGGCTTCGGCATGCTCACCTGCCAGACGAAGCACCAGGCGCGGGCGCGGGCCGGGGGCGAGTCGGGCAACAAGGGCGCGGAAGCGATGGCCGCCGCCATCGAGACCGTCGCCGCCCTCCGGAAGCTCGCTTCCATCAGGGAGCGACGCTGAGATGACCTCCGCCCGCGACCTGAGGCGTGGCGCGCTCCAGGCCCTCTACCAGTTCGACGCCGGCAACGATTCGGAGGAGCTCGTCCGCCAGTCACTGGATCAGTCCGCGGGCAGTGAGAAGACGCATGATGAGGCCTTCCGCCTCGCCCGCGCCGCGTGGGAGATGCGCGGGCAGGCCGACGCCGCCGTCGCCGCCCGCACCCCGGACTGGCCGACCCACCGCCAGCCCGCCGTCGATCGCAGCATTCTTCGCCTGGCCTACTTCGAGATCGTGACCGGCCACGCGCCGCCCAAGGTGGTCATCAACGAGGCCGTCGAGCTGGCCAAGGAGTTCAGCACCGACAAGTCAGCGCTGTTCCTCAACGGCGTGCTGGACAAGATCTACCGCGCCCTGCGGGAGGAGGACGAAGCGTGCGGGAACAGCGATCCGCCGAACGACGACAGCGCGGCGGCGATGCGGGCCGCCGCCCCGCCCGAGGGGCCGCCTCGCGATTCGATGACCTGACCAACGATCAAGATGGGCCTGTTCACCTCCACCATCAGCGCCGTGAAGAAGGGCCTGGCCAAGACGCGCCGGACCCTCGCCGCCCCGCTGCGCAGCATCCTGCTCGGCAAGACGCTGAGCGATGATCTGATCGACGAGATCGAAACGCATCTCATCACCGCCGACGTCGGCGTCGGCACAGCGACCGGCATCGTCGAGGATCTGCGCGAGGCCTTCCGCGCCGGCGAGCTGCGCAAGGGCGAGGATGCGCTTCAGTTTCTCAAGGATCGGCTCAAAGCGCGGTGGGAGGAGGTCGACCGCTCGATCGCCATCGCGGCGGAGAAGCCCACCGTCATCCTCGTGGCGGGGATCAACGGGGTGGGCAAGACGACGAGCGTGGCGAAGATCGCCAAGTCGCTGAAGGACGAGGGCCGCAGCGTGCTCCTCGCCGCCACCGACACCTTCCGCGCCGGGGCGATCGAGCAGCTCGGCATCTGGTCGGATCGGCTGGGGGTGGACATGGTGAAGGGCGCGCCGAACGCGGACCCGGCCTCGGTGGCCTTCGACGCCGCCGACGCCGCCCTCGCCCGCGACGTGGACGCCCTGCTCATCGACACCGCCGGCCGTCTGCACACCCAGCAGAGCCTGATGCGCCAGCTCACGAAGATCCGCGATGTCGTGCGCAGGAAGATCCCCTCCGCCCCGCACGAGGTCCTGCTCGTCCTCGACGCCACCGCGGGCCAGAACGCCATCGCCCAGGCGCGTGTCTTCCGCGAGGCGATCGACGTGACCGGCATCTTCCTCGCCAAGCTCGACGGGACGGCCAAGGGCGGCATCGTCCTCGCCATCCGCGATGCGCTGGGCGTGCCCGTCAAGCTCATCGGCGTGGGCGAGACGCCCGACGATGTCGAGCCCTTCGACCCCGATGCGTTCATCGAAGCGATGTTCGCGGCGGAGTAAACGTCAAAACGTCGAAACGTCAAAACCCCGGCACGCCGGATCATCCACACGCCTTCGCGCTGGAAAACCGCGGATGGCATCCGCGGCCCACGCCCCCGCTCCACACGCGCCGCCCGATCAGCAGGCGGGCCCCGAATACCCGCCCTCCTCCACGGAATACGACCCCGCCGGCGCGTTTCTCTATCATCGCAACGCATCGATCACCTTCGGCCGAAGGAGAAGAACCATGAGCAAGGGACAACGCGTGATCGCGACCCTGCTGGGCGTCATCGCTGTTGTGCTGGCGCTGAACCTGCTGCACCGGCCGCCGGCCGCGGTGGCCTCGCCGGCCACCGACGCGGGCGGGCTGCCCAGCCACTGGGGCGTCGCCGTCAACCAGGACGCCTGGGCGCTGGTCAAGGGCAGCGACGGCCTGGCCTACATCGTCACCCCCTCCGGCTGGCGCACCGCCGAGAGCGTGCAGCACGGCCGGCGCGGACCGCTGCACCTGGATTGATCGCGGACGATCACCTGCGCGAAGCCGCCGGCGGCTGTTGTGAGGCCCGACGGCGGCCCGTATCATCCCCGCCGTGACGGATGGATGGCGGTCACCGAGTTGGCGACACGCAGCGGAGGCGGCGCGGCGATCGGTCGCCACGTGGTCGGCCGCCCTCGTCTTCGCCATCCTCCTGCCCGTCCTTCCCGCCCCCGCCCAGCGGACGATCCCCATCACCGGCGATCGGCTCAGCGGCATCGTCCTGCCCGTGACGCCGCTGGAGGGCGACATCGAGCTGCGCGCCGCCCGCGGCGCGGCCTGGACGGTCGATGACACCAAACGCCTCCTCCTCACGGGCGACGTGACGGTCCGCATCGCCGGCCATCAGTTCAGCGACAGCGGGGCGGCGATCTGGATCAATCGCCTGCCCAGCGCCGAGGGCGTGATCAACCAGATCGCCGTCTACTTCGATCACGTGAAGAACCCCACCCATCGCGCCGGGCTCGGCGTGGCCGGCGATCGGCTGCTCATCACCGGCAGCACGCGCGGCGAGGTGCGCCTCGAGCTGACGGTCCTCGACCGCGGCCGGCCGCGGGAGAGCGATCTTCTCGTGCGCGGCGAGGAGCGGCTGGCCCTGCATCTGCGCCGCCTGCTGGGCGAAGCGCAGGATCTGCATCGCCGGCCGCAGGTGGATCGACCGGAGCCGCCGCACGAGTTCGCCCCCGTCCCCGGCGGCGTGGTCGAGAAGAAGGACTATGCACTGCCCGAGAAGGTCGAACTCCCGCCCGTCGATGAGAAACGGCCCTGGCTGCGCCGACCCGGCGCGATCGTGACCTTCTCCGCCGACCGCATCGACGTCGTGCCCGGCGAGAAGGAAAACACCATCACCGCGATGGGCTCGATGGTCGTCGAGTACTTCGATTTCAGGCGGAGCGGCGCGTTGTCGCAGTTGACGCTCTCCGCCGACCGGGCGGTGATCTTCACCGAGCCGGGCACGCTGGAGGAGATGGCCGCGTGGGAGCTGGACGCCTCCCTCATCCACGGCATTTACCTGGAGGGGCACGTGGTGGCCAGCGCCGACGACGGCGAATACGTCGTTCGTGCGCCGCGCATCTACTACGACTTCACCACCGGGCAGGCGATCATGCTCGACGCCATCCTCCGCACCTATACCCGCGAGGGAAACGTGCCCGTCTACGCCCGCGCGGCGGAGATGCGGCAGGTCGCGGAGAACCAGTGGGAGGCCGATCGCGTCCGCGTCAGCACCAGCGAGTTCTACACCGGCCATCTCGCCCTGGGTGCCGAGCGGATGACCGTCACCCGCCGGGCGACCGGAGCGGGCGAGGGGGCGGATCGCGAGACGCATTTCGACGCGCGCGACATCACCCTCCGCGCCGGCGATCTGCCCTTCTTCTACTGGCCTCACTTCAACGGCACCGTGCGGGACATTCCCGTCAAGAGCATCGAGACGGGCAGCCGCGACAACGACGGCGTGCGCATCGAGACCGTCTGGGATCTCTATTCGCTGCTCGGCGGCGAGCGGCCGAAGGGCGTCGAGGCCGACCTCAGGCTCGATGCGTTCACCAAGCGCGGCGCCGCGGCGGGACTGAACTTCGACTACGACGCCGCCGCCGGATACGGCGAGATGGAGCTCTACGCGCTCTACGACGACGGCGTCGACCGCACCTCCACCGGGCGCGAGATCGATCGCAACAACGAGCTCCGCGGCGTCGCGCTCTGGGAACACCGCATGAAGCTCGCCCGACACTGGATCCTCCAGGCGCAGACGTCCTACATCAGCGATGAGACGTTCATCTCCGCGTGGCGCGAGGATGAGTTCCGCGAGCGGCGCGAGTACGAGACGAGCCTCTACACGAAATACCAGAAGGACCGCGCGGCGTTCACCGCCCTCCTCAGGCACGAGGTGAACGACTTCATCTCCAACGACTGGCTGCTCGCGAGCACGCAGTACCAGGTCGACAAGCTGCCCGAGCTGACGTATCACCGCTACGGCGACCCGCTGTTCGACGACCGCTGGACCTACTCCGGCCACACGGGCCTGTCGCGCATGCGGCTCGTGTTCGATCGCAGCACGCCGCGCGAGCTGGGCGTGCGGGGACGGGCGTTCGGCCTCGGCGCCGACGACCAGCTCAGCGACATGCTCCGCGCGCGGGGACTGCAGACGAAGTACGTGGCGCGTTTCGACAGCCGGCACGAGTTCTCGATGCCCACGCGGTGGAAGATCTTCGACGTCACGCCGTTCTTCGTCGGCCGGCTCACCGCCTACGACGACGACTTCGACGCCTACTCCTCGGACAGCGACTCCTACCGCGTGTTCGGCGCCGCGGGTCTGCGCCTCGGCACGCGGTTCCAGCACGTCGACGACCGCGTGGAGAGCCGGCTGCTGGATCTTCATCGTCTGCGGCACATCATCGAGCCGTCGATGACACTCTGGTACGGCTATTCCGACGTGGCCCAGGACGATCTGCCCATCTACGACCTCGAGGTGGAGTCCCTCGCCACCGGGGCGGCGGTGCGGATGGGCGTGCGCAACACCTGGCAGACGCAGCGGGGCGGGCCCGGCCGCTGGCGCTCCGTCGACGTCCTCACCGTCGACACGGACATCGTCTTCAACAGCAACGACGCGGAGCGCGAGTCGCCCGTGCCGCGGTTCTTCGACTATCGGCCGGAATACTCGCAGTTCGGCCACCACGCGCGCGCCTCCCTGCTCTGGCTGCTCAGCGATTCGCTGGCGCTGAGCGGGGAAAGCACATGGGACCTGGACGAGTCATCGATCGCCCGCGGCTCGATCGGGGCCGAGCTGCGCCACTCGCCGGTGCTGCGGACCTACGCGGAGTTCCGCTACCTCGACGCGAGCGACAACGAGCTGCTCGACGTGGGCTGGGACTACCGGCTCACGCCCAAGTATCGCATCCGCCTCTCGCCGCAATGGGATTTCCGCGCGGATGAGTTCCGCGCGGTGCGGGTTCGCATCGTGCGCATCTTCCCCGACTTCGAGCTGACGATCCAGGTGCGGCACGACGAGATCAAGAACGACACCAGCTTCGCCGCGTCGATCGATCTCGTGGAGTTCTGAGTCGTGGGTCTTGAGCGGTGAGTCTTGAGCCTCGTGCGTGAGGATGACTCCTCGAACAGAAGCGATCGCACGACCACGGCGTCTCAAGACTCAGGTCTCAAGACTCAAGTCTCAAACCACCGTCTCCACAGCAGGCGCAGGCGGTCGATTTCCGCGGGGTCGATGGCGCTCTTGTCCGACCAGATGGCGAGCCTGAGCGCATCATGCGCGGGGCTTGGGTGTTCGCGGAGCATTGAGATATCGGCGAGGGCGGCCCTGATGAGGGCGATCGAGGCTTCCGTGGCGCGGGTGAGGTTGCCGATGATCTCTTCCAGCAAGGACTCCCCTTTTGTTTGATCGCCCCCCTTCCGGGGGCGGGGGCGGGGCCGGGGGCGCCAGCAGTCGTAGTCGGTGGGGAGCGCGATGAGGGCGTAGGCGATCTCCGCCTCGCGGGCCAGCCGCGCCTCGGGCAGCGCGGTCATGCCGACAACGTCCGCCCCCCACTGCCGGTGCATGAGCGCTTCGGAGCGGGTCGAGAAGCTCGGACCCTCCATGCACAGGTAGGTGCCCGCGCGATGAATGCGTGTGCCGTCGACCGTCTCCGCCGCGGCGAGCAGCCAGGCGCGCATCACGGGGCAGAACGGGTCGGCGAACTCCACGTGCACCGCAGCCCGGTCGTAGAACGTCCGCGGACGTCCCTCCGTGCGGTCGATGAGCTGATCGCAGATGACCAGATCGCCCGGGGCGATGTCCTCGCGCAGCGAGCCGGTCGCGCCGGAGGCGACGATGTGCGTGCAACCCAGCGTTTTGAGCGCATAGATGTTCGCGCGGCCCGGCACCGCCGCGGGATTGATCACGTGCCCCGCGCCGTGCCGCGGGAGGATCGCGATCGGCGCGCCGGCAAAATGGCCGGTGACGATCGGCGCGCTGGGCGCGCCGAACGGCGTGTCGATCTCGTGGGTCTTCGTGTCCTGCGGGTCCATGCCGTTCAAAAGCACATCGCCCAGGCCGGTCCCACCGATGATCCCGATGCGGATGTCTTCGTCGTGCTCTGCCATCAGAGGCATGGTAGTCGATCGGGCAGCCGTGTGGCCGAAACACGGAGGGCCACGAAGGGCCACAGAGATGAAGAACCGGGGAAGATATTACAGAAGGGGCCGCGTGTATTCGCGGTCACCCAAAGCCCGCTTCGCTCTCCCCTACCCATCTGTTCCTCGGTGGCCCTCCGTGGCCCTCCGTGTTTCCTATCATCCATGCCACCGAAGCTTGCACCGCAGGAGGATACCCATGACCGCCGTCGCACTGACCATCGCCGGGTCCGATCCGTCCGGGGGCGCGGGGCTGCAGGCCGATCTCAAGACGTTCCACCAGCACGGCGTGTACGGCATGAGCGTGGTCACGCTGCTCACCGTGCAGAACACGCAGGCCGTGAGCGAGGTGAAACTGCTGGAGGCGGCGTTCGTCGAAGCACAGCTCCGGGCCGTGCTCGAGGACATCCCGCCGGGCGCGGCGAAGACCGGGGCGCTGGGCGGGGTCGAGATCATTCACGCCGTCGCCGGCGCGGCGGCCGACCTCGACTTCCCCCTCATCGTCGATCCCGTGATGATCTCCAAGCACGGCGATGCGCTCATCGATCAGGACGCGATCGCGGTCTTGCGCGATGAGCTGCTGCCGAGGGCGTTCCTCGTCACGCCCAACATTCATGAGGCGGCGGCGCTGGCGCGGATGGAGGTGACCGATCCCGGTTCGATGGAAGATGCGGCGCGGGCCTTGCTTGAACTCGGCCCGGCCAACGTGCTCATCAAGGGCGGATCACTTCAACACGACGCCGTCGATGTGCTCCTCGTCGCCGGCGAGCTGCACCGTTTCGAGTCGCCGCACATCGAATCGGCACACACGCACGGCACGGGCTGCGCGTACGCGGCGGCGATCACCGCCCGCCTCGCCCGGGGCGAGGCGCTGCTCGAGGCGGTGCCCCGCGCCAAGCGGTTCATCACGGAGGCCATTGGCACGGCGCCCCACCTCGGCCGCGGCACGGGCCCGACGAATCTCCACGCCGCGAGCGGTTGAAAGGGCGATCAGATCCGCCCCGGACGCTTACGGAAGAACATGAAACGCGGAGGGCCGCGGTGGGCCGCGGTGATGCTGCAGGGATGGACATAGAGGGAACCCGCGGATCTCCGGGAGGACCGCCGCTGATTCGGACAATCAGTCCATCGGCCCAGCCCCTTTTTCTTTCTCGGCGGCCCTCTGCGGCCCTCCGCGTTTCATGAGATCTCCTGCGGTCGGCCGGCGCATCATCGTGCGATGCGCCAGAGATCGACGAGCTGCGCCACGGTCAGCATCTCGGCGCGCATGTCGGGCGTGACGCCGGCGGGCCAGGGGCGGTCGCGGCCGAAGATGGCGCCGAGCTGCTTGCGCCGTTTGGAGAAGAGATTCGTGACGAAGCGGGCGAAGGCGCGGCGGGCCTCAGGTGAATCAGGCAGCTTCACTTCCGGCGGCCCCTCACCCCCGGCCCCTCTCCCGGGGGGAGAGGGGAGTATCTCAACCATCGCACTGGTGACCTGCGGCTGGGGCCAGAAACACGTGGGCGGGACGGTGCCGATGCGCTTCACCTCCGCCAGCGCGGCGATGATGATCCCGAGCGGTCCGTAGTCCTTCCCGCCCGGCGCGGCGAGCAGGCGGTCGGCGACTTCCTTCTGGATCGTCACGTATTGCCCAGCGCAGTTCGGGTGATCAAGCAGGAGCGTCGTCATGAGGGGGCTGGCGACCTGGTACGGCAGGTTCGCCACGAGCCGGAAGGGGCGACCATCGATCGCGTCGACGATCGCCGGGGCGAGGACGCGGCCTCGCGCCAGGCAGTCGCCTCGGATGAGGGTGATGCGATCGCCCAGCCGGTCGGCGACGATGTCGGCCAGATCGTCATCGATCTCGGATGCGATGACCTTCGCCCCGGCCTCGAGCAGCGCTTCGGTGAGCGTGCCGGTGCCGGGCCCGATCTCGAGAACGAGATCGCCGGGAGCGATCTGCGCCGCGGCGATGAGCTTGCGGAGCTGGTTCTGGTCGTGCAGGAAGTTCTGCCCCAGCCGGTGGCGGGGACGAAGACCACGCGCGGCAAGCAGCGATCGGATCTCGATGATCGTCTGCATGGGGGGAGGATAGCGGCGCGGGGCGGGGGCGTGCGACGCCGCACGCGGCGGCGCGCCGCCATTTCGACGTTTCGACGTGTTGACGTTTGCCTACGCCTTGCCGAGGTATTCGCCCGTGCCGGGGTTGATGCGCACGACCTGGCCGGTCTCGATGAAGGGCGGGACGCGGACCTTGGCCCCGGTCTCGACGACGGCCTCCTTGAGCTGATTCGTCGCCGTCGCCCCCTTCGGTTGCGGCGTGGTCTCGGCGATGGCCAGCTCGACCACCGCGGGCATCTCGACCCCCAGCGGCCGGCCCTCGTGGCGGAGGACGGTGACCTCGACGTTCTCCTTCAGCCACTGGCTCATCTCTTCGGGCAGGACGTCGCTGTCCAGCTCCATCTGGTCGAACGTCTCGTTGTCCATGAAGACAAAGGGACCGGCCCCGTGCCCGGAGCTGTCGTAGAGGTACTGCATCGGCCGGCGGTCGATCGTCGCGTCCTCGAGCTTGTCCGAGGAGTTGATGCGATGGACCTTGATGGTGCCGGTGTCGATGTTCTTCATCTTGGCCTGGACGTAGGCGGGCCCCTTGCCGGGCTTGACGTGCTCGGTGTCGAGGACGATGTGGAGCTGGCCGTCCCACTTCAGGGCCTGGCCGCGTTTGAGATCAGTGGCTTTGATGGGCATGGGGCGTGAGCCGTGAGTCTTGAGCGGTGAGTCTTGAGCCGGATGCCTGGAGGTCACGGAGCATGACCAACGCCGCGAAGGGACCGGATGAGGCCCTGCAGGACACGGGCGGCCTCATCGTACTTCGAGCGGAGCTGAGCGGCTTCAGCGTCCGAAAGATAGCGCAGCCGCCCTGACAAATCCACGTAGTAGCCCAGTTCCCGGAGGGACGCCAAGGCGATGTCGAGGAACCGCAGGAAGTCTGCCTCGGTTTCACGGGCAGCCCCCTCGACGATATTGGCTGCCGCGGACACCGCGGCCCGCCGCATCTGCGAGGTGAGGCCGAATCGCTCCTCGTCCGGGAATGCCCGCGTCGCGCGATAGACGGCGATCACCAGTGCGTCCGCAAGCTGGAACGCCTTCAGCTTCCTGTGATCCCGAGCCATCCCGACCCCTTTGCGCGACTGTGCCTCGCCACCGCCTCAGCCTACCAGATCAGCTCCCACAACTCACCATTCAAGACCCAAGTCTGTCGACCAAGACTCAAGACTCACCGCTCAAGACTCACCGCGCCACCGCTTCCGCTCTCACCTCGCGGAGGACGGTGACCTTGATCTCGCCGGGGAAGGTCATCTCGTCCTCGACCTTCCGGGCGATGTCGCGGGAGAGGGCGAAGGCGTCGGCATCGGACGACTTGCGGGCATCGACGATGACCCGCACCTCGCGCCCGGCCTGGAAGGCGTGGGCCTCGGTCACCAGGTCGCTGTCCTTGGCCAGGCCCTCGAGCTGTTCCAGACGCTTGACGTACATCTCCATCGACTCCCGGCGGGCGCCGGGTCGGGCGCCGGAGATGGCGTCGGCAGCCATGACGATGGGGGTATAGGGGGTGGTGGCCTCGATGTCGCCGTGATGGCCGCCGATGGCGTTGAGGACGGCCTTGGACTTCTCGCCGTGCCGGCGGCAGAACTCCATCCCGATGGCCGGGTGCCCGCCCTCCATCTCGTGATCCATCGCCTTGCCGATGTCGTGGAGGAAGCCGCTGCGGCGGGCCACGTCGCCCGGCAGGCCGAGCTGGTCGGCGATGAGCTGGCTCAGATAGGCCACCTCCAGGGAGTGTCGCAGGACGTTCTGGCCGTAACTGGTGCGGAAGCTGAGCTTGCCCATCGCCTCGATGATCTTGGGGCTCAGCCCCCGGATATTCGCCTCCATCACCGCATCGTTGCCCGCCTGGATGACCCGCTCGGCCATGTCCTTGCGGACGGTCTCGACGATCTCCTCGATCCGGGCGGGATGGACGCGACCGTCGGCGATGAGGCGCTGGAGGGCCTCGGCGGCCACCGCCCGCCGGATGGGATCGAAGCAGGAGACGGAGATCACGCCCGGCGTGTCGTCGACGAGGATGTCCACCCCCGTTGATCGTTCCAGGGCCCGGATGTTGCGGCCCTCGCGCCCGATGATCCGCCCCTTCATGTCATCGGAGGGGATGCGAACGCTGCGCACGGTCGCATCGGCGACGTGCTCGGCGGCGTAGCGCTGGATGGCCTGCATGGTGATCTCGCGGCTGCGGGTGCGGGCCCGGCTCTCCGCGTCATCGAGGATCTGCTGGGTGAGGGCGTTGGCCTCGTGCTCGGACTCGGCCCGGATCTCGGCGAGGAACTGCTCGCGGGCCTGCTCCTCGGTCAGGCCGGAGATCTGCTCGAGGCGCTGCTTGATCTCCTCCCGTGTCTTCTCGACGGTGGCGCGCTGCTCCTCGAGCTCCGCCTCCATCTGCTTGAGCCTGGTGTCGCGCTGTTCGAGGCGGTTCTCGGTCTCGGTGATCTTCTCGAGCTTCTTGTCGAGGGTGTCCTCGCGCTTGGCGAGTCGGGCCTGGTCTTTTTTGACCTCGGCCAGGGACTCGGCGATCTCCTTGTCGAGCTCCTCGCGCCGCTTGGCGGCCCGCTTCTCCGCCTCCAGCTCGATGCGCTGGCGTGAGGCCTCGGCCTCGGCGGCGGTGGTCTGGACGATCTGCTCGGCGTCCTTGCGGGCCCGCAGGATCGTGTTGCCGACGATGAGCCGCAGGACGACCCACGTCAGCAGGCCGCCGACGATCACGCCGAGGATGACCGCGATGCCGCTCTCAAGAGGATTGATGGCCAGGTGGGCGTACATGACGACCCCCGCTCTTTGTCGGCCCGCCTGTCCCCGGGGCGCGCTGCATCACGCGCCGGTGGGACCGGGAAGACGACACGAGCGGAGGATGGACATCACCAACGTTCAGGCGCCCCCGGCCACCCCTGGCAATCCTCCGATGACCGGGAGAACCCGAAGGGGATCCCGCCCGGACACCTTTCTCCAGAAACTGTCACGAATAGCCTTCACGCTGGCTCAACCTCTGGCTGCACTCAATCGATCCGGCCGCAATGCATGGGCTTACGGCCGCCGGTCGTCCGCGGACGACCGGAGAAAAACGGGCAATCCCGTGTCGTCAATGGGCGGACCGTGGATCGAAAAACACCACGGCTGGCGCCGGGGGCGCCATCCGCTCATCAGGAACAACTTGTCGATATGATTATCCGCCACGTGAGGGGCCCTTGTCAAGGGCGATCGCGGCGTTGCCGCCCGATGATTGTCCGGGGGGAGCCGGGGGAGGTAGGATCTGCCCGTCATGCCGGCCTTTCTCAACTGGCTCCTGCGGCTCCTGCCCACCAACCCCATCTGCATGCGGCTCGTCCAGGGCGGCTCGCGTCGGGTGCGGCACATGTACATCCGCTCCGGCTACCTGGCCGTGATGATCTTCCTGCTCCTCTTCGTCCTGCTGAGCGAGGTGGGCGGCGGCTCGCCGTCACTCCGCGGGCTGGCCACCTCCGGCTCCCAGATGTTCCAGAAGGTCAGCTACCTCCAGGTGGCCCTCATCTGCCTGCTCACCCCGGTCTTCATGGCCGGGGCGATCGCCCAGGAGGCCAACCCGCGGACCTGGGACATCCTCCTCACGACCCCCCTGAACAATCTCCAGATCGTGCTGGGGAGCCTCTTCGGGCGGCTGTTCTTCGTCATCGCCCTGCTCTTCTCGAGCCTGCCCCTGTTCGTGATGACCCAGTACTTCGGGGGGGTGCCGGGGGAGTCGATCTTCGCCAGCTACGCGATCGCGGGGACCAGCGCCCTGCTCGTGGCCGCCATCGCCGTGACCCTCAGCGTGACCCGCACCGCCGGCCGGCGGGCGGTGTTCCTGTTCTACGTGAGCGTTGTTCTGTACCTGTTCGCGACGTACGCGGCGGACGTGCAGCTTCGCCAGCCGGTGGCGGTGGGCGCCTCGGCCGTGCACACGACGATCTTCACGCCGCTCAACCCGTTCCTGGCCCTGAAGGTGCTGCTGGACTCGAACAACTACGTCCCGCTGGACTTCACGGGCGAGCCGGCGGGCTGGCTGAAGCGGATGTGGCTGAGCAGCCCGATCGTGAGCTTCTGCTGGCTCTGTGCGCTGCTGAGCGTGACGCTGTCGCTGTTCTCGACGATCCGGCTGCGGATCATCGGGGCGAAGACGGGCACGGTGCCCTGGTTCCGCCGGCTCTTCGGGCTGGGGGCGAAGGGGGCCGCCGAGCGGCCGGCGCGGAAGGTCGGCCGCAACCCCGTCGCCTGGCGCGAGTCGGTGGCCCGGGGGAAGACACCGACGGCGATCCTGGCCCGCTGGGGGTTCGTCGCCGCGGGCGTCGCCGTCGCCCTCACCGTCCTCGGCCTCTACCACACCGGCAGCCTGCGCAGCGACGAGCTCCGCCTCACCATCACCACCATCGTCGCCGCGGAGATCGTCATCATCGCCCTCACCGCCCTGAACATGAGCGCGACCGCGGTGGCCCGCGAGCGTGAGGACGGCACGCTGGACCTGATCCTCACCACGCCCATCCAGCCCGGGCCGTACATCAAGGGCAAGCACCGCGGGCTCATCCAGTTCCTGATCCCGATGATGCTCGTGCCGGTGATCACGATGGGGATCGTCGCCATCTACGTCCAGGCCGGCGGGCTGGGGCGCGAGGGCGGGGTGATCCTCCAGAATCTGCCCCTCAAGAACGTCCCGGGCAGCATCACCCTGCCCGTGATCCTGCCGGAGGTGGCCATCGCCCTGCCGCTCATGCTCGGCCCGTTCATCGCCTTCTGCGTCATGGTCGGCCTGCAATGGTCGATCAAGAGCAAGGGGACGATCGGATCGGTGATTGCGGCGGTGGGGCTGGTGGTCGCGGTGGTGGGCGTGCTGAGCCTGTGCGGGATCGCGGGCGGCAACAGCCTCTCCCATCTCGGGGCGGTCCTCACCACCCTCAGCCCCATCAACCTGCTCTTCGCCGGGGTCTATCCGGAAGGCACGATCGCCGATGCGCTCCAGGACGGGCCGGGGGCGGCGCGGGTGTTCCTCGTGATCGGCTCGGCGATGACCGCCGCCGCCTACGCCGCCATCTCCTACGCCATGCACACGAACATGAAGCGCACCTTCATGATGACGGTGCGTCGCCTCGCGGGCGCGACCTGATCGCCGCCCGGCTCCGGGCGCGAACCGCGTGGCGCCGCAGGCCCGCCGGGTCTTCTGCTACCATCCTCCACGCGCATCGCATCGGCGAACCGGCGCAGGGAAGGATGGCGGACGATGGCACAGCGCATCGCGATTTTCTGGCCCGGCGACTACCGGCCCAAGCCCAACGAATGGGCGCTGCCCATGGCCGAAGAAGCGACGGCCCGGATGGAAGCCGCCCTCGAGAAGCTGGGACATCCCACCTATCGCATCGAGGGCTTCCTCACCCGGCCGCACGAGGCGATCGAAAAGCTCGGCCCCGTCGACGATCCCCTCATCGGCATCTGCGTGCACTGGTTCTACGGCCCCCACACCACCGACGGCGTGGTGGGCAAGAACAGCCCCCTGCTGCTGGCGAGCAACTTCTCCGGCACCTGGCCCGGCCTGGTCGGCCTGCTCAACACCGGGGCGTGCCTGGCCAGCGTGGGCCGGCCCTTCTCCCGTATCTGGACCGGCGCCGAGGACTGGACGAGCGACGAAGCGTTCATGACCCGCCTCGAGGAATGGTGCGCCACCGGGCACATCCTCTATTCCGAAGACGAGCTGGCCGACGATGCGCCCGTCCCGGCGGAGGCGGCGGAACTCGCCAAGTCCGTGGCCGATGAGATCCGCGACCGGCGCGTCCTCGCCCTCATGCTCGGCGACACCTCCATGGGCATGATCAACGGCTACTTCGGCCCCCGCCTGCTCAACCCCCTCGGCTTCACCGAGCACAAGGTCGACCAGGCCTGGATCATCGATCGCGGCCGGTCCATCGCTGACAAGCGCATCGACGATGCGCTGAAGTTCGTGAAGAAGAAAGGGGTGACGTTCCACTACGGCGAGGCCGAGGCGGAGGACTTCGATGAATACGCCACCCGCGAGCAGTTGCGCGATTACCTGGTCGTCCTTGACCTGATCGACGAGTTCAAGGCCGACTGCCTCGGCTGGCAGTACCAGCTCGGGCTGATCAACACCCGCCCGCCGTCGGACTTCGCCGAGGGTCTGTTCAACTCCATCTGCCGGCCGGAGTCGAGCGGCGACACGATCGCCACCGCCACCGAGGCCGACCAGGGCAACCTCGTGCCCATGGAGATGATGAAGCGCCTGCTCAAGGCGCGGGATCTGCACCAGGCGGTGATGTTCCACGACGTCCGCTGGGGCGGCGAGCACGATGGCCGCTTCCTCTGGGTCCTCCTCAACAGCGGCTCCTGCAGCGCCTATGCGTTCAATCACGACCCGGACACGCTGGAGGGCGTGCACTCCCACCGCCAGCCCAGCGGGTACTTCCCCGTGCCCGGCGGGACGTTCTGCGGCGAGAGCCTGCCCGGCGAGATCACCTGGGCGCGGACGTACATCAGGGACGCCGCGCTGTGGATGGACATCGGCACCGGCGAGGCGGTCACGCTGCCGCCGGAGAAGCGCGATGCGTGGTGGGAAGGCACGACGCGGCAATGGCCGTTCATGGCCGCCGACCTCCGCGTCCGGCAGGACACCGTCATGGCGCATTACATGTCCAACCACATCGTTGTCGCCTACGGCGACATCTTCAGCGAGATGATCGCCCTCAGCCGCGCGCTGGGGTTCAGAGTGCGCATCATGCGCGGCAACTGAATCGACGCTGCCGGTCATCCCCGTTTCGTGACGCGATTCACCCGCGTTCTCTCCTTTGATCCACCGCTGACCAGGAACCACGATGACCGCCCCGCTCTTCATCGGCCTCGACGTCGGCACCGGCAGCGCCCGGGCGGGCGTCTTCGATTCCAAGGGAACGATGCTCGCCGCGACGACCGAGCCGATCCGGATGTGGCGACCGCAGACGGACTTCGTCGAGCAGTCGTCCGATGACATCTGGCGCGCCTGCGGTCAAGTGGTGCGCCAGGCGCTGAACGATGCCGGGGCGAAACCCGAGCACGTGAAGGGCATCGGCTTCGACGCGACTTGCTCCCTCGTCGCGCTCGATGAAGACGACCGGCCGGTGACGATCAGCCCGGATGGCGCAGACGAGCAGAACATCATCGTGTGGATGGATCATCGCGCACTCGACCAGATGCAGCGCATCAACGCCATCGGGCACGATGTGCTGCGCTACGTCGGCGGGCGGATCAGTCCCGAGATGCAGTCGCCCAAGCTCCTGTGGCTGAAGGAGAACCTGCCGCAGACGTGGCGGCGGGCGAAGCGCTTCCTCGACCTGCCCGACTTCCTCACCTATCGCGCGACGGGGCGCGATGTGCGATCGTTGTGCTCCACCGTCTGCAAGTGGACGTATCTCGGGCACGAAGACGCGGGAACCAACAGCGCGAGCGTGGGGCGATGGGATGATTCCTACTGGCGCGCCATCGGGCTCGGGGAGTTCGTCGATGAGGACTACGCGCGCATTGGAAAAACCGTGCGCCCCATGGGCGAGGCGATCGGCAACGGCCTGACGCAACAGGCGGCGGACGAGCTGGGTCTTGCGCCCGGGACCGCGGTGGGCGTGTCGATCATCGACGCACACGCGGGCGGCCTCGGGATGCTCGGCGCCGCGCTGGAAGGCCGCGCGCCGACTGAAGCGGACATGGATCGGCGACTCGCCCTCATCGGCGGGACGTCGAGCTGTCACATGGCGGTCTCGCGCGAGCCACGTTTCATCGACGGCATCTGGGGCCCCTACTACAGCGCCATGATCCCCGGCCTGTGGCTCACCGAGGGCGGGCAGTCCGCCACCGGCGCCCTGATCGATCACATCATCTTCTCTCACGCCCGCGCCGTCGAACTCAAGGAGCAGGCTGAGCGCGAAGAGAAGACGATCTATCAATTGCTCAATGCCCGCCTCGCTGCGCCCGGCGCCGATGCAGCCTTCCCCGCGCAGCTCACGAAAGAGCTGCACGTGCTGCCGTACTTTCACGGCAACCGCTCGCCGCGCGCCGATGCGACGCTGCGCGGCGTCATCAGCGGCCTGAAGCTCTCCGACACCGTCGATGACCTGGCGCTTCTCTATCTCGCGACGATCCAGGCGGTCGCGCACGGCACGCGGCACATCATCGAGGCGATGAACGAAGCGGGCTATCGCATCGAGACGATCTTCGCCTGCGGAGGCGGGACGAAGAACCCGGTGTTTCTGCGCGAGCACGCGGACATCACCGGCTGTGACATTGTCCTCCCCGCGGAGCCGGAGGCGGTCCTTCTGGGCTCGGCGATCCTCGGCGCCGTCGCGGCCGGAACTTACATGTCGGTCCTCGACGCGATGGCGGCGATGAACCACACCGGAGAAACGATCGCCCCCGCCGTCGGTGACATCAGAAGGTATCACGACGCCAGGCACGCCGTGTTCCTGCGCATGTATGATGATTTCATCGCATATCGCGAGATGATGGCGTAGCCAACCGCGGGTGCCATGGCCGGCGAGCGCATCCGGGGGCCGAGTCGGCCGTGCTTTTCGGGGGGCGATGCGAGTTGCCCACCGCCGACTCCCACCCCCCGGAATTGGTCGCTGGCGGTGGCACCCGACAGGCGAGCCGCCGCGTCCTCGCGAGCGGGTCTCGGTCGACCATCCCGTGTGCGGTCGGCGCGATGGAAGCCGTTGCCCGTCGGGGGCGACCCGCTGGCGGGGACGCCGCGGCTCGCTGGTGCGTTCATCGCAGTCATAAGAAAAGCCCCGCATGGCCATGCGGGGCTCAGAGGATCGGGGAGATGTGCGGCGGGCGCGAGTCAGACCGCGACGGGCTGCTTCTTCTTCGCGGGCTTGGCGCCGCCGCCGAGGGCGGCGAGCTCCGCTTCGAAGAGCTCCTGCCCGCGGGTCTTGAGATCATCGAGGGAGATCTCATCCGCATCGCACTTCTTCACGAGGGCGAGCTGGGCCTTCGCCTCGAGGTTCTCGATGCCCGAGCGGCTCTGGAGCATGCGCCAGGCCTTGCGCCGCTCGACGGCGAAGAGCACCATCTGCCGTGACAGGCTCAGGTACACGATCTTGCCATCGTTGCGCTCGGCCTGGATGTACACCTCGAAGTCCGGCACGTACGCGCGGTGCGTGGGATCGAGGAACCGCCGGCGGGTGATATCGGCCTGGGTAAGGCGAATCAGGATGTCCTCCAGGGGAATCATCTCCTTCGCCTGCTCTTCCTTGATCGTCTTGAAGTGACGTCGGAAACGGGCTTCGGTCATCGCCCAGTGGGCGACGGTGTACTTGTACGCTTCCTTGGTGCTCTTGAACTTGGTGGTCCACCAGTCCTTGTCGATGTCGGGATTGCCCTTGAGGTTCATCGCCTCGCCGTACAGCTCGCTGTCGCCTGAGTTGAAGGTGAATTCGGGCAGGCCGCGGCTGTCGCGGATGCGCTGGGCCTGGATGATGGCCATATCGTCGCCCACGCCGTGCTCGGCGAGGCAGGAGCTGAAGCACTGGTAGAAGCCGGTGCCGCGGTAGGTGAGCCCGTCGAGGATCGCCTTGTAGAACTTGGCGGCGTTGGCCATGGAGATCTGGGCGATGAACGGCGAGCCGTGCCCGACGGTGAAGGTCTCCGCCGCGCTCTTCTTCTCCGTGAGCTTGCCCTCGGTGGCGGCGCCGAACTGGTTCATGTCGAACCCGCCGGGCGCGGGGGAGGAATCGGAGTTCTGGCCGCCGGTGTTGGAGTACACCTGCGTGTCGAGCATGAGGACCATCACGTTGGGGCGATTCTGGAGGATGACCTTGGAGCTGTTCTGGAAGCCGATATCACCCATGCCGCCGTCGCCGCCGACCGCCCAGGCCTTGGGCAGCTCCAGGATCTCCCGGTCGGTCATCATGATGTCGGTGAAGTGGCAGAGGTCGAAGTACTCATCGTCGGTGATCACGCTTTCATCGCGCTCGAGCAGCGCGGTGGCGAGGCGCTCGGGCACGACCGACCGGCGGGCGTGGTCCTGGATGAACCCTTCGCCCATGAGCCAGGAGATGGTCACGCCGTCCTGGAAGAGGCTGTTCATCCAGGGATAGGGGTGGGGGTTGTTGGGCGGGGTGGAGCCGTAGACGGTGTTGCAGCCGGTGTGGCATCCCATGGCCATGCAGGCCATGCCGTTGGCGAGCCGCCCGTCGACCGCCTGGAGGTCGCGGTGGTTGAACGCGTCCTGCCTGAGGACGGTGATGAGGGCGTCGATGATCTGCCCGTCGGAGATGTCGCCGTGCCGGGCGAGACGGGTGTCGGTGTCTTCAGCGCTCTCGCCGCCGAGCTGCATGAGCAGATGTGCGACGGCCCGCTTGAAGAGCCTGTACTCGTCGGGGTTCTTCTTCGAGAGGGCCGCGAGGCGTTTGGCGCCTTCGTCGGCGAGGCGCTGAGCCTTGTCATCCAGCCGATCGGCCCGCTGGTGATAGAGCGGCCGCATGAACGCCTCGGTGACGGAGGAGACGGAGTGGAGGACGCTCTTCTCGCCGCACCCGGCGCAGGACCCGTCGCCGCACACCATCGCCTCGTAGTTTCCGCGAAGCATGAGGTGGTTGCGGAGGGCCGCGGCCTTGGAATCCTCCGGATGCTCCGGATCGTAGAGCCCCAGGTACTTGCGGGGCGTCTCGGGGAGCAGATCGAGGAAGGCGCGGGTCGAGGCGTTGCGGGTGTTGACCTCCTCGCTGTCCGGCTCCATGCGCAGCGCATCGGCGGGACACTCATGCACGCAGGCGCCGCACCCCTTGCAGCGGTCATTGATGAAGATCGAGAACAGGCCGCCCTCGCCCGGCGACTTCTTCTCCACGGAGGAGAATATCGCGTTGGCCTTGGTGTAGGCCAGGGGAAGGATGTCGATGATGCCGAAGAGTTCGTTCTTCGCCTTCTCGCTCACGCCGTCGTGCTCGTTGACCACGTCTCGGACGATCTGCGCAAAGGGCACGGCCTCCTTGGCCCTGGCCGCCTCGAGCATCTTCTCGCGCGCCTTCGCCTCGAGGTCGGGAACCGCATTCAGGAGCTTGTCGCGATCACTGATGTTCGAAACGTAATGCCGGATGGCGGCGCCGAGGACGGTCCCGATTCCCTGGGCGGTGTTGGGCATCGCGGTGTCGGGGCAGATGGCGATGCATGCCATGCACTGCGTGCAGTTCTCGGGGATGAACAGCGGTGACTGGCGCCGGGAGACGGCCTTGGAGGCGGTGGCCCCGGTCGCGGCCGCCATCACGCCCACCGAGGCGAGCGGCGAGGACGGCTGGTGATAGCCGAAGCCGGAGCGGAACTCGCCGTCGAAGTAGTCCAGGGAGAAGACGGGCGGGCGATGGACGTCCCATTCCGTCGTTGCTTCGCCGTTGAGACGGCGGACGTCGCCGTCGAGCGGCACGAGCGGCGAACCCTGCATGCTCGAACGGTCCGGCGCGTCCACGTCGCCGTAGACGATCTCCTGCGTCTGGTCGAAGCCCTTGGTCATGACCTGCATGTTGGACTCGACGACGGCTTCGCCGAGACGGCCGAACTTCTTCACGTACTGGTCACGGACGACCTGGTGGAAGTGCTCCGTGCCGATGCCGTAGTCGTTGAGGAAGCTGGAGACGCGGAAGAACCCGCCGAGGAAGGCGTTGCCCTGCATGCGAAGCTGAAGGTCGGGCCGGTCGGTGCTCTCGCGGGCGATCTTGAACCCGTTGAGCACGAAGATGCGGATCTTCTTGTCGAGGATCTCCTGCCGGTACTTCTTCGGGATGCGCTCCCAGGCCTTGTCCGGGCTCTCGGTGGATTCCCAGACGAACGCGCCGCCCTCCCGCATGCCGGCGAGGGGGTTGGTGTGCAGGAACGCCTTGGGATCGGGGCACAGCACCGCGTCCACGTGCCGCAGGTCGCAGTTCACGCGGATGCGCTCGGGCGCGACGACGAGGAAGTAAGACGTGGGAGCGCCCTTCTTCTCCGATCCGTACTTGGGATTGGCGCTGACGTGGATGACTTCCTTGCGCTCGCCGAACTCGTCGACGGCGTTGTCGCGCTCGGCGACGAAGTCGCCGAAGTTGCCGATGATCTCACCGAGGTTCTTGCCCGTGGTGATCATGCCCCAGCCGCCGATGGAGTGCATGCGGACGGAGATGGCTCCCTCGGGCAGGAAGGGCGGAGTGTCGTCGGAGCAGACGGCGTAGGGGTGGTCGACGCCGAGGTAGAAGAAGGTCACGCCGTCCGCGGCGCCCTTGCCGTCCTGGCGCTTGCGGCCGTCGGCGACGTACTCGTAGGCGCCGAGGATGTGCTCGGGCCGGAAGTCGCGCGACCCCAGGCCGTAGACGCCGCTGAAGTTCCGCGGCACCTCCTCGTGGGTGAGCGTCGGATAGCCGGCGCGGTGCGGGAAGCCCGGATGAATGTAGGACTTGGTGAGGGCGGTGCGCACCTCGCGGGCGAGCGGGTTGTCCGGCGAGAGGGGCTCGTCGGTGCGCTCGAGGATGATGCACGCCTTCTTGCCCTTCAGCGCCTCGACGATGGCGGCGACGGGGAAGGGGCGAAGCACGTTGACGTGGATCGAGCCGACCTTCGCGCCGCGCTCCTTGCGCAGGTAATCGACGCCGGCCTCGATATTCTCCGCGGCCGAGCCGAGCGAGATGAACACGTAGTCGGCGTCGTCGGTCCTGTACTTGCTGATGAGGCCGTAGTGTCGGCCGGTGAGCCGGCCGAACTCCTCGTAGGCCTCTTCGAGCATGGGCAGGATCTCCTCGGCGAAGTTGTTGCGCCGGGCGACCACGCCGTTCATGTAGTGTTCCTGGTTCTGCACCGGGCCGATGAGGGCGGGGTTGGTGAGATCGATGACGCGGGGCACGCGGCGCCGCGTGGGGCCGAACAACTCGCGCTGCGCTTCCGTGGGACATTCGATCTCGTCATCGGGATGCCCCAGGAACTCGCGGATGAGCTCCGACTCGCACATCCGGAAGGTGCGCTCCAGGTGGGTGGTGAGGAAGCCGTCCTGGACGTTGAGGCCCGGGTTGAGGGCCTTCTCGGTGACGCGTCGGAGGATGAGGGCCTGGTCGCCGGCCTGCTGGGCGTCCTTGCCGACGAGCATGATCCAGCCGGTGTCCATGGCGGCGTAGATGTCATCGTGGCCGCAGTGCACGTTGAGGGCGTGCTTGGTCAGCGCGCGGGCGCCGATCTGGACGATCATCGTCGAGAGCTTGGCCGGGGCGTGGTAATACTGCTCGAGGCCGTAAATGAGCCCCTGGCCGGAGGTGAAGTTGACGACGCGCCGGCCGGTGGTGGAGAGGGCGATCGCGCCGCCCTGGGCGGCGTGCTCGCCTTCGGCTTCAATGGCCACCTTGTACTGGCCGAAGACATTGAGCTTGCCCTCGGCGAAGGCGAGCTGGAAGTTCTCGCCCATCTCGGTGGACGGCGTAATGGGATAGAACACACCGCCGTCGGCGACGCGCGCCTCGGTGTAGTAAGACACGAACTGGTTGCCGTTGGTCGTGAGGCGGATACCGGGATAACGGGGTTTGGCTTTCATCGTGTACCTGTCCATCTGCGGAAACGGGGCAACGCGAGGGTTGCAAAACGTGGCTCCGGACACCTTTTGGAGGCGTATATCCTGATTCTATCGGCGCGCCTCGGCCCATTCTCCACGTGCCGGCGGCTTTTCCCGCGCCGGCCCCCTCGGGACCGGCCCGGCACGCGGGGAGACCGTGCCGCGGGTGAGTGTATACTTCTCGCGCCCGTACGAATAGGAGCAATCCCGTGGCGAATCCCGCCAGGACCGAATCCCCCATGCGGCTCTACGACGACGACGGCGACCAGCTCGTGGAGGCCGACCGCCGCGCCGACCGCATCATCCTCATCCCCTCCGGCGACTCGCGACAGGCCTCCAACACCCGCGACCGCATCCGCATCATGTGGGGCCACCACCTGCTGGCGGATCTCGTGGCCGGGCGGTACCGGACCGTGATCTGCGGCGTGAACGACGTGGACAACTCCCACGGCATCCTCGGCGAGCTGCTGGAACTGGTGAGCACCAGCCAGTGGACGGTGAAGGCGGCCACCACCTTCGCCCGCATGTTCCACGAATCGGTGCACGTGCATGCGGCCGGGGACCGCGAGCCCTACATCCTCAAGTTCGACCTCGATCGGCTGCTCATCCTCGGCGTCCTCCGCCCGCGGGGGCAGAACCACTTCACGATCCCGGACCTGGCGCGGGGGTTCAAGACGATCGTGAAGATGCTGGAGGGGCGGTGGGATCGCCGGCCCGCGGCCAGCGTGTGCTTCCTCGGGGCCAAGGCCAACCGGCTCGTGGGACCCGACGGCCGGGAACCCAGCTTCGAGACCGTCCTGCGGACCATGTGGGAGGCGGGCTACCGCGCCGACGTCTATCCCTGCTCGGGGATGTGGGAGATGGCCCCCACCGGCTTCTTCGCCAGCTACCCCTTCCCCGAGAGCCTCGATCGCATGCGGACGGGGGGGTTCTGAAGAAGCGATGAGCGATGAGCGATGAGGGGGGCGACCCGGGCCTGCGCCGCGGCGGTTTCGGCCCGGCGTGAGCGGCGCGCATGTGAAAATGTGACAATGTGCTCATGTGCGCACGTGCGCATTTCACATTCAGACGAGCAGCGTGCTGGGGTTCTCGATGAACCGCTTGAGGGTCTGGAGGTACTCGGCGCCCATCGCGCCGTCGATGACGCGGTGATCGCAGCTCAGCGTCGCCTCCATCTCGCGTCCGATCGTGAGCTGCCCGTCGCGGACGACGGGCTTCTCCGCCGCGGCGCCGACGGCGAGGATCGCGCTGTTGGGCGGGTTGATGATCGCCGTGAAGTGATCGATCTCGTACATCCCGAGGTTGGAGATGGTGAACGTCGCCCCGTCCATCTCCTCGAGCGACAGGCCGCGGGTGCGGGCCTTCTCGGCCAGCCGGCGCGTCTCGAAGGAGATCATGCGCAGGCTCTTCTGGTCGACGGTTCGGATGACGCCGACCACGAGTCCCCCGCCGCGCTCGCGGCCGACGGAGATGGCCACGCCGATGTTGATCTCGCCGTGGATGATGATGCTGTCGCCGCCCCAGGAGGCGTTGAACTCCGGGTGCTCGTGCATGGCCAGCGCGCAGGAGCGGACGAGGAAGTCGTTGACCGACAGCTTGACGCCGTGCTCTTTGAGCTGCTCGTTGAGCGTCTTGCGCAGCTCCAGCAACGGGTCCATGTTGAGGCTCATCGAGACCTGGTAATGCGGGATGGTGGTCTTGGACTCGACGAGGCGCTTGGCGATCGTCTGCCGCATGTTCGAGAGCGGGACCTTCC
>JAXHTH010000001.1:0-12414 GCA_034211115.1 Planctomycetota bacterium | reverse complement strand
CATCGGTCTGTCGCCGGGCTATGTTTATGGCACTGTCGCGGAGCGCCGGGCCGTCCCCGGCGCCGCGTCCTCTCTCCACCCCTGTCCCGGTTCGTTGTGAAACACGATGATCGCCACCTATCACAATCACTCGGATTTCAGCGACGGCGTCGCCTCGATCCCCGAACTCGTCGACGCCGCCCGTCAGCTTGGCGTCGAGGAGCTGGGCATCTCCGATCATTTCGTCCTTCATCCCAGCGGGCGCACGCCGCGCTGGGCGATGGATCCCCATCGCCTGGCTGAATACGTCGGGGAGGTGAGGGCCCAGCAGGGCGCCGCCGGCCCTGTCGTCCGGCTTGGACTGGAGGTCGACTGGTTTCCCGAGCAGGCCGAGGCGATCGGCGAGGCGCTGAAGGAGATCAGCTTCGATTACCTCATCGGGGCCGTTCACGAGATCGACGGCTTTCGCGTCGACGCCACGCCGGACGAATGGGAAGCGCTCAGCCCCGTCCAGCGCACCGATCGGTTCCGCCTCTACTGGGATCGCATCCGCACGCTCGCCGAGAGCGGTCTGTTCGACATCATCGCCCACCTCGATCTCCCGAAGAAGTTCGGCTACCGGCCGACGCTGGATTTGGATGAGGAGATCGATGCGGCCCTGGATGCGATCGCGCGCTCGGGAATGGTCGTCGAGCTGAACACCGCCGGGTGGCACAAGCCGTGCGCGGACGGGTATCCATCCTTCGAGCTGGTGCGGGCCTGCCGCAGCCGGGGGATTCCGATGACGCTGTCGGCCGATGCCCACGAGCCGGAGCACCTGCTGCGGGACTTTCCGCGCGGCGCTTCGCGTCTGATGAAGGCCAACTGCGAGCAGGTGGCGCGCTTCGCCGAGCGGGAGGTGACGTTCGAGCACGTCGAGGCGGCGGTGGCGCGGTTCTGAGCCCGCCTGCGCCGCGCGACGCCCGGGACGGATCGTCCGCGCCGCCCGCCGGCCGGTCAGAATCACAAGGGCGATGGGCCCGGAGGGATTCGAACCCTCACGCCCCTTCCGGGGCCGCGGATTTTAAGTCCGCTACGTCTGCCAGTTCCGTCACGGGCCCGAGTCCAGATTCTACAGCCGATTACCCGCCATGCCCATCCGACCAGGACCCGCGACTTGGCGTTCTGCTGGGCGCTGCGATCGACGCTGACCGCAACGTCCTGAACCTTACTGGAGCTCTGGCCAGGGCTCACGCCTGCCATCCGTACCGCCATTCTATCACTCGTTTCGGCGGCTTCGATGGCATCAAGCCGCGCTGCGGTCGATCGCTCTGGAGTGGAGGAACCGCACCCTCTCGACCAGCGACATCTGCGGTCCCCGGTCCCCGGCAACGTTCCTCAGCCTGATGCCGTCTGTGGTGCAGCGAAAGACTGCTCCGTGCGCGTGCCGCCCTGACGTCCATGCACACATGGCCGACACCCTGCCGAGCCAGTTCGACGAATTGCTGCCCAATTGCTGGAGGTCGTACCGTGCATCCCAGGATGAGGCCGACCGAGGCCGGAACTCTGCGGTCACGTATCTGCACCTCCGTGTCGTTGCGTACTTCCTGCCCGGTGAAGAGCGGGTTGTGTTCAAGGAAGACGGCCGCGCCGAGAGTGTTGTCGATGAAGAGTCGGTCTTCTTGGCGTCGTTTTGGCGCAGCCTATCTGCGGCCGTGCGATTCGTTCCGGATGCACCGTGTCGCGATCCCGATTCTCGCCTTCGAGGCCAGGCTGGTTCCGTCACTCGCGCGAATCGTCCATTCTCCCTGTATCAGGACGCCGATTGGCGCCTCCGCTCGCAGGCGGACGATGTCGCACGCCCGACCTCACGCCCGCGGCGGCGGTGTGGCCGAGCCGGACCGTGCTGTGTGGAGGACAACATCCGCTCTTCTCTGACAGGACCGCAACCTCCGCCGCAGCCCCGATCATCCGCCATGAGGACCGGCGAGACGTAAACGAAATGATGAGAATCATGATGGTCAAATACGCAATTCCCTTTGTCCTCGCCGCACTGGCGTCGGCCGGTTCCTCCGGTCGGGCCGATGTCCCCTTCGACGTACCGTGGATCGGTTATGACACGGCGGTGCATCCGGAAGGTCTCTTTCCCGTGTCGTCGCGGTCGGCGGACTTCAACGCCGACGGCGTGCCGGATCTCGCCACGGTCAGCCTCGGCGGCACGGCGTGGCTGTCGGTCCTGCCGGGCGACGGCGAAGGCGGATACCTGCCGCCCGACACATATCCGTTGGCCATCGAGTCGATGGACCTTGCCACAGGCGACTTCGACGGCGACGGCGTCGTGGACACCGCCGATCTGCTCATGCTGCTCGCGGCGTGGGGCGACTGTCCCGATCCCCCGGAAGAGTGCCCGGCTGATCTCGATGGCGACGGCACGGTCGGCACGGCGGACCTGCTCATCCTCCTTTCAAACTGGTCGTAGCCTCGACCCCGCGCGAAGCCGGGTCCCCCTTCCCTCGGAGGTTTTCTGCAAGATCGCCGCCACGGAAGCGACATATACAAAGCCATGCGCGGCAACGGTGCCGCAGGATCGCCCCGCGCCGGCCGTGCAGAAAGAAAGGAAAGCGCTCCATGCTGACCGGAATCGTGATACGCCGCGCCTCACGCACCACGCACCTCCTCGCCCTCGCGTCATACGCGGCCGCGCTCGCCGCCGGAGTATCGAGCGGTGTCGCGGAGGAACCGGTCTGGGACGTCGGCCCGGGGCAGCCGGGCATGAACGACCGGATCAACGTCCTGTACGCCGGCGATGAGGCCTCACCCACCGGCTCGGCGCTCATCGCCGGAGGGATGTTCACCTCCGCCGGCGGGGCCGACATCGCCGACATCGCGCTCTGGGACGGCAGCGCCTGGCAGCCGCTCGGCGAGGACCAGTCGTTCGGCGACGTATTCTCCATCAGCCCGTTCCAGGGTGATCTGTACATTGCCGCCCTCCTTGGGCCGCCGCCCTCGCTCTGGCGCTGGAACGGCGAAAGCTGGACGCCGATCAACGATGCGCCGAACTCCTGGCTCAGCGCGCTCGCCGTCTATGACGCCGGCGACGGACCGGAACTCTACGTCAGCGGCGGCTTCGTCTTCGAGGCGTCCGACGGATGGACGGATTACATCGTCCGCTGGGATGGAACGACCTGGTATACCGCAGGCGACCTGGCCAGCGCGGCGTATCAGATGCTGGTCTGGGACGACGGCGGCGGACCGGACCTGTACGGCGCAGGCATCATGGGCGTCATGCTCGAAGGTGGAGGAACGTGCAACGGCATCGCGCGGTGGGACGGTTCCGAATGGTCGCCGCTGGGCGGGTGTCTCAACCACATCGGCAACGCGCTGGCCGTCTTCGATGACGGCGCGGGCGAAGCGCTGTACGTCGGCGGGAACTTCACCATCGCCGGACACGTGTCTGCCCGGCACGTCGCGAAATGGGACGGGGCGGACTGGTCGCCGCTCGCAGACGGCGTGAACGGCGAGGTCTTCGCCCTCGCCGTCTTTGATGACGGCTCGGGCCCCGCGCTCTACGTCGGCGGCGAGTTCAGCGAAGCCGGAGGCGTGGAGGCGCAGAACATCGCCAGATGGGACGGCCTGTCATGGTCCGCTCTGGGCGAGGGGGCCAACGACATCGTGCGCGCGCTCGCCCCCATCGGCGAAGAGGCCGGCGGACCCGCCCTCGCCGTGGCCGGCGATTTCACCATGATCGGCGGCCAGCTCGCCAACCGCATCGCCTTCCTGCGCCCCGCCTCGTCCGACATGCCGGGCGATGTCGATGGCGACGGCGAGGTCGACACGTCCGATCTTCTGCTTCTGCTCGCGGCCTGGGGCGACTGTCCCGACCCGCCGGCCGACTGCCCTGCCGACTTCAACGCTGATGACAGGGTCGACACCGCAGACCTGCTCATCCTGCTCGCGAACTGGGCCGGATGATCCCGACGCAGCGTGCTTTCCCGCCCACTTCGGATGCTCCCTCCATACCTCCCCGCGCCCGAGCCCGCTCCGAGATGAGCGGGCTCGCCTTTCGTTCCGGAGCGGACGCGGCCTGGACGCAGGGCCACCCGAGTCTTCTTTTATCGGACCGTTCCCTGAGTCGTCGGGCGCGGCGGTCGGCCGCACCGCCGCAAAGCCTGCCGCGGCCGATCCGCGTTCCGGCCCTGCCTGATGAGTCTCAACCCCCGGGAGAGGATCTCCGATAAAACAGGGTCGACACAACGATATTCCTCGCCGCAAGTTGAACGGGACCCGGTCCATGAGCCAGCATCCGATGACGGTTCTCATTGCGGATGATGAGCCACACATCATCTACGTGACGCGTTACAAGCTCGAGAAGTCCGGGTACACGGTGCTGGTGGCAGGCAACGGCAGGCAGGCGTATGACATCGCCTGCGCCGAGCTCCCCGACGCCGTCATCTCCGACTACCAGATGCCCGGCGGCGACGGGCTGGAGATGGCGCAGCGACTGAGGGCCAACGCCCGGACCGCGGGGATCCCCATCATTCTGCTCACCGCCCGGAGCCACAAGGTCCAGCCGTCGGCCCTGACCGAGACCAATGTCCAGCATCTCATGGACAAGCCCTTCAGCCCGATCGATCTCATCCAGAAGCTGGATGAGATGCTGCAATCCGCAGGGGGGGACAACACGGGAGAGTGTGCGGCATGACGATCCTCAGCGCAGACTCCGCCGAACTGAACGCATCCGAGGCAGGGCCGATGTCATGCGAAGCGCTCGGCCTGCTCGTCTGGCGACTGGACGGGAAAGGACAGATCCGGCAGAAGCCTTCGCTCGACGCGCCCGTCGACCGATGGCTTCAGTCGGATGAGATCGCGAATGTGGTCACGGCGTGCGCCCGGCGCTGGCTGGACGGAGCCGATCCCGTTCCGTACGAGCACTTCGACGGATGCGCGTTCGCACCGATCAGCCGAGTGCAGCGCGAGGGCAGAACGGAACTCACGATCGCCGTCATCATCGAACCGGCCGCGCTGGAATCCGAGGCGTTCGCCGCGCTCTGCCGGACACACGGGATCGAAGTCGGCGCCGCCCGCGGCGCCCTCCGGCCGCACGTGCTCACCCGCGACGCCTACGTGCGACAGCTTTCGGACCTCCTGGAGCGGGCAGCGGCGGATCGGGAGAGCGCGGAGCAGAGCCAGTTTGCCGCCAACGATCTGGCCAAGCAGCTCGCCGACGCCTATGAACAGATCTCGTTCCTGTATCGGCTCAGCCGCGAGATGACGGCGCTGGACAGCCCGCGCCAGTTCGTCGAGTCGATCTGTCGGCAACTGCACTACCTGCTCACCTTCGGCTGGGTCGCGATCAAGTACGTGCCCTCGAAGCTGGCGCTGAAGGATCTCGACGGCGAGCTGATCCTGGACGGCGATCTGCCCTGCCCGGCCCCCATGTTCAACGAACTGGCCGGACAGCTCATCGAATCATGGGCGGGCGATGACTGGACGCGCATCCTCGACCCCGGGAAGAGCGCGCTGGCGGCAATGGTCGGCTCGGAGATCCTCGTCGAGGAAGTGACCTACGACGACCGCATCATCGGCGCCCTCATGGCCGGCAACAAGAGCGGACACGACCCGGACGTGAACAGCGTCGAGGCGCAGCTCATGGACGCCGCGGCCTGCATCCTCGGCGCCTTCCACCAGAACGTCACCCGCTACGAGGAGCTGCGATCCCTGTTCGTGGGAACCGTGCAGGCGCTGACGGCCACGGTCGATGCGAAAGACCCCTACACCCGCGGCCACTCCGATCGCGTGGCGCACCTGGGGCGCGAGCTCGCCCGGGCCGCGGGGCTCGATGAGGAGCAGATCGAGCGCGTCTTCCTCGCCGGCATCGTGCACGATGTGGGCAAGATCGGCGTGCCCGAGGCGGTGCTCCGCAAGCCCGGTCGGCTCACCGACGGCGAGTTCCAGTTCATCAAGCAGCATCCCATCATCGGCTTCAACATCCTCCATGACGTGCCGCAGATGGAGGACCTGCTCCCCGGCGTGCTGCATCACCACGAACGCTGGGACGGGCGCGGCTATCCGCACGGGCTGGCGGGCGAGGAGATCCCGCTCTTCGGGCGCATCCTCGGCCTCCCCGACGCCTTCGACGCCATGAGCTCCAACCGCGCCTACCGCCCGGCCATGCCCCGCGAGAAGGTGCTGGACGAGATCCGCAAGTGCGCCGGTGCGCAGTTCGACCCGATCCTGGCGAAGATCTTCGTCACGCTGGACTTCAGCAAGTACGACGAGATGGTCGCCCATCACCGCGCCCAGGAAGCCTACGCGGCGTAAGCCCGCCGGGTGCCACGCTTCATCCGCGCAGCGGTGTAGCGTGCTTTGCGGAGTCATCCGCGTCGCCCGGTGATGGCATAATCACGCCGATCATGCTTCGCCCTTCGGGTCGAAGCATGGCACCCCGCCCGTCCACCGGGTGCCACGCTTCATCCGCGCAGCGGTGAAGCGTGCCTTGCGAAGTCATCCGCGTCGCCCGGCGATGGCATAATCACGCCGATCATGCTTCGCCCTTCGCGTCGAAGCATCGCACCCCGCTATCTCTCACGCTCAATCGACGACCTGCGCCCAGGTGCCGGAGACGACCTGCATTGTGCCTTCACAGGGCGCGAAGCCGGACGGGGGATCGGCATAAAACGTGGAGCGATAGTTGAAGATCGCCTGCCCGGAAGCGCTGAACGCGCCGCCGACGATCACGCTGCCGTCGAAGGCGGGGTTCACATCGACGCTCAGATCGTCCGAGACATACACGAGCCCCTTCAGAATCGTCGGGAAGATGTCATCCTCATCACTGTCGCTCTGCCCCTCGTATGGCGTATGCGCAGGGTTGAAGTTCACGCTCCACTCGCCTTCATTGAGCACCTCCCACGCGCTGAACGTCGCCGTCAGTGATCCCTGCACGAGAAGGGACGGGTAGTTGGTGACGGCCGGCTCCCAGTTCAACTGCCCGGTCACCTCCGATCCCGCGCCGGCGTTGAGCAGGACGAGCGTGCCCACGATGCGGCAGTTCCGGATCGTCACGTCATTGCCCTGGCAGTCGATGACGTAGATCCCGTCGGCGTCGACCTGTCCCGGGCCGTAGGGGTTCATCCCCGGACTGAGGACAACCTCTTCGATCGTTCCGGAAGGAATATCCGCAAGTGCGATGGCGGTTCCATCGGCAATGTAGGCGTCGAAGACGCTCGCCTCGGGCATCGTGCGCGCCTCCACTCCCTCCGTTGGTGCGGGGGTGTAGGTCGAGCCGGTCGCGGTGCCGACGACCTCCACGACGGCGTTGACGGAGCCGCCGTCCGCGTTCGCGTCGGCGTTGCCACTGATGATGCCGTTGGAGCTGACGGTGGCGGTGGTGAACTCGAGGTCGCCGCCCGCGTGCAGCGCGGACCCCAGGCAGGTGAGCGGTTCATCACTCGGCGGCGCCTCCAGCCGCACCTGGAGCTTGTGGCGTGCGTCGCCCTTGTAGCCGGTGGCGATCAGGAGAACCGGGTCACCGTCCGAGGACATCGCCAGGTCGCCTTCGGGGCCGAGATCGTGGGCCTCGAGCGTGAACGTCCCATCTCCCAGGGCGACATCCGAATACCAGGTCCCCTCGCCGTGCGATGTCCGCCACGCCGGCGCCGTGGCGATCCGCTGCAGCCCGACCTCGATGCCGGAGCGGGCGTACAGGCGGGCCTTCACCGCATCATTCGTCATGTCGGCCGCCTCCCGCTGGGCGCGCACGGCGAAGATCGACGCCACGCCGATCACGGTCAGCAGCATCGCCACCCCCAGGATCAGCAGGTAGGCGCTTCCCCGTCGCTGAAACGTTCTCTTTCGCATCCTGCTTCTCCGCGACAGTCCGTGCCGCTCCGCTAGCCCGAGCATGTCCGCACCGCGGTCAGCGTCGCCACCGGCGTGCCGTGGTGAGAGACGGTGACCGTGACGACCTTGATGCCGGTTTCGGCGCCGACGGCCACCCGGAGGTTGGCTTCCATCACCTTCCTGACCGACACTGCCCGTGTCCATCCGTCATGGTCTGGGAGTGGTGTGCCATCCGGGTTCTGCGGGGGGGAGGCGGACCAGCCGTGGTAGTCGTCGACATCATCGAAGTCGAGCCGGTTGGCCGTTCCTTCGTCCGTGTCCGGACCGAGGGTGAGATCGCCGTCCGGCTCGCCGTACGTCTTGACGAGGATCTCGGCCATCAGTTCCTGTCCGAGCAGGCTGCCGCGCTGGCGCTCCGTGATCTTGTATTGCCCCACGCGGGCGGCGGCGGTGGCGCTGAGCGCGGCGACGAGCATCAGGCCCGTCACCACGATGCACAACACCGTTTCCACGAGCGTGAAGCCTCTGCGGCGGGTGACGCCGGCGTGTGCCGATGCGATAGGCATGCGAATCAAGGCGTCACCTCCGGTTCGTTGAAGATCCGCGCCGCCGACTGGAGGTCAGCCGTCGAGTCCCCGCCGACCTGGAGGGCGACGGTGACGGTCCGCAGGTACTCCCTGGTCTCGCCGGGGATTGTCGTTGACGTCTGCACGGTGCCGTAGATGAAGAAGCGCAGGGACTGCCCGGCGGCGCTCGACCATGTTTCGCCGCCATCCGAGCTCGTGGCGAGCCCGCTCCCGGAGCCGGCGTCGTACTGGATGTCCGCCATCGGCGCCTGTGCGTTGTAGTTCACCAGGGTGAGACAGACGCCCTCGTCGGGCGCAAGGTCCGACACCTCGCTGAAGGCGAATTCCTGCCAGGCGTACGTCCCGCCGAGGCCGCTCTCGCCCATCAGATGCTCCTCGAACTTCGGACCCGCGGGGAGAGAGGACCCGTCCGAGGGACGGATCCGGACGGCCGTCTCTCCGTTCTTTGTCCCGTTGGCCCGGGCCATGAACAGCACGCGCGTGATGCTCCACGCCGTCGCTTCGGCGGGAAGCGTGGGCAGGAAATACTGGGCGATCGCGTCGGTTCCCGTAATCGCAAAGTCAGCGGAGGCGGCCACGACATCGTGGCTGACCAGCTCGGTCTCCGCGCCTTCCGAGATCTGGATCTCGGCAGCCTCGACCTCCGTGTGCAGCCCGTAGGTCAGAGAGAACGCGTGGACGTCTTCGAGCACATTGACCGCCGCGCCGCCGTTGTACTCGCGGGTGAGCGGATCGCCGGCGGTTCCCGACCAGGCATAGCGGATCGTCTCGGGAACGCTGTCGCTGTCGCGATCGGCGACGGTGAACGTCACCGCCGTCTCCGTCATCTCGCTGACGGTGATGGCATAGGTCAGCTCGGAGGCGATCTGATCGACGACCTCGGACGCCTCGATGATGCGTGTCGTGCGGTTGTCCTCATCGGGCACGGCCTGGCTGGAGATGACCAGCGCCCCGCCCATCGCCACGAGGAGAATCGACATGATCACGAGTGAGGCGATCATCTCGATGAGCGTGAATGCCGTCCGATCTCGGCGGCGGGAGACGGGGCTCGCGTTGGGGCGCATAAGCGCTCTCATTGCACGCTCGCCTCCCCGGTGTCGGGATCGAGCTGCACGGTATGCTCGAAGCCGCCGACGCGGACGACGACCGTGCCCCCGCTGTCGGGGACGCCGTAGCCGTCGAACACGATCTCATCATCGACCCCGAACACGACCGAAGTGATGGCGGCCTGGTAGGGCGGCTCGTCGAGCGGGACGGCCTCGACCGTTTCCGCCAGCGCGATCTCGGTGCCGTCGAAGATCCGGTAGGAGTTCGTCGCGGCGTCGAAGGCGACGGTGTGGGCGAGGCTCCGTCCCTTCGCCTGCGATCTCGCCAGCGTCAGGTCGGCGACGATGCGGCCGGCGGCGAGCTCGCAGCGGTAGCGGGCCGTCGCGTTGGCGAAGCGCGGGGCGGCGATGAGAGCCAGGGTGGCGATGATGGCCAGCACGAGCACCAGCTCGCCGAGGCTGAACGCGGGCCGCGCCGCGCCGGACCACGCTTCACAAGACAACGGACCGGATGACGGGATCCGGTCCGCGCGTGATCGGGTTGAGGGGACTGACCGTGGCATGTGCACCGCTCGCGTCCTTGGATGCCGAGCGCGCCAGGCGGTGCCGGGATGGGCCGGCTCAGTAGGTGTTGTAGGCCGTGCCGCTGGCGTCGGTGGCGGTCCCGGTGTTGGGCGTGATGGAGCCGGTGGTTTCGTCGTAGATCCAGGCCACGCCGGCGGCGGCGGCGGCCGCGACGGTCGTGTCGCCCTTGGCGCCGGCGCCCGCGCCCTCGCCGTTCACCGGCAGGGGCGGGATCGCCCTCAGATAGGGTCCGTAGATGAACGCGCCGCCCTTCGCCGCGTTCGTGTTCCCCTGGATGTCGCTGTACTCCAGCATCTGGTCGACGAAGTCGGCCATCGTGGGCAGCTCGCCCTCGTGCTCGGTCGTGTAGAGATCCACGGCGTTGCGGAGGACGGCCAGATCGGCGATCAGCGCCGAGTCCGCCGCGCCTTCGGCGCCTCGACTCAGGCGGGGAATGGCGATCGCCCCGATGATGGCGAGGATCACCACCACGATGACCAGCTCGACGAGACTGAATGCTCGCGTCTTCTTGCGTGTCCGTACGCTCATGAAAGCCTCCATGACGCTCAGGTCAGCCGCCCGGCATGAACTTGGCGTGTGCAGCCTCCCCCTGGCGTTATCGTGACCAGGACCGGCAGACTCGGGGTTATCATCGTCACGACGTCAGAGCAGGATTAGCGGGTTGGAAGCGAACAAGGAGGGATCCGGCCTCTTTGGCCGGGTTGGATCGCGGCCCGCGATTATCGCCCCCTGGGCCGGTGCGTGTCGGCGGGATCACGGCGCCTGCGACGGGGGATCGAGCGCAAGCTCGGCTCGCTCGCCATCGCGCTCGAAGACCGCCGAGCGCTCGTTGACGGACGTCAGCGCGAAGCCGTCGAGCGCCTGGCCGATCTTGAGAAACGCGCCGTCCACGACGGCCCCGGGATTGGACTGGCTGAGCATGACGGCGGTGAGGCGATGGTCGGCCTGGAAGGCCTGTGCGGGGCTGGTCGGCCGTGCGCCGGTCTCGCCGGACGCCTCGTCGCCCGCCCATGACGTCGGGGTGCCGAACACATCGGGCAGTTCGCTTATCGGCTGTGCGTCGGCGCGGCCGAACGTGTTGATCCGATCCGCGAGGACGGACGTGAGCGGTCTGGGTTCGTCCGCATCCTCGACGGGCTCGAGGTCGGCCGCGTCCGGCGACGCGTCCACCGCGTACGCCTCGGCCGCGGCGCTCGCCTCCGCCGGGCCGGTCGCGCCGGATCCGAGGAAGACCCGATCGACGCTCAGCGCCGCCAGCGCCAGGCCCAGGATTCCGATAAAGACATTCCGCTCCCTGGATGACTTCGCCTTCATAGCGCTGAATCAGACGATACGAACCCGTCCGGGGCAAGCGGAGACGATCAGGTTCGGGGCGTCAGTCCGGCTTCGGGGCCGCATACCACGCAAGGTCGAACTCGGCCGTGGCCGCCGAGGGCGAAGTCCGCGGATTACCGGACAGCTCGAGCGACCACACGCCGACATCGGGCGCGGTGCGGTGAAGGCGCTGGAGGAAGAGCACGGCCTGCGGGAATCGGGCGCGGCACTTCAACTCGAGCGGGACCATCCGGTAATGCGGCCGGGGGACGATCTCGCCCACGTGGATCTCCTCCACCCCGAGCCCGCACTCCGTGGCCAGATCGCCGAGGCGGGCCAGGCGCCGGTTGAGCTCCGATGCCGCTTCCAGCGCAAGGGCGTGATCCGAGAGCTTCTCGTGCGCCGACTCGAGCCGTCGATTCAGCGCGGCGCGCGAGGTCGCGAGCTGACGGGCGGTCGTGGTCTGATCCTCGAGCCTGTCCCGGCGTTCGGAGAGGACCCGCGCGCCGGCCGCGTGCGGATAGACGACGCCGAAGTACCCGACCACGGAGAGCAGGAGGCAGATCGAGACGCCGAGGGCGTCGATCGCGAGGAGTGATCCTTGCCGGCCGGTGCGGGCGGTCATGGCGCATCTCCCTTCTCACCCCCGATGGAGCATCGGATCTCGAAGGCCGTGGCGTGATCGGTCAGAAACGGCTCGCGGCGGGAACTCACGAGCGACACGGAATCGAGCAGCGAGATCCGTTCCAGCCGCAGCACGAAATCGGACACGTCGCGCTGCGTTCGCCCGAACCCGGTCAGCAACAGCGTCAGGGCGCCGACGCGTTGCGGGTCGCGGATCTCATCTCCGGCGGCCTCCTCGCCCGCGGGCGTCGGCTCCAGCGCGCAGACCGAGAGCACGACGTGCTCGCCCGTTTCGGCGGCGAGCGCGGACAGGAGCACGCTCCAGTCCGGCAGCGGCCCCACCGCGCCGGTCGCCTGCAGCCGGCGCTCGGCCGCCGCGTAGCTGCGTTTGAGATCGTCGAGCTGCTGCCTGGTTTCCGCGATCTGCGCGTTCACGGTCCGGATCCGTTGCTCGAGCCGGG